>CAIOIZ010000049.1 GCA_903858475.1 uncultured Bacteroidota bacterium
TAGTTTTAAAAAAAAATATTTCTACTTTGTGTTAGTAAGCACGGGCTTGTAATAGTATTATTGAATTCATCCCTAATTTCAAATATATGAAATCCGATCTTTTAAACGAGGTTGGTCTTTCAACAGCCAAGCATTTGCAACCATTATTATCCTATTGGGATACTGACTTTAATTGCCAATATGGCAACCGGCATTTTTGGAAGCATTTTAATCAAACAACAGAACGCAACGATGCGCCTCCATCAGCGAAAGAAATTTTCCCTTTGTCACATTATAATGAAATGCTTCCTCATTTCGAATTGGCCTATGGAAGACAGGAGGTATTGGTAGGAAAAAGTATTGAATTTTCGGATGGGCGCACCAGTGAGTTATTTATTTCATTGATTCCAGATTTATTTAAGGGAAAGGTAATTGGTATTTTTTATCAGGCCAATGAAATCTCGATTTTTGAATCTGGATTGCATACTCGTCAGGATATTCAGAAATCACAAAGACTATATGAGTTTATCAGTCAGGTGAATGAATTGATTTTAAGATCAAAAACGGGGAATGAAATTTATGAACAGATTTGTGAAATAGCAGTAAGCTCGGGTAATTTCGTTCATGCGTGGTTGGGTGCCGAGGAGGAACACAATAAATTGATTAAATCATTATCCTGGGCTGGTAGTCAGGATTTATTTTTAGAGGTCAATACTGTAATTGCAAACGAAAAAAAATGGGCATCGGTCCTATTTGGAGTACTTTGCAAGAAGGTAAATATTTTTGTTGTAATAATATTGATACCCATTCGGAAATGTTTATTTGGAAACCATATTCCATGAAATATGGGTATAAATCCTGTCTTGCTTTGCCCTTTAAGCAAGATGGAAAAACAGTGGCCCTTTTTAAATTATTTGCTCCTACAATAAATTTTTTTACTGAAGCCGAAATTAATCTCTTAGCAAGACTAGCTGAAAATATCAGTTTTGCGCTAAATACTTTTTCTATCGAGCAAAAAAGAATACAAGCTGAGCAGGAATTAAAGAAAGTAAAACAAGCGATTGAACAAGCAGGTGCGGCAGTGGTTATTACAGATACAAAGGGTAATATCGAATATATTAACCCCGCTTTCACAGCATTAACTGGTTATTCATATGAAGATGTCATTGGTGCAAATTCCAATATTTTAAAAACAGCAGAAACTTCCGATGCCGAATACAAAGCCATGTATGAGAACTTATTAAAGAATAAGGTATGGAATGGTGAATTTTTGAATAAGAGAAAAAATGGAGACCCCTATTGGGAAAAAGTAAATATTTCTCAAGTCTATAATACCGCAGGCGAAATCACTCATTTCATTTCAGTAAAAGAAGAAATTACCCGTCAGAAAGAACTAGAAGCAGAGCAGCAGAGAATGAATGAGGAGCTTCATTCATTCTCTTGGCATTTAAAACACATCAGTGAAATTGAAAAAAATAAACTGGCCATTGAAATGCATGATGAATTGGGTCAAGGGTTGATTGCTTTAAAAATGGAAGTAGCTCAATTAAAAAAACATTTATTCGAAGGTCCTTTTGTTTTAGAAACTAGGGTAGATAATTTATTGCATTCCATCAACGAAAAAGTGGAAGCTTTTACTCGAATTTACAATACCGTCAATCCTACTATTTTGAAAGCATTGGGATTGGAGGCAACATTAGAAAACCTACTTCATTCATTTAAAGAAAAGTCGGCCATTTCTTTCAAGTTCATATATGAATTGCAAGGTTTGCAAATAGATTACAATACCAATTTAGCACTTTATCGAATCATTAAAGAGGGACTGACCAATATTGTGAATGATTCAGCTGCTACTGATGCTACTGTTAGCTTGCAGCAAATAGATCATTCAATTCTTTTGAACATAACGGATAATGGAAAGGGTTTTGAGCCAGCTGCAGTAGACGGAGATTATCATTTTGGTATTTTAGGCATGCGTGAAACGGCCTATGCTATTAGTGGATCATTTGAAATTCATTCTACAATTGGCCAAGGTGCAACAATAACCGCGAAGCTGCCTTTGCCCATGCAGGGATAAGCCTTTTTTATAGCCGCTATTAACCGACGACTTACAAATTAGAATAAAATATATGTTTTTCTCCATACAATAAACTATTGCAGTTTAGCGATTTATATACAGCAAGACGAACTTGCTAGTCCGTACCCTATTAAAAACCACAAGAATGAGAGTAAACCGTATTGCACCTGCACTGTTGCAGTTGCTTATGCTAACCGCCGCCAGCCCTTCTCCTTTTTCAGGTTTTACATTTAAAAAAAGTAAGTTTTTTACACCTGCTAAAAAGAAAAAATCATTGTATGAGGAATGGAATTTAGAATCTATGGGCATTGCAGAAGAAGCTTTCACTACAGCATTAAAAGGGTATCAATTATTAAAATCAACTAATCAATTACTGCAATCCAATCACCTCACGATTATTGATTACAATCAACCTTCCACACAAAAAAGATTGTATGTATTGGATATGACAACAGGTAAACTTATATTTCATTCATTGGTGGCACATGGTCAGGGGTCAGGCATTATTTATGCCAGCGATTTTTCTAACGTGCCGGAGTCTTATAAAAGCAGTTTGGGTTTTTATGTAACAGGAAAAGTATATCGTGGTAAAAACGGGTATTCATTGAAGTTACACGGTTTAGAAAAAGACATCAACGATAAAGCCCTGTTTAGAGATATTGTAATACATGGGGCCAAATATGTAAGTCAGGACTTTATTAATCAACATGGCTATGTCGGTAGAAGCCAGGGTTGCCCAGCCTTACCCATTGGACTCAACAATCAAATAATAGATCAGATAAAAGATGGTAGTTGTGTATTTATCTATCATTCCAATAAAAAATACTTAGCACAGTCAACAGTTCTTAATCAATAATAAACTTACACAATCTACTCAAGTTATTATTGTTAGGCACAACAGGAGAGCGATGACCCCACCCCGGATATGGTGGGGTTTTGTTCGTCTATACGTTACTGTAATAAATAGTCTTCTATTTCTGTATAAATGGAAACGATGATCTAGCACCAATTAGGTAATGACTAATGCGGCTACTAATTGGCAGAGCAGGCCGAAAACCAGCCCCATATAAATTTCGCGGTTAGTATGATTGCTTACTATTAAGCGGCTCGTGCAAACCAATCCAGCAATCAATAGGGCAATGCACAATGGCCAAGTCATGAGCATGGTATTGCTTTTCATAATTACTAGCCCGATACCAATAAGCCCACCCATGCCTATGGCGTGCATGCTTATTTTATAATAGATATTTGCCATCAAAGCGGCAGAGGCAGATAATAATATACCGAAGAAAAAAGCCGTTAGCACAATCGGATATTGATTTTGTTCCCGAAACACGTGGTAGGTCCAAAAAAAGAAAATGCTACAAGCCATATAAGGAATGATTCTATCTTTTTGTGTATGTAAAAAAACAGATTGAATAAAGCCAACCCCTTTTAATAGTAATACCGAGAGGAGTGGGAAAAACACTGCGTTTAACAATACAATTAATATAACCTGTGCCTTATCGGGGGTACTAAATCCTGAAAAATAATGAGGGTGCACAAAAATGATAAAGTACACTACATATACGGGAACAAACAAGGGATGAAAAAGAATAGATACTACATGTGCTGGAATACGCAACCAAAGCGGTTGTTGAATTGCATTAACGCCGTTCTCTTTTTCCAATAGGGGAGATTGATTGTCCATGTATAATATTAAAGTTCTTTTCTTAATCTTGCCACAGAAATATTTAATTGTTCCCTGTATTTGGCAACCGTTCTTCGAGCAATATTATATTTTTTTTCGATGAGTAATTCGGTTAGTCTTTCATCACTCAGCGGCCTTTTTTTATTTTCTCCTTCAATGAGGTCGCTCAGAATTTTTTTCACTTCCCGCGTACTCACTTCTTCGCCACTATCCGTTTGTAAACTTTCGCTGAAGAAAAATTTAAGTCGGTAAGTACCAAATTCTGTTTGAACAAATTTGCTATTGGCCACTCGGCTTACGGTACTGATATCGAGGTAGGTTTTTTCCGCAATGTCTTTAAGAATCATGGGCCGCATTTCAGTTACATCACCCGAAACAAAAAAATCATATTGGTATGTCATGATGGCTTCCATCGTATTCATGAGGGTATTGTGCCTTTGTTTGATGGCATCAATAAACCATTTGGCCGCATCTATTT
The DNA here is from genome assembly GCA_903858475.1 of uncultured Bacteroidota bacterium. Lineage (GTDB taxonomy): Bacteria > Bacteroidota > Bacteroidia > Chitinophagales > Chitinophagaceae > Ferruginibacter. Next base: position 4,225 of record CAIOIZ010000049.1, read on the forward strand.
TTTGCTTAATGAAAAGTACCGCTTCTTTTTGTCGTTTATCTCTCTTGCTGCCTCGGTCATAATCTTTCAGCATTTCTTTAAATCCTTCACTGATGCGCAGATCCGGGGCATTTTTACTATTAAGGGTAAGTTCTAGTTTGCCATTATTATTTAGGATAAAAAAATCGGGGGTGATATAGGTTTCTCCTTTGTGGCTATCGCCAATATTTCCACCTGGTTTGGGATTGAGTTTAACGATTTGATTAATGGCTTCTTTTAGTTGCTCATCACTTAAGCCCAGTCCTCTTTGAATTTTTTCGTAGTGCTTCTTGGTAAACTCATCAAAATATTTCTCCAATACTTTCATGGCAGTTTGCACATGAATACCATCGCTTAATTTTCTTTCTAATTGTAGCAAAAGACATTCCTGTAAATTTCTGGCTGCAACACCGGGCGGGTCAAACTGTTGAATTTGCAGTATGAGTTTAGCCACTTCTTCTTCCGTGCTGATGATATTTTGTCGAAAGGCAAGGTCATCTACGATGGCAATGATGTCTCTTCTCAAATAGCCATCATCATCCAGGCTGCCCAATAATTGTTCGGCTACTTTTTGTTCGTGTTCATCGAGGTTGAGCATGCTCAATTGCTCCAGCATCAATTCATTGAAGCCCATCTCCACTTTAATAGGAATTACCCTGCCGTCATCTAATTCGGGGTAGTTTTCGTCTCTTAGTTTATAGTCGCCGATTTCATCATCCCCATCACTAACATATTCGCTGATATCGATATTCTCATATTCATCGGTACTTCCATCTAGTTCAAATTCTTCTTCTTCGGTTTCTTTGAATTCGTCTTTGCTTTCGTCGTATTCATCTTCATGGCCTTCTTCGCCAGGTTCGAGGGCGGGATTTTCTTCCATTTCCTCTTTGATCCTTTCTTCTAGCTGTACCGTAGGAATTTGCAGCAATTTCATGAGCTGAATCTGCTGCGGCGAAAGTTTCTGAAGCTGCTTTTGATATAGTCCCTGACTTAAAGCCATAAATTGGTATACAAAACGATATTTAAATGAAAAGGGTCAATCATTTCAATCTCGATCGGTTTTGTCAGGTTGCTGGAGGAAAAAACCGGCATTAGTAAAATTGAAATATGCTGTAAATTTACATACATCCTCCCTTGTAAACGATATAAAAAAGCTAATATTTTATTTTTTGCACGATTTTTGTGGATGCGAAATTTTTTGAGTGCAAATGGGGGGTGTTTATTGGCTTTGGAGCAATAAACTTTTAGGCTCGTGAGGTCAGAACCCTAGGGAGCGAAAACAGGAAATTTAGTAGGAGGCAAGAAAATTCCATTATAGCCTCAACCCTTCAATACCCCTTTGATTATCTCCACCATCCTATTTCCCTTCTCCGTAATTTGTTCTGACGTCCAGGATAAACTGATGGCAGTAGAAACACAGCGGCTAAGGATGGCATCGCTGGCAGCAAAGTCTTTATTGGCATGGTGTATGACCTGAGCTTTTAATTCGGGACTCAATGCATTGAGGGTGAGGGCATTTTTAAGATGATCCCACTTGCGAATATAATGCCAGTTATTATCGAACCAATAAAAATTTCCGGCCAATACATTTTGAGCTTTCATTTCAGCAATCACAGCACGGGTTATTTCGGCTGTGGGTAAATACCAACTGATAAAGGAACAGCTGTCGCCTTCAGGATCGGGAATGGTACGGAAACTAATTTCGGGTACGCTTGCCAGTATATTTTTAAGTGCTGCATGATTGCTCTTTTGTGTACTTAAAAATTCATCCAGCCTTTTTATTTGTGCAAGACCCACTGCAGCATGCAGTTCACTGATTCTAAAATTATAACCAATAAAAGGGTGCAAATCTGCCCCACGATCTACTCCAACATGATCATGTCCATGGTCGCTATAGGCATCGCTGGCAATTAAAACATCTTTGCGGTTGGTCATCACTACACCTCCTTCGGCACAGGTAATGGTTTTTACAAAATCAAAACTAAAGGTACCTGCGTCGCCAATGGTGCCTAATTGTTTTCCTTTATAAGACCCGCCAATTGCTTGACAGGCGTCTTCTAATAATAGTAAATTATGTTCTTTGCAAATGGCTTGTAGGGCATCCATATCTGCCATGCTTCCGCACATATGAACCGGCATGATGGCCTTTGTTTTAGGGGTGATGGCATTGCGTACAGCCGTTGGGTTTAGTGTAAGGCTTTCGTCTACATCCACCATCACTGGCACTGCACCCACACTGAGTACTCCTTCAAAGCTGGCTACAAAAGTGAAACAAGGCATGATTACTTCATCACCATATCCAATGCCCAATGCGCTCATGGCGGTGGTAAGTGCTGCTGTACCACTGCTCACCAATTGTGCATATTGCGACCCAAATCTTTCGCAGATGGCGGCTTCCAATTCCTTGGCCTTCCAAATTCCTTGGCGGGGGCCATCAAAACCATAGCGCATTAAAATTCCTGTTTCCAGTACTTCATTTACTGATTTGCGTTCTGCATCGCTCCAACGTTCAAAACCGGGCATAATTGATAATTATTGGTGATAGGCTGCAAAGGTAACAAAAAGCTGGGTTGAGAAGAGAACAGAGTACTGTCTGGAAATAAAGTTTTCCTATTTTTTAAGTGGGTTGGGGAGCTGGGCCGGACTAGCAAAATAATTCAATCGTAAGCTATCGTTCCAGCCATTGGGATTTTTATTAAAACTTTTACTACTGAAAAAAATCATGCCTTGTATATTGGCACTTTGTCGAAGCAGTTGTATTTGTCTTGGTATTTGGTTTTTGTCTTTCCAGGCTTCATTGGAACCAGCCCGGTAAATACCCAGGCCGATATAACAGTTTTTGCCATAGCTATGCTTATTCCACCAGTCAATCAATACTTCATAGGGTGCTGCTTTGTGCCCAAACTCCCAATATAATTGAGGTGCCACATAATCAATCCATCCCATTTTTAACCATAATAAAATATCAGCATATAGATCATCATAATTGGTTTGGCCTGCCTTGGTATTACTGCCATCGGGGTCTTTGTCGATATTGCGCCAAACACCAAATGGTGAAATACCGAACTGACATTTTTTATTTTCTTTTTTTATGGCCTTACTCAGCATTAGTATGATAGAATCTACATTGCTTCTCCTCCAATCATCTTTGTTCATGCCCTTTCCGTAGAGTAAGTATTTATCGTTGTCGGGAAATTCTTTTCCAGGAATACGATAGGGGTAAAAATAATCATCAAAATGAATGGCGTCTACGGCATACCGGCTTACTACATCTTTCACTACATTGGTAACATACTGCTGCACTTCTTTGTTGCCCGGATCAAAGTAAAGCTTATCGCCATAGGTAATAAACCAATCGGGATGCAATCGGCTGATATGAGTAGCTGCAATACTTGAGCGACTGGTATTGAATACGGCCCGGTAAGGATTCATCCAGGCATGAAATTCCATTCCTCGTTTATGCGTTTCCGTAATCATGAAAGCCAATGGGTCGTAATAAGGCACTGGAGGCCGACCTTGTTTGCCCGTTAACCATTCGCTCCAGGGCTCATAGGGCGAAGGATAGAATGCATCAGTAGCAGGGCGTATCTGTACCACCAGGGCATTCATGCCATTGGCTTTGTGCATATCAAGCAATTGTATAAAAGATATTTTTTGCGAATCGGCATTGTAATTGCCCTTGGCCGGCCAGTCGATATTATCTACTGAAGCTACCCATACGCCTCTGAATTCACTGATTTTTTGTGCATGTGCAGTAGGCATCATCAATAGTAAACCCAGGCATAACCGAAAAGGTATCCATTGCAGATAGCGAGGGGCACTCAGCAGTTGAACTGCATTGCAAATTTTCATTAAACCGATTTAGGAATTATTTTGGCTGGCGTATTTTATCCAGCAATTTATTGATTGTCTTTGCTTCGCTTTCAGATAAATTATTAAATACAGCATCCATCTCGTATTCGTGCTCATCCATTTTCGCGAGCAGTTTTTTTCCTTTTTCGGTGATGGAAACATCTACCAACCTTTTATCTGTTTTGCAAATCACTTTTTTTACGAGTCCTTTTAAAATCAAGCGGTCAACAATTCTGCTAGTATCGCTCATCTTATCGAGCATGCGTTGGCGTATTTGTAAAGTAGAGAGCGGTTGTCCAGCGCCCCTCAGAATTCGAAGAATATTGAACTGTTGTGAAGTAAGTCCGAATTTTTCGAAAAGAATTTTCATTTTTTCAGTCATCCAGTTAAAAGTATAGATGAGATTGATCCCGGCTTTTTGATAGTCATTCCTGAATTTGGATTGATTGATATCTTTTTCTATTCCCATATTGTATAATTAAGCGTGTTAAATTATTTTTTACTAGCTAATGGTAGAAGGTGCAAATTCATTAATATAAATTTTCACCAATATAATCATATAACTGATTAGTAAAGGTCCAAAAATTAATCCCCAGAAACCAAACAGTCCGAGTCCGATGATTATCCCAAAAATGGTAATCAATGGATGTACATTTAGTAATTTCTTGAGAATGGTTAAGCGGGCCACATAGTCCATATTTGAAATTAATACCACTGCATAAATCAATAAACCCCAGCCATAGGCATTTTGACCAATGGAGAAAAAATAAAGGGTCAATGGTAGCCAGACGATGGCAGTACCCACGATGGGTACCATGGAAAAAACACCCGTAACAAAACCCCATATCCCAAAATCTTTTACACCGAAGATCCAATAGCCAATGGTGGCAATAATGCCTTGTATAATTGCCAATACTGGTATTCCGATGGCATTGGCCTTGATGATATTTTTGGTTTCATTGCCAAGCAAGTCGATATTTTCTTCTTTCAAGGGTATAAAACGTTCCAAGAAAGTTTCCATTTCTCGGCCGTTGGTTAACATGAAATACAGTAAAAAAAATAGGATGGCAAAATTGCTTAGGATATTGGCAGAACTGTTTAAGAGAGCAGGAACAATCGTAGCTGCTCTCTTTTGAAAATTCTGTATATTTTCATCAGTCATGATATCATATCCTGTGAGTTCATAAATTTTTCCTCCGACAATTTTAGCATCCATCATTAGTTCTACTGGACTGCTTAATACCTCTTTGGTTTTATTGGTAATTAAGGTGACAGAAAAATAAAGTGGCAGTGCAATTAAAAAAATACTGCCTACAATAAGTAGGATGGCCAGTAAAGTTTTATTCCATTTTCGTTTAATGGTGAGTTTGAAATAGGAATCCCGGTAAAGAATATACAGCGTAATAGCCCCTAAGAATCCAGGAAGAAAAATGACTAATTGCTTTAATAATAAAACAGCAAGTAAAAGAATAATGCCGAGTAGAATAACCTGACGCAAGCGATTGTTAAAAATAGAAGGCATGGTTAACTATTAATTATTATACAAGATACAAATTAAATAGGCGAAAACTACTGAGTTTACTAACGGAGTTTAATCTTTCCATACACTTACCCCTTCACTGCAATTAGAGCAGATGTCGATTGTTTTCCGACTTTTCTTTAAATCGCTGCGAAACTGCTGATATTGTTGATTGCGCCAGATGGCTTTGAAGGATTGGTCTTGCAGATTGCCCAATTGATGGCTGGCATCTTTGTCGAAACAACAGGGCACTACCAGTCCATCCCAGGTAATCACATTGCTGTGTTGTTGTTTCCAGCAGCGGTTGGCCAATTTATTTTTGGCTCGATAAGTGCCGTCCTCGTTTTTGCGGTAACGACTAAATTTATCAATACTAGGAATTAGTTGATTGGGGTCGGTTTCATAGTCATATACCTGGGCTGTTTTAAAGCGCACTTCGTCTACTCCTACCTCTTTTGCCAGCTTTTTGATCGCTTCAATCTGGTGTTCATTTGGTTTTACTACCAAAAACTGAAAAAACACAAAGGGCGTTTTACTATTTAAAGCTTTTTTCCATTTTACAATATTGCGAGCACCTTCTATCACTTTGTCAATATTGCCGCCAATCCTGTATTGCTGGTATACCTCTTGGGTGGTGCCATCTATCGAAATAATTAATCTATCCAATCCGCTTTCAACTGTCTTGCGTGCATTTTCGTCTGTTAGATAATGTGCATTGGTGCTGGTAGCAGTATAAATTTTTTTTTGAACTGCATATTTTACCATTTCCAAAAAATCGGGATTGAGATAAGGTTCTCCTTGAAAATAAAAGATAAGGTATAATAATTCGCGATGAATTTCATCGATGGTGCGGGTAAAAAAATCTGTTTGTAACATGCCAGTCGGTCGCGTAAACTGTCTTAATCCGCTCGGGCATTCGGGGCAACGAAGATTGCAACTGGTGGTGGGCTCAAAGGAAATAGAGATAGGGTATCCCCATTGAATGGGTTTATTGAATAGCATGCCAGCATAATAACCTGCGAGTAATTTCACTCCATTCCAACAACGTGGGATAGTGAGCTTGCGCAGTAAATTGATAGTATCCTGTTTATTAAAACCTGGCATCTGCCAAAGATAATTTATTAATAGCCGCCGTGTTGCTGATTTCAGCATCAGGTATAATTTTTTCCCAATATAGAGAATAGCAAGGAGCTGCATAAATCCGATGTAGGGTTGCCATATGATAAAAAAAACTGAACTTTAATTAATAGATTTGAAACAATTATGAAGCTATTACTAGTTCTATTTTCTGTAATTGGGTTTTCGGCTACTGCGCAAACGTATCCCCCCGTTGATAAAACGCAGGCCGCCCTCATTGCACAGGAGCAGTTACGACATAGTCGCTTATATGGCGGCAGCCCGAATGGTGTGCAAGGGCTCAGTGGTGCTTCCACCAATTTCAATGTACATTATTATCGTTGCGAGTGGGAAGTAGATCCTGCCATTCGGTATATCTGCGGAAAAGTGACAGTCTATTTTACCATGGTGGCAGCTGGCACTTCAGTGATAATGGATTTGATGAGCAGTTTAACAGTGGATAGTGTAAAGCAAAGAACCAGTGTTTTGAGCAAGCAACAGCAAAATAATTTACTAACGATTAATTTCTCAGCTACTATTAATGTAGGTACTGTTGATTCTTTTTCGGTTTATTATAAGGGCATACCTGCTAATACTGGTTTTGGTTCTTTTATTCAGGATCAACACAATGGCATTCCGGTTATCTGGAGTTTGAGTGAACCTTATGGTGCGCGCGACTGGTGGCCCTGTAAAAATGGATTGGATGATAAGTCCGATTCAATTGATGTACTCATTACGCATCCATCGGCTTACAAAGCTGCCTCCAATGGACTTTTTCAATCCGAGACCTTGATTGCGGGGGGTACAAAAAAAATAACGAGTTGGAAACATCGTTATCCCATTGCGGCCTATTTAATTTGTTTTGCAGTAACCAATTATTCGGTATTTAATAATAGTGTACAATTGGGTAGTATCAATCTGCCTATGCAGACTTATTGTTATCCCGAAAACCTGAGTAGTTTTCAAGCAGGTACACAAAATGTATTGGATGCATTGCAATTGTATCATCAATATTTTGGCGATTATCCCTTTATTAAAGAAAAATACGGACATGTACAATTTGGATGGGGTGGAGGCATGGAACACCAGACAGCTACGTTTGTTATCTCCATCGAAGAAGGATTGATAGCACACGAGCTGGCACATCAATGGTTTGGCGATAAGATTACCTGTGGTAGCTGGGAAGATATTTGGCTCAATGAGGGATTTGCTTCTTATCTGGCGAGTTTTTATATCGAACATAAATATCCTGCTACTGCCATTTCCAATCGCCGCAATGAAATTAATTATATCACCTCACAGCCAGGTGGTTCAGTAAAAGTGGATGATACCACTAATGTGGGAAGAATTTTTGATGGACGATTAAGTTATAATAAAGGCTCGCATCTTATTTATATGCTGCGTTTTAAATTAGGTGATACTGCCTTTTTCAAAGGTATTAGAAATTACATGAAAGATCCTGCGCTTGCTTACGGTTATGCACGAACGAATAATTTGAAGCAGCACTTGGAGCAGGCCAGTGGGCAGGACTTAACAGCTTTTTTTAAGCAATGGTATGAAGGGCAAGGTTATCCTAGTTATCAGGTACAATGGACGCCGCTGGGCAGTGGTTATGTGCGCATTAAAATGAATCAAACCACTTCGCATGCTTCAGTACCTTTCTTCGAAATGCCAGTGGCTTTACAATTTAAAAATGCAACACAAAGCAAAACGGTGGTGGTCAATAATACTTCCAGTGGAGAAGTATTTATCGAGCCGATTGGTTTTGTCGCCGATACGGTAGTGATTGATCCGGAATATTGGCTCATAAGCAAAAACAATTCTAGTGTACGCATTTCCGATAGCGGTCCAGCTTCTGTGCAATTGTATCCCAATCCCATTGGCAATCAGTTTACTGTTTATATACGGGGGCTCAATGCAAGCAAAGCAAGTATTGCTGTTTGGAATGCCAAGGGACAAAGGTTGTATACCAAACAATCCACTTTACTCAATGGGGGCGATTATATCAGTATCCCTTCAGGTACCTGGGCGGCGGGTGTGTATACTATTCGTATTGAAGCACCCAATGGATTTACCTGGGTAAGAAAATTGCAGAAATAATTTATTTATAAAAACTTTATGAATCAGTAGCAAATTGTTTTCGCAAATTTGCTTTTCAATTTTCCTCCGTGGCAAGAAATAAGAAATCTTTATTCCGCATATTGGCAATCCCTGTATTATTCCTTCTACTGGCGGGTACGGCTACCTATTATATCAGTCAATATTTAAACCGCCCAAGATTTGTGCGCTACAAAGCCTTTGGTATTGATATACCAGTAGCTTATAACATACATGGAATAGATGTGAGCCATCACCAGGATAATATCGATTGGAAAGCGGTACAAGCAATGCAGGCTAGTAATATCAAAGTGGGATTTGCCTTTATTAAAGCCACAGAAGGATTGGGCAGGGTGGACAATGCTTTCCGACGCAATTGGTTCAATATAGGGCAAGCGAATATTCCCAGAGGGGCCTATCATTATTTTATTTCTAGTAAAAGCGGAAAGGCACAAGCAGAAAATTTTATAGAAACAGTACAATTATTACCTGGCGATTTACCACCGGTCTTAGATGTTGAAGCTGCCAATGGGGCCAGTACACAAAATATTAGGTCGAGGGTTAAGGATTTTTTAGCGCTCATAGAGGCGCATTATAAAGTACGTCCGATTATTTACACTTATGTAGATTTTTATGAGCATTACCTTGGTAAGGATTTTGATGCATATCCCTTGTGGATTGCTCATTACTTAGTGAAGGACAAACCCAGAATAGAAAGAGATTGGTTGTTTTGGCAACACAATGAAAAGGGGCATGTAGATGGCATCAATGCATTGGTTGATTTTAATGTTTTTAATGGAGATAGTACTGAATTTAAAAAATTGCTGATAAAATAATTAACTTGGGGAACAATTGAATACTATGGGAATTGACAATGAAGCCAGGGATTTTCTCATGAATGTTGCCAATACATTGGCAGTGGTATTGGGCTGGATGATTATCGACGTTTATTTTGGTATTTATTATAATTGGGCTTTTATAGAAGGAAGCATACATTGGCAAAACTGGGTTTTTTATGCCTGGTTTATTATTAGCCTGACGCTACTCATTTTCTATATCCGACACAAATGGAAAGATAAAATATAATATACTCTTTGGCAGGTCAAGTCAGAAAACTTTATTTACTTTTAAATAAATAATTCCAATACTATATATGCGGCTTGTACGATTTTGCAGGTGGTCTGTTATTGTGGGTACTCTTTTGATTTGGACAATTAAATGGGGCATTCGACCCTATTTTCATTTTACACAACCAACCATTTATATCTTGGGTATTGCACCAAATTTGTTAGGATCCTTTTTATTACCCATAGGATGTTATTGGTTATTCCGCAAGTATATTAATCTGTATGAAGAGTTTCAGCTAAGAATTTTTTGTGCTCTGTGTTTTGTGTTATTGGTCCTAAATGAGATGCTCCAATTGTTTCCAGTCTTTGGTAGAACCTTTGATTACAATGATATTGCTGCTTCTGCTATTGGGCTCAGCGCTTCTTATGTTTTCTGCAATAAATATTTGTTTAGCAGGTATGCAACTTTCCCTTGATGGTCGATTAACTACTGTGGTCCTTGATAATCACCCATACTCCTTTTATTTTTTGAAACAATAGGGTGAAGTGCCCACTGATATCTCCGATACTTCTTTGCAAATACCATTTGCCTACTACATGATAAAAAAGGTTTGATAATTTCTTTACCTCAAGGATGTTAAAAATTAATTTACCCATACTGGCTGTGTCGGGGTAATTTTTTTTATAATTGTTTAAGGTATTTTGCCAGCCATAGGTGATACCTGATTTTCCAATAAACATTAAGGAATCTGATTTCCAGTAGCCCTCCATAAAAGCAGCGGTATTGCCTTCGTTCCAGGCCTTGTTTTGTGTAGCCAGTACATAACGAATGGCAGCAGCATCTTTTTGGTCAGCAACCGATTGGGTTTGTTGGCTATAAATTAGCTGGCTATACAATAGGAAGAAAAAAATGCTGTAAAATATTTTACTGCTTTTCATGTTAATTTAATTGATGTATCATAAAGATAGTAAAAGCTACGACTATGCAATTAGATAGCATAATTAGCAATGAAAAGTATAAAATGAATTAGTGCTTGTGGTGGGGTGAAGCGCATTTGCTTTTGTGACAGAGCTGATAATTATAAAAATGTGCTCCAATGATTAGCATAACCGCAGGAATTAGTAAACCAATTTCATATTGGTGGAATATTTGTTTTAATACCAAAAAAGCAAACCCTACACTAAATATCAAAACGGGTAGGCTAGAGCGGTGGTGTTTTACGTATCCATGAAACAGTGAATAGGAGCCAACGGCAAAAGCCAGTAGTATCATGCCCCATTCAAAAAAAACATTGTGAATGATATTGATGCCGAAAATGGGAAGGGTACTCATCATCACCGGCAATAAAGCACAGTGAATAGCACAGGCCACAGAAGTGGCAATGCCCATTGCGTCCCAGTTGAGTTTGATTTTCATTTTTCGGTGTAGAGCAAAGATAGTATTTTTGCAATACTGTTGCAAGTATAAAAACGCCTTTTCTCGGCTGGTAAGGGTAGGAATTGTAATTTTGCAAAAAACTTAGTGTATGAATAAGAAGTTGCTAGGCTATATTGTTTTTTTTGCCGTTTTGATTACGGTATTCTTGCTGGTGGTTTCTAGGAGTTTTGATTTCACGCAATCCAATTTGGGGGTCATCAATAATAATGTGGATACCTTTTCATTTGTCAATCAGGATGGAAAGATCATGACAGCCAGGGATGTAGAGGATAAAGTATATGTGGCAGAATATTTTTTTACTACTTGCAGGGGTATTTGTCCAAAAATGAATGCCAATATGCGCCGGGTATGGGATGTGTACAAGGATGAATCTGACTTTCTTATAATGTCGCATAGTTGTATGCCAGAAACGGATAGTGTGCCCTTGTTGAAGGGATATGAAAAATGGATGATCAATGGTAATTTGGTAAAAAACGAAGATGGGTCAGTTAAAATTTTGCCATCTGAAATTGACAAACCCATCGTAAATAAGAACTGGTTTTTTTTAACAGGCGACAAGTCGGCTTTGTATAAAATGGCCCGAGTATCTTATATGATTGATAATAATAAACCTGATACCACTCAAAATCCAGCGGATGATTTTATTCATACACAATTTTTTGCCTTGGTGGATAAGCAAAGAAGGTTAAGGGGAATATATGATGGTTTGAAAAATGAGGAGGTTGAAAAATTAATCGATGATATTAAAGGCTTATTAAAAGAGCGCAAAGAAGCAGCTAGTTATAAGAATGGTTTTAGTAATGCACCGAATTAATTGTTGTAGCATACAACCATTTATATTTGATTTTTAAAAAAGCCTATTAGCTTTAGTTTACATGGAACTATTACTCGACATATTGAAAAGAAACGGCTTGAGTGTAACGGAAAGTCGCAAAAGTATACTGGCCTTGTTTCTTCAGCGAGAAGCAGCTTTGGCACATGCGGATATCGAAAAGAGTACCAATGAAAGTTTTGATAGGGTAACTGTTTACCGTACTTTACAAACCTTTGTAGAAAAAGGCATTATTCACAATATTCCTACCACCGATAATTCTATCTTATATGCATTGTGTAAGGACAATTGTGAAGAAGGGCACCACCACGATAATCATGTACATTTTATATGTACCGATTGTGAAAAAACCATTTGCCTAGAAGATGTAACGGTGCCCCACGTTAAATTACCCAAGGGTTTCAAGCCTCATCATGCAGCCATGATTGTTAAAGGTATTTGTGACGATTGCAAATAAGCAGCGTTTATACCGGCATTTCATTTTTCACAAAGTCCATCAATCCCTTTATTGTAGCAGGACTAAAATCAAATTGCAAGCCAGCGGCTTCAAATAAAGCAGGCAATGTTTTGGTACCACCCAATGCCAGTGCTTTGCAATAATTATCCATTGCTGTTTCTTTATTTTTTTTGAATTGCATCCACATGCCAATGGCGCCTAATTGCGCAATGCCATATTCGATATAATAAAAGGGCACTTCAAATAAATGCAATTGACGTTGCCAGCTATTGGCTCGATAGGCTTCTAATCCGGAGTAATCCATTACATCGTCTTTGAATTCGGCCAGTATTTGCATCCATTGTTGGCTGCGAGCTTCTATGCTGTGGGTTGGGTTTTCGTATAGCCAATGCTGATATTTGTCAATGATGGCAATCCAGGGGAAGATAGTGATGACTCTTTCCAATTGATGTTCTTTGGCTCTTAATAAATCTTCCTCATTGTTAAAGAAACTTTCCCATTCATCCATACTCATTAGTTCCATCGACATGCTGGCCACCTCTGCAATTTCCATGGGGTATTCTTTGAAACCATTCAGCGGCAGTGGATGTGCTAAGAACGAATGAATGGCATGACCACCTTCATGTACCATGGTGGTTACATCTCCCATTTGCCCGGCAGCATTCATAAAAATAAAGGGAGCTCCTGTTTCTGCAAGTGGACAATTATATCCTCCAGGGGCCTTGCCTTTTCTGCTATCTAGATCAAGCTGTTTTAAGGCATTCATTTTTTTAAGGCACTCTCCAAAAAAAGGACGCAGCTTACTAAAACAGTCGATGGTTTTATTCAATAAATCTGCTCCATCTTTAAATGGGCGAAGTGGAGCTGTACCAGCTGGTTCTGCTTCAATATCCCAGGGGCGAAGGGTATCAACGCCTAATTTTGTTTTTTTCTTTTGATGAATTTCGTTGATTAAAGGAATGACATGTAGTTTAACCGCTTCATGAAATTGAAAACAATCTTCCTTGCTATAATCGAATCTTCCAAGTTCCTTAAATCGGTAATCGCGGTAATTAGAAAATCCCGCATTGAGTGCTTCCTGATTTCTTTTTTCAATCAGTTGATTGAATAATTTGTTAAGGGCATCGGTATCTACTTTTCTTCTTTCCTGAATTTTGCGATATACTTCTTCTCGTTTATTTCGATCGGCACTTTCTAAGAATTTACCGGCTTGTTGCAAAGTGTACTCCTGTCCATCTACTGTAATCATCATTTTTCCAGTGATAACGCCATACTGTTGTTGTAAAACAGCCAACTCCGCTTGCAATGGAATGTTTTCTGCTCTAAACAATTCAATATTTTTTTGAACACTGCGCAAGTAGGTATGATAGGTGGGTTTATCCAAACTATCGCAGAGGGGATGATTGAGAAGTTTTTTATTCAGCGCATCGCTATACGGTTGTATTTGCGGTTGTATTTCGGTAACAAAAAAATTGAAAGCAGCTTCTAGGTCTTTGTTCTCTGTATCGCAGGTCATACGAATTTGTCTCCAGCAGGCATCTTCATTCACTAGTGCTTCCAGTTCACTTTGGTCCTTTAGCCATTGTTCCAATTCTGCTAGTGTTTCTATTTTCCTTTCTAGTAAGGTTTTAAAAAAAGGCGCTAGGCTTTCCCAATTGGTGATGGAAAAATTGGCTGGAATAAAATGGCGTGCTGTTTTTTGTATGTCTGCTGAGTACATATGAAGGTGGTAAATTTGAAAATCCTGCTATACGATCAATATAGCAGGATTTGTATCAAGAATGGGTAGAGAAATGGGCTTGATCATTAAGCCATTTTTCTAGGTGAGTTAATTTTTTTGGCAGGTGCATTTTTCACAGCGGTTGTTTTCACTTCTTTAGGCTTGGCTTTGGCTACGGTATTTTCAGTTTCCTCTGGACCAAGTTCGCTTAGTTTGATTTCAATATTGTTTTTATCCAGCACTTGCAGCCATTTTACCATTTTCTTCATATCGCTGCTATACACTCTTTCAAAATCGATATCAGCATATACTTTTTGGAAATAAGCTTTAACGGCTTTGGCATCATTGGCATCGGGCAATGCTACTGAACTGGCCTTCATGGCCAGAAATATTTCGGAAAGATTTACATTGTCTTTAACAGTAAATACTTCTATGCTTTCTAGGTGAGAAAAATTATGAACCCTGCTACTTACAAATTTGGTGCTATTGTCTTCCAAAGAGCGAACCACAGCCCCATCGGCTTTTGATGATAACAATTCAAACAATCCCCCCATTCCGGTTACAGAAACCAATTTGTTATATTCCATATCTATAAAAATTTTTAGGGCTGCAAGTTAGCTGTAAAATGCCAAATTTCAGTTGACCACCCAATATTAAAATTTTCTAAAAATTACCGACAGTTTCTTTCCCCGCTGTCGTCTAATAGACAATACAAATTCATTTTATGATAAAAACAACACTGGCCGCACTGATTTTGTGTTTTGCCGCATTGCCCGCCAGTAGTCAGGATATCGTTCTAAAAGGAAAATTGAATGATAAATCCGATAACAAACCCTTGGCTGGAGCAACTATTCGATTGGTTTTGCAAAAAGACACACTACAGGTGAAATCCGTTGTAACAGATAATAAAGGGGCTTTTAAGTTCAATAACCTTTCACCACAAACGTATATATTAAAGACAAGTTCCATTGGCTACGAAAATATAGCGCAGGCTATTAATCTGCAAGCCAGTAATAAAGAGCCATTGGTATTTACGATGGCCAAAAAATCAACCACCCTAACCGAAGTGGTGGTGACGAGTAAAACGGCCGCTGTTAAACAAAAGGGAGACACCACTGAGTTCAGTGCCAGCCAGTTTAAAGTCAATCCAGATGCAACTGCAGAAGATATGATTAAAAAACTGCCTGGCATTACTATCGACAAGGCGGGTAATGTAACAACCATGGGAGAACAAGTAAAAAAAGTAACCGTAGATGGCCGCGATTTTTTTGGTGATGATGCCACGGCTGCCCTGCGTAACCTTCCAGCAGAAGTGATTGATAAAATTCAGGTATTTGATAAGCTAAGCGATCAAGCTGCATTTACTGGCTTTGATGACGGGAATAGTAGTAAGGCAATTAATATTGTTACAAAATCGGGTATGCGTAACGGTCAGTTTGGCCGTGTATATGCTGGAGCTGGTACCGATGGCCGTTATACGGCAGGTGGCAATGTGAGTTTGTTTAAAAAGAATAGGCGCCTATCTTTTGTAGGGTTAAGCAATAATGTCAATCAGCAAAATTTTGCGTCTCAAGATTTATTGGGTGTAACCAGTAGTGGCGGCAATCGTGGCGGACAGACACGGAGCATGGGTGCAGGTGGATTTGGTGGTGGTAACCGAGGCGGCGGAGGGAATACAGGTAATTTTATGGTAGGGCAACAAGATGGTATTAGCAGCACCAATTCTATCGGTATCAACTACTCCAATACATGGGGTAAAAAAACAGATGTATCCGGCAGCTACTTTTTCAACAATAGCGGAACCAATAATAATCAATTGTCGAATGCTGAATATTTTCAAATCAGTGGGAAAAATCAATTTTATAATGAAAATACCATTAGCAGTTCCAACAATTACAATCACCGGGTAAACCTAAGAATAGAACATCGTTTCGATGATAAGAATTCATTAAGTTTTACGCCTTCTATTAGTTTTCAAAACAATAAATCATTTACTGAAATCGCTGGGTTAAATTCTTATACCCCTGCCGAACTGATAAGTAAATCACAAAACAGGACTAATAACAATACCAGTGGCTATAATTTCAGCAATAATATTTTATTCAGGCATGCATTCACCAAAAAGGGTAGAACAATTTCTGTCAACTTAAATACTTCTTTGAATGATAAAAAAGGAGAAACCTATATTCTTACCAGCAATAAATATTACAGATCATTTGCCAATTTGAATGATAGTTTGCAGCAATTTACCGATGTAGCCAATAATGGCTATCAATTGTCTGCTAATATTGCTTATACCGAAGCCATTGGCAAGAAAGGTCAATTGCAATTAAATTATACACCTTCTTATTCAAAATCAAAGGCCGATCAAGAAGCATATAAATATGATTATTTAGGGGGCAAGTATTCCATATTTGACAATAACCTGAGTAATAAATTCGACAACAGTATTACCAAGCACAATCTAGGTGCTAGTTACCGTTTGGGGGATAGAGATAATATGTTTTCCATTGGAATTGCTTACCAATACACCGTGTTGGCTAGCGATCAGGTTTTTCCTTACAGCACTACGATTCGTAAGCCATTCAATAATGTGTTGCCTAATCTAATGTGGAATAAAAAACTAAATGCTAAAAATAGCATTCGGTTGATGTATCGCAGTAGTACCAATACGCCATCGGTGACCCAATTGCAAGATGTAATCAATAACAGCAACCCTTTGTTTATTTCAACAGGTAATCCTGATTTGAAACAGCAGTTTGGGAATGTATTAAGTGCTCGTTATACTTTTACTAATACAGGGAAAGCAAAAAGCTTTTTCGCGAATTTATTTCTGCAACAAAACAGTCATTATATCGGTAATTCCACTTATACAGCAGGAGCTGATAGTGTGCTGAATAGTTCTGTTACCTTATACAAGGGCTCGCAATTGTCGAAGCCTATCAATATGGATGGATACTGGAGTGTACGTTCTTTTTTCACCTATGCTTTGCCAGTGAAAATGATCAAGAGTAGCTTGAGTTTAAATGCAGGTGCTACTTATGCAAAAACCCCCGGTCGCAATAATAATATCAGCAATTTCTCAAGCTCATATGGTTATAATGTAGGAACCGTAGTGGCTAGTAATATTAGTGAATACATTGATTTTAATCTTTCCTATTCAGCCAATTTCAATGTTGTAAAAAACTCCTTACAACCTTCTTTGAATAATAATTATGTAAATCAAAGTGCAGGGGCTACAGTGAATTTGTTGACGAAAAAAGGTTGGTTTGTACAAAATGATGTAAGCAATCAACGCTATAGCGGATTAACCGATGGCTTCAATCAAAGTTATTGGTTGTGGAATGCAGCAGTGGGTAAGAAGTTCTTAAAGAACAAGGCGGGGGAATTAAAACTTTCTGTATTTGATTTATTGAAACAAAATCAAAGTATCACCCGCACAGTAACCGAATCTTATATCGAGGATGTACAGAATACGGTATTGAGACAATATTTCATGCTTACGTTTACTTATAAATTGAAAAATTTTGGTCTTCCAGCACAGATGAATATGAATAGAAATAGTGGAGAAGGAAGACCAGGTGGTGGTTTTCGTCCAGGCTTTTAGTAATTTTAGTGCTAGGAGATAACAGACATATGTTGAATCAACCAGAATTCATTGTACAATTGAAGCAAGGAGAAGAGGTAGCTTTCACAAAGCTGGTGAATGACTATGAAGGGATGGTATACAATACGGTGTTGGGAATTCTGCAAGTGCCAGCTGATGCAGATGATATAACACAGGAGGTTTTTATTCAGGTATATAGGTCTATTAGTTCTTTTAAAGGGGAGTCTCAGTTTTCTACTTGGTTGTATCGGATTGCAATCAATAAGGCATTGGATTATGAAAAAACCACCAAACGCAAAAAGCGGTTTGCATTTATTCAATCCTTATTTGGCAAATCGGATAGCTCAATGACAACAGTTCCGGATTTTAATCATCCGGGTGTGATATTAGAGAAAAAGCAATCCTCGGCGGCATTATTTGCGGCGCTGAAAAAGATTCCGGAAAAACAGCGAATAGCATTTACGCTGCATAAATTAGAAGGACAAAGTTATCGAGCGGTTGCCGACATTATGGAAACAACAGTAATCGCGGTAGAATCATTGATGGCTAGGGCAAAGGAAAGTTTACGAAAAGAATTAAAAAATTTTTATCAACATGAAAAATATTGATATGAATCAAACACCCTTAAAAAATAAAATTGAAGAGGCGCTCCAAAGTTTGGATGCTGTTCAGCGAGCTACGCCTCGTCCTTTTCTAATGACTCGTATCCATGCCCGCATGAATAAGGAATCCCTTTCTGTATGGGAAAGAGTTGGTGAATTATTTATTCAACCGCGTTGGATCTTGACTGGATTATGTTTGGTACTAGCGATGAATGCAGCTGTTGTGTTATTTAATAACAGATCAAATGATGCAGTTGTATCCACTATTGAACAAACCAATTCAGAAGAAGATTATAGCACAGCAGTAGCTACATTATATGACCTTGAAAACAATGAACCATGATAAATAAATTTTCTAAGAATAAAATAATGGGCGCAGCTATTATCATTCTGCTCCTTGTTAATATCGGTCTTTTGGTCTTCTTTTTCTGTTGCAAAGGAGATAACAGGGGGCATAAGCCTGGTGCGGGCAGAGAAGCAATGGCAAAGGAATTTTTGAAGAAAGATATTGGCTTCAGTGAGGCTCAATTGCAGCAATATGATACATTGAGCAAACAACATCGCGAAAGCGTGAAGTCTTTTTTTGAAGAGATGCGCAATAGCAAAGAAAAATCCTTGAAGGAATTAGGCACGAATGGATTTTCCGATTCCATTATTGATTTGACTGCAACTCAAGCTTCGGCCAAGCAAAAGGAAATGGATATTAAAATGTTTCAGCACTTTAAAGCCATTCGGGCGCTCTGTACGAATGATCAATTGCCTCGTTTTGATTCCCTTTTTTATAAAATGGTCACCAAAAGAAAACCAACAAACAAATAGCCATATACTTTAAACAAATTTTTTTAAATCAAACAATTCAAGAAATGAAAAAACAAATTTTCCTCAGCTTAGTACTGGCTATATTTAGCATCAGTATAACCAATGCACAAGGTGGCTTTCAACGTCGTACTGTCGAAGAAAGAGTAGCTAAAGTGCATGCAGTATTAGACAGTGCATTTGAAAAACCTGCAGCTAGTTTTTTAACAGCAGTGGACACGGTGTTTACCAATTATTATAAAGCGCAAGATGCTAAAAGAGAAGAGTTGATGGCAGGCGGTGGTCAGGTTGATAGAGACGCTATGCGTGCAGCATTTCAAGAACTTACAGACAAAAGAGACGAAAAATTAAAAGCCTTGTTTTCTGAAAGCCAAATGAAAAAATGGAAGGATGAAATTGAACCTAGCCTTCGACCACAAAGAGGCACCCGTCCTCCAGGTCAATAAATTAATAAATTAGTTTTAAGATACCCCGTAGCATTTTTTGCTATGGGGTTCTTTTTTATATACACCTATTTCCGTACACGGGTAGCTGCTATCAACTAGCCTCACCGCTTATCATAAAATTGCTGGGCTTGTAATTTTATTTCTTATTTTGAAGTCCTGTTAATTACCAAGCACCCATACTTATTATTTTACATTCATAAACCAGTCTACATGAAAAAAGTACTTTTTGTTTTTGTTTGTTTCGCTTTTGTAGCGATTTTATCGCAGTGTAGCAGCAGTAGAAATACAGCCAAAGCTGCCCCTGCCTTATCCTTTGAGAAAGATATCCTACCCATGTTTCGAACCAGTTGTGCCCCATGTCATTTTCCTCCCGATGGAAGAAAAGAGCCATTAAATAATTACGATGCGGTGAAAAAAAATATTACAGAAGTGTTGATTCGGGTGAAACTGCCTGCATCCGATAATAAGTACATGCCATTTAAATCCAAGAAGCCAGCTTTCTCAGATAGTCTGGTGCGTGTGTTAGAACAATGGCAAGCACAAAACATGCCTCAATAATTTTATAAAATATCATTATGCAATCAAAGGCAGTTACGGTAGAGGAGTACATAGCGTCCTTGTCTGATGACAGAAAGCAGGCTGTTGATTTACTCAGAAAAGCGATTAAGAAAAACTTACCCAAAGGATTTAAAGAACAAATGTCATATGGCATGATTGGTTATGTTGTGCCTCATTCGCTTTATCCTGCAGGATATCATTGTACACCAGCACTACCCTTACCTTTTTTAAATATTGCCTCGCAAAAAAATTTCATAGCAGTATATCATATGGGTATTTATGGCAGTCCGAAATTATCGGAATGGTTTACTGCTGCGTATACAAAATTAAATTTAGGCAAACTGGATATGGGGAAGTCTTGTATTCGTTTTAAAAAACCCGAACAAATTCCATATGCATTAATCGGAGAATTGTGTACAAAGATGACGGTGGCAGAATGGATTGCGCTGTATGAAAAAAATTATGTGCGTCCTAAAAAGGAAAAATAATTAGCGAAGCATATTTACGCCTCTTTCAATAACGCATAGAGTCTTTCTGCATCTTCTATTTTAAATAACTGTGTGCCATCATTCATGGTGGCAGCCGATCCGCAGGCCACCCCAAAGCGAAGTGCATTGTGTAAATCGAAGTTTTTTTGCAGCGAATAAGTGATACCTGCCACCATACTATCACCTGCACCCACGGTACTTTTTTTATCAACAGGCGGAGCGGCTACAAAATATTTTTCACCGCTACTTACTAGCCACGCCCCATCTCCACCCATGGAAACAACAATGATTTCCGCAAATCCGTCCATGATGGCTTGCTGTGCTGCAGCAGGTACTTCCGATTGGTCGAGCCAATCTACATTCAACATTTTGCAGAGTTCTCCGATATTAGGTTTAATCATATAAGCATGTTTACCCTTTAGCGCCTGCAGTGCTGGCCCACTGGTGTCTACAATGCATTTTGCACCTACAGCAGCAGCGTTTTTTACAATTAGTCCGTAAAAATAATCGGGTAGGCCTGGGGGTAAGCTTCCACTGGCTACTACATAGGTTGGCGAGAAAGCCCTTATTTGATCTACCAATTGTTTGATGGTGTCTTCCAACACTTCTCTACCTGGGAAAGTAAAACGATATTGATTATTAAGGCCAGTTTCCAGTACAATCCAATTTTCTCTTGTTTCTACATTGGTATCTACGGCATGAAATAAAATTCCTTCAGATTTCAACAAACTACAAAGCATATTGCCATTGTGGCCACCTGCAGGAAAAAGCGCAACAGAAGAGGCATCTAATTTTTTAAGCGCCTTACTTACATTGATGCCGCCGCCACCAGGTTCATTTATTACTTCAGTACAACGAAGTTTACTTTCGGGTTTTAATTTTTCTACTCGAGAGCTTTTATCAATACATGGATTGAGGGTAACGGTAAGTATCATATGAAAAAATTAAGTATATAGGGGTGTTGCTATTTCAGCTAATATCGATTGAATTCTATTGTTCAGTGTTTCATAATCTGTATACCCTTTCGACAATAAATAAAATTTTGTTTCATCGGTTTGCAAAACAACCTGCGGAAATCCTTCTACTTGTAATTGTTTGCAAAGGGCAAATTCATAATGGGCTTTTTCTTTGTATTCCTCCGATTTCAATTTGCTATAAAATTCATCTGCGGGGATATGGTATTTATCTAGCAGGTGGCGATACGCTTCATCATCATCTAGGTCGCGCCCTTCAAAATTCAAGGCGTACTGTAGGTCTGCTGCGAATGCTAATTGGCTATTGATATCAAAGTCTTTTAAGATACACAATGCAATGGCTGGCTTTTCACTATTGAGTATCCAGTCACTTTTATCTGGGTTGGCAGTATGCCATAAAAAATCTTCTCCAAACTTTACTCCAGTTAATTCCTCCACACGTTGATAGGCATTTTGTATATAGGGGCCTATTTTTTCAATCGGCATCACCTGATCGCCAATCATCATGCCACCACTCAATACTTCTATTTCTACAATGTCTTTGTATTGAGCGGCAATTTTTTTTATTACCGGACTAAATCCATAACACCATCCACAATAAGCATCGTAACAATATATCAGTACAGGTTTCATTTTTTAATATTATTAATGAGCAGCTAGCCAATTTGTTCCCATTCCCAATGCCGCATCAGTTGGTACATCATTGGGTAATGCCAGTGCAGTTTGCATACAATTTAAAATAATGGGTTGAATGGTTTCTATTTCGTCCTTGTGTGCATCAAAAACCAATTCATCATGTACCTGTAATAGCATTTTACTTTTGAAACCTTGTTTTTTAAACTCAGCCTGAATTTTTATCATGGCCATTTTAATCATATCGGCAGCAGTACCTTGAATAGGTGAATTAATAGCGTTGCGTTCCGCAAAACCACGTACTGTAAAATTGGCGGAGTTGATATCTTTCAACCATCGTTTGCGTCCCATCAATGTTTCTACATACCCATGCTCTCTGGCAAAATTGATGGTATCGTCCATGTATTTTTGAATATTTGGAAACTGTAGTTTGTAATTGTCAATTATTTCTTTGGCTTCTGCTCTAGGGATACTTAAGTTTTCTGCAAGGCCAAATGCGCCTTGTCCATAAATAATTCCAAAATTTACACTCTTGGCTTTATAGCGCATTTCTTTGGTAACTGCCGATTCTTCTACATTGAAAACTTTGGCGGCGGTGGCGGTGTGAATGTCTTTGCCAGATTTAAAGGCTTCACACATATTTACATCAGCACTGATGGCTGCTACAATTCTTAATTCTATTTGCGAGTAGTCAGCAGAAATCAATAGATGGTCATTGTCTCTGGGTATAAAGGCTTTTCTAATTTCCTTTCCTCGATCAGTGCGAACAGGAATATTTTGCAGATTGGGGTTATTGCTACTCAATCTACCGGTAACAGCCACTGCCTGCGCATAGGACGTATGCACCCTGCCGGTTTTTTTATTAATCATCAACGGCAATGCATCTACATAGGTAGATTTTAATTTGGTATATTCTCGAAACACCAGAATATCGTCTACGATTTTATTTTTACTTGCTAATTTCAGTAAAACATCTTCACCCGTTGCATATTGGCCTGTTTTGGTTTTTTTTGCCTTGGGGTCCAATTGTAGTTTATCAAATAATACTTCTCCCAATTGTTTTGGACTGGCTAGGTTAAACCGAACTCCCGCTTGCGCATAAACGCTTTCTTCCGCTAGTTTCGCTTCTCTTTCTAATTCTTTGCTATAATCATTTAAAAATCCTTCATCAATGCGGATGCCCTCAAACTCCATATCGGTGAGCACCTTTACCAAAGGATTCTCTACTTCGTAAAATATTTTTTCAACTTCTTTTTCTTTGAGCTTGGGCAAAAAGATATTTTTTAATTGAAGGGTAATGTCTGCATCCTCTGCTGCATATTCTTTTACTTTTTCTATTTCCACTTCTCGCATCGTGCCCTGGTTTTTGCCTTTCTTTCCTATCAATTCTTCAATGTGTACGGGTTCGTATCTTAAATATTTTTCACTGAGTGCATCCATGCTTCTTTTGCCATCTGGCTCTATGACATAATGTGCAAGCATGGTATCAAAAATATTTCCTTTTAGTTGAAATCCATACCACTTCAGCATGAGCATATCGTATTTGATATTCTGGCCTACCCAAGTTTTTGTCTCGTCTTCAAAAAGCGGTTGAAACTGTTTTAATAATTCAATACAGGCAGCCTGGTCCACTGGACAGGGCACATAGTAAGCTACGGTTGGGAGAATCGAAAAACTCAATCCAACTAAGCTGGCATCATTGGCGTCAATACCGGTGGTTTCCGTATCAAAACATATTTCATTCGCATCCCGCAATGTTTGAATTAAATCGGCGATTGCTTTTTCGGAGTCAACTAAAAAATATTGGTGTGCTGTATTGTGAATGTTTTTATCAGCAGGATAGCTGATTTCTTCGGTTGATTCTGCAGGAATTACTTTTGCTACTACAGGTGCTGTTTCAATAATATTGCCAAACAAATCCATCTGTTGATTACTGGCAGCACTGGCAGTATGTTTATTGCCTGTGATGCCTGCAGGTACTGCATTCAATTCAGGTATTTCTTCGCCCAGGATTCTTTTGGCCAAGGTTTTAAATTCAAGTGTTGTAAAGATTTCTCTTAAAGCGTCTTTGTTTACTTCTTTGATTCTAAAATTTTCTTCATGAAATGCTGTTGGTACGTCTATGATAATCGTAGCCAATTTTTTACTTAACAAAGCCATTTCTTTTCCTGCTCTTACTTTTTCGCCAATGGAGCCTTTTATTTTATCCGCATTGTCTAAAATGTTTTCGAGGGTTTCGTATTCTGCAATTAATTTAGCGGCTGTTTTTTCACCTACCCCTTTGATGCCCGGAATATTATCTACTGCATCTCCCATTAAACCCAATATATCGATTACCTGACTTACTTTTTGGATGCCCCATTTTTCACAAATCTCCTTGGGTCCAAGAATTTCAAAATTGCCTCCTTGATAAGGAGGTTTATATATTTTTATGTTTTCCGATACTAATTGACCATAATCTTTATCGGGCGTTACCATATATACTTCATATCCTTCTTTCTCCGCTTGTTTGGCCAATGCACCAATTACATCGTCTGCTTCATAACCATCAATGGCTACAACAGGTATATTAAATCCCTCAATAATTTTTTTGATATCCGGAACGGCCGAAAGAATATCTTCTGGTGTTTCCTGGCGATTGGCTTTGTAGTCGGCAAAATCAGCATGTCTTTCTGTGGGAGCATGTGTATCAAAACATACTGCCATATGTGTAGGTTGTTGATTTTTTATCAGTTCAATTAAAGTATTGGTAAATCCAAATTGTGCATTGGTATTACGTCCTTTGCTGGTGATACGAGGATTGCGAATGAGTGCATAATAGGCTCGAAAAACCAGTGCAAATGCATCTAGAAGAAATAATTTTTTTTGCATGACATAAAAGTAAAACAATCTACCTTCTTATACCAATTGGATTTGATTATTATAAAGGGCCAATGATAAAAAAGGCTATTGAATTTCAACAGCCTTGGGAATAATGGTATTGTCACAATAAATTAAAATCGAGTAGCTAGGTACTTCGGCAGCATGGCTTTCCAGGTAGGCCAATCGTGTTTCCATTCCGGACCCCAGGTATCCAGTTCGTAATTGATGCCTTTGTTGTATAGTATGGAAGCAATTGTTCCCGCAGCGTAGGGGGCTTCGTATTCGCCACTACCGGTGAGGATATGAATATGTTGGCTCTGTCTTATTTGCTCCAGTATATGGTGATCTGTTAAATTGGGCATGTAATGCATGGGTGAATTGAAATATACTTCTTCGTCAAAATAACCCTTTGTATATTCTGTTAAATCATACACACCACTCATGGCAATAACGCCGTTGATTAAATCGGGGCGTTTTAAAAATAGATTCATACTGTGCAATGCACCAAAGGAAGCGCCGCAGGTAATAATGGGAGTATCTACCGAGGTGGCATTTTTAATAAAAGGCACTACTTCATTGTATATATAATTATTGAACTGATTGTGGCGAATGGCTTTATGCGCACCTTCCATTTCATTGTTCAGCCAGCTTTCTTTATTGATACTATTCACCGAGAATACTTTCACTTTTCCACTATCAACAAAGGGAGCCAAGACATCCATTAATTGAAAGCGTTCATATTCCAGGTAATCAGCGGCGGCAGTGGGCACTAGTAAAAGGGCGAAGCCATAATCGCCATAGGTAGCAATGGGCATCTCTTTTTGAAGTGAGGGGCTAAACCAGGAGGAAAGTTCTCTTTTCATAATCTGCATTTATTACACAAAGATGCATAAAGGCAAGGAAGCTACAAAGAGAAAAACCTTGCAGGCAGGGAGAAGTAAATGATAATAGGTATTTATTCTAGTACGCCTTCCTTTATTTCTATCCAAAGTTCGCGGTAGCAATTGGCCGCATAACTACTATTGGCAAATTCCATAATGGGGGCTCGGTGTGTACCCATTTTTTCTACATCGCTTAAGTAAGGAATATAATTTTGGAAGAAGCGTTTGTCTTTATATAGCTCATTCATGATTTCGTGGTGCATATTCTTGCGCAAATCGGTCATGGTAAAGAAGCACATCATCTTGCTCATGTCCACCTCTTTCTCTTTGAAATAATCTTTTACCATGTGATAGGTGCGAATAGAGAGTGTAGTTGGGATTACGGGCATTAGCACAATATCAGCCGCTTGAAAAATATTCTCACTGAGGGCACTAAAGCCGGGAGGGCAGTCAATAAATACAAAATCATATTCACCTACCAATTGTTTTAATACAGATTTAAGCCTGTTTTTATTTCCTTTCATTTCTTCTAGCATCACATCAAAGCTTTTGCTGCTATTGTCGGCAGGAATTACATCTAGTAGTTCAAAATCTGTGCTGAGGATGGCATTTTCCAAATCGGCATCCTTGGTTATCAATTTTTTGATACCGGGGTGCGTTTTGGGTTTGGCTTTATAGTAAAAAGAAGAAGATCCTTGTGGGTCAATATCCCATAACAATGTTTTAAATCCATCGGCTGCGGCCAGATAAGCAAAATTGACACAGCTGGCAGTTTTGCCTACTCCTCCTTTGAGGTTGTACAATGCAATCGTAGTCATACGCGGTAATCTTTTAAAATGGACAGGTAAGATAATGATTTTTCGTTTATTTAAACCTGCAAAAATTCATTAAAAGCCAATGGCATTACAGCAGACAATCATTTGCGATGCTGCTGTCTACTTAATTGTCGGCGAGCTGTTGGATAACAATTATGGATAAACGAAATTTAAGCTGCTCCCAAGCGGGTGATTTCTACACCGTTGAAGATTCTGGCGAGGCTGGTATCTTTAGAGGTTTGATATTCTTTTACTTTTGAATCGCTTACAATACGCCACAAATTTTTTGTTTTCAATTCGGTGTAATCAGCAGTTTTGATGAATACTCCTTTGATTGTCCCTCTGGTTTTAAAGAATATGTTTACCAGTGATTTATCTAGATGTGAGTCTATAAATTTTTCAATTTGTTCGTTTGTCATGTTAAATGATTTATAAATAATAGTAAGCCAAGTTGCAACCAGTCTGAGCCGTTGTTGCATTTGTTTGATTCAGTTGAAAGATAGAGAGAGTAAATAAATAAGTAGAAGATTACTAACGATAGGTTTCAACCCCAGGGCCGCAAGATACGTTTTTTTACTGAGAAGCTAGGTCGATAGGGTAATAGGCCCCTATCCTGCCTTCATTTCAGCTAGTTTTTTTTCTAAGCGAAACATTTCATCGCGAAGTCTTGCGGCTTCCATAAAATCCAAATCTTTCGAGGCTTTTGTCATAGATTTTTTAACCATTGCAATTTTCTTTTGTATACCAGGTATCGTCATGTATTCTTCCTGTTCCTCTGCTGCGGGTACTATGTTTTCATCGGGTGCAATGCTATATGGATTGGCAGGATCATAGCCTCTTACATCCAATACCGATCCCTGTGCAAATATTTGTTCATGACTTTTTTTAATAGTGGTCGGTATTATATTATTGGCTGTATTATGCTCAATTTGTTTTTCTCTTCGGCGATTGGTTTCATCAATGGTTCTTTGCATACTGCCGGTTATTTTATCGGCATAAAAAATAACCATTCCATCTACATTTCTGGCAGCCCGCCCTGCCGTTTGTGTAAGGCTTTTTTCATTTCGCAAAAATCCTTCTTTGTCTGCATCTAATATGGCCACCAATGACACTTCTGGCAAATCAAGTCCTTCTCTTAATAGGTTTACTCCTACGAGTACATCAATTTTTCCCAATCGGAGTTCCCTTAAAATTTCTACTCTTTCCAATGCATCTACTTCGCTGTGTATATATTTACTCTTAATGTCAATGCGCTTTAGGTATTTATCCATTTCCTCCGCCATGCGTTTGGTGAGGGTAGTAACCAATACCCGGTCGCCCTTGGTCACTCTTTTATCTATTTCATCCAATAAATCATCAATCTGATTAATGGATGGTCTGATTTCGATGGGAGGGTCTAATAATCCAGTGGGACGGACAACTTGCTCCACTACAATGCCTTCGCATTTATCTAATTCGTAATCTCCCGGTGTGGCAGACACGAAAATAGTTTGAGGTATCAAAGATTCAAATTCATTGAAGTTAAGCGGGCGATTGTCTAGTGCAGAAGGCAGTCGGAATCCATAATCAACCAATACCAATTTTCTGCTGCGATCTCCTCCATACATCCCACTTACTTGTGGAATGGTTTGATGGCTTTCATCTACAATGCAGATAAAGTCTTTTGGAAAATAGTCGAGCAAACAGAAAGGTCTTGTTCCTGCTTTTCTTCTGTCAAAAAAGCGCGAATAATTTTCAATGCCACTGCAATAACCCAATTCCCGAATCATTTCCAAATCATAGTTCACTCTTTCACTGATGCGTTGCGCTTCGATGTATTTATTACTGTCTTTAAAATATTGCGCTTGTGCACCCGCTTCATCTTGAATTTCATGTATTACTTGTTGCAAAACATCCTTGGGGGCCACATATAAATTAGCGGGGAAGATGGCGGCATTTTGCACCAAGCCAATTCTTTTGCCACTACTGAGCTCCAATGTTTCAATACTTTCAATTTCATCACCAAAAAAGCTGATGCGATAGCCAAAATCTACATAGGGGAGGTTGATGTCAACCGTATCTCCTTTTACCCTAAAACTGCCCCTGGTGAAATCGGTTTCGGTACGGTTATACAAACTATTCACCAGTGCATGTAAAAATCCTTGTCGAGAAATAATTTGTCCTTGTTCAATGCGGATGATACCATTTTCGTAGTCAGTGGGATTGCCCATACCATAGATACAACTCACAGATGCCACGATGATGATATCTCTTCTTCCACTCAGTAATTGCGCGGTTGCTTGTAAGCGTAACTTGTCAAGTTCTTCATTGATGGATAAATCTTTTTCAATGTAAACGCCGCTTACTGGCATATAAGCTTCTGGTTGATAATAGTCGTAGTAACTAACAAAATAGCCTACTGCATTATTCGGAAAAAACTGCTTGAATTCGCCATAGAGTTGTGCCACCAAGGTTTTATTATGCGTAATCACCAGTGTAGGTCTTTGCACCTGTTGAATTACATTGGCCATGGTAAAAGTCTTACCACTGCCCGTAACACCCAATAAGGTTTGGTGTCTTTCCCCATTCAATAATCCCTCCGTCAATTGTCGGATGGCTTCTGGTTGATCGCCGGAGGGAGCATATGGTGCTTGCAGCTGAAAAGGCATGCGTAAAATTAACTGAAAAGAATCGATGATGGAAGCAAAGGATTGGAACTTTATCAATTATATGGATTGATTTCGCATTGCCTACTAAAATGCTAACTTGTATCAATAAAAATCAGCTTTATGAAATGCATGCGATACGGGGCAGCTTTATTAATGGTAGTTGTATTAAGCTCCTTTAATTTTTTTGATCCCTGGAAAGAGGCACAATTAATGGCACCTGAAACACTGGCCAATATCATCAAGGATGCGCATGCTAGTCCAATACTTATTATCAATATTGGTCCTGCGGGCTTGATTAAACAGGCCATAGATATTGGTCCCATGTCTGATGACAGTAATGTTGAAAAATTAAAATCATTACTTGGTAAAACAAATAAGTCCACCGCCGTTGTTGTTTATTGTGGCTGTTGTCCGTTTAAAAACTGTCCGAATATTCGGCCTGCTTTTGAGTTATTGAAATTGTATAAATTCAGTAAGCCCTATTTGCTCAATTTGCCACATAATTTAAAAGTAGATTGGATCGACAAGGGTTTACCGATGAGTAAGTAGAGGATTTTTACTATTACAGTTGGGTAGTAAAACTTTGAAAAAAAATCGGTAGAAAAAATTTCGTAAATTGTAGCACGATAATTCCGAAACTTGTTGTATTCAAGCAATAGGAATTAACTGTAAATAAACGATAAAAACGATCGCTATGCCTATTCATGAACCTTCCAATGTTTCATTGGTTGCTGCTGCCGATGATGGTGGCGGTCACAACAAGTCTTTATTAGAAACTCCTGAAGCTAAATTAGAAAACAAAATCCGACATCTTTGGAATATGGTGGGTAATACCCCGATGCTCGAAATTGCTTATCGTTACCAGGGTAAATGCAGGAAAATTTATGTGAAATGCGAAAACTATAATTTAACCGGTAGTATCAAGGACCGGATGGCATTGTATATTTTGCAACAAGCTTATCACTTAGGACAGATTAAAAAAGATAATATTATTGTAGAAGCCACGAGTGGCAATACGGGTATATCATTTAGTGCTATTGGTAGGGCACTCGGTAATGCGGTTAAAATTATAATGCCCGATTGGTTGAGTAAGGAAAGGGAAGAAATTATCAAAAGTTTGGGTGCAGAAGTGATATTGGTAAGTAAGGCCGAAGGTGGATTTTTAGGTAGCATTGCATTGAGTGAAAAAATGGCGGCCGCTAATCCCAATATTTTTCTACCCCGACAATTCGATAATCGCTTTAATGCCGATGCACACAGTAAAACCACAGCAAAAGAAATATGGATGCAAATGCAGTCAATTGATATTACTCCTGCCGCTTTTGTAGCAGGGGTTGGCACGGGTGGAACGATTATGGGTGTAGGGGCTTATTTAAAAGATCGTAACCCAGCAGTAAAAATTCATCCAATAGAACCTTCAGAGTCTCCTACTTTAACTACTGGTTACAAAGTTGGTTCGCATCGAATACAAGGTATTTCAGATGAATTTATTCCTTCTATAGTTGCTTTAGATCAACTCGATGAAATAATACAGGTATCAGATGGCGATTCTATTCTAATGGCGCAGAAATTATCAAAAGAATTAGGATTGGCAGTAGGTATTTCCTCCGGAGCCAATTTTATTGGAGCTATTCAAGTGCAAAATAAATACAACATAGACAAAGGCGTAGTGACGGTGTTTTGCGATAGCAATAAAAAATACTTGAGTACCGATCTGATGAAAGTAGAACCTATTAAGGATGGCTATATCAGTCCAGCAGTTGAATTGCTCGATTACTTAGGAATTGATAGAATATAGTTCGAAATTGCTACAGTGTAAATGGGTTTAGTTGTATAGCCGTTTAGCTGACCATCCTTTGGATCGTGTAGCGAAGGCTGAAACAATTATAGGATACGGCTTTTTTATTTTACCAGTTTCATTTCCTTGATTAATCTTTTAGCGCCGCCGAACTTATCAACGATGAATAATACATATCTAATATCTACCATGATATTGCGACAGATATTGACATCATAATTGATATCGCTCATCGTACCTTCCCATACCCTGTCAAAATTTAATCCCACAAGCTGTCCATAGGCATTGAGTGCGGGGCTTCCGCTATTGCCGCCTGTTGTGTGATTGGCCGCAATAAAACATACGGGCATCTTTCCATTCTGACCATAGGGTCCGTAGTCCTTATTTTTATATAAGGTTCTTAATTTTTCAGGTACATCAAACTCATAATCCCCCGGAATGTATTTTTCCATTACCCCATCCAGGTAAGTGTAATAATGATATTGCACACCGTCCTTGGGTTGATAGCCTTTTACCTTACCATAAGTGATGCGCAGGGTGCTGTTGGCGTCTGGATAAAATCTTTTGTCCTTCATCACTGCCATTTGCGCCTGCATATATAGTCTTTGCAATTTGTTGATGTTATCCTGATAGCCCGCTACTTTTTTAGCAGCCGTATTGACATAATTATTCCTTAATAATTTGGCAAATTGAAAAGCTTTGTCGTTGGATAGTAGGGCCAGCAAATCATCATTTGTTTTTTCAAACGCAGCTTTCAATTGATCGATATTGGCTAAGAAAGAATTTTCAAATATGCTATGTGCTATAGCCGCCGCATTTTCTTTGTAATTAGCAGCATACCCAAGATCAACTATGTTTTGGTGATAAGCATCCTCCGTTTTTGTAAAATATACTTCCAGCAGTCGGGTTAATACCTGTTCATCTACTTTGGCACTATAATCTTTGTAAAAAGCCTTGGCCGCAGCCAGTAAAGCTTCTTTTTCTTTTTTGATAGGCTCAGTATAACCTGTGGTTAGCATTTTTTCGAGATTCAAATAGCCCAGGGCCTGATTGAGTATTTCGCTGTTCCCCACCGTTTCGTTGAATGCATCCCGTATATAAAAATAAGGCGCTGCTGCTTCATATAGTGTATTGATATCCGTTAGTATAGTGCCGTATTCGGTTATAAAGGCTGGATTAGCCTGCAACCTTTTTTGAAACAATTGTTCATATGCTTTCTTTTTTGCCACAGCGCCACTGCTTTGTAAACCCAAGTTTTCACCAATCCATTTTTTCCAGGCATTGGCAATGCCTGCATATTTGGCTGAATATTGTAATTTGATGCCAGCATCATTTTGCATAAAGTCTT
The DNA here is from genome assembly GCA_903858475.1 of uncultured Bacteroidota bacterium. Taxonomy (GTDB): domain Bacteria; phylum Bacteroidota; class Bacteroidia; order Chitinophagales; family Chitinophagaceae; genus Ferruginibacter. The sequence continues at coordinate 36,817 of CAIOIZ010000049.1, forward strand.
TTTGGGCTTTTAATACCACCTCTCTTAATTGTATTTTGATGGGATTATTCAATTCGAGTGTTTGTTGCACTGCAATGGCAGGTAGGTACTCATTGGTTCTACCAGGAAAGCCAAATACCATAGTAAAGTCACCTTCTTTTACACCTTTAAGCGATATGCTCAATGATTTTTTAGGTTTGTACGGAACATTGGATGCATTGTAAGGGGCTGGTTTATTATCTGGTCCTGCATAAATGCGGAAGATAGAAAAATCGCCACCATGACGGGGCCATACCCAATTGTCGGTATCTGCTCCAAAAGCGCCGATACTAGCTGGCGGAGCGCCTACCAGCCGCACATCCTTATAGGTGACCGTTGCTATCAATACGTACATGCTACCATTGTAAAAAGGACGTATTGTTATATTTTCATAAGTCTCTTTTTTATAGGTTGATTTCAATTCGGTCAATTTTTTATCAATAGTCGATTGCCTTTCGGGCTCGGTCATTTTATTGGTCACCTCTTTTAAAACCAAAGCAGTTACATCTTCCATTCTACTAATAAATGTTACACTAGAGCCCGGACTAGGCAGTTCAGCTGATTGCTGCTGACTCCAAAATCCATTGTTTACATAATTATTTTCGAGTGTTGATAACCGTTGTATTGCGCCATAACCACAATGGTGATTGGTGAGCACCAACCCCTGTTCTGAAATAATTTCGCCCGTGCACCCCCCGCCAAATTGTACAATGGCGTCTTTTAGGCTGCCTTTATTGATGTCATAAATATCTTTGGCAGTTATTTTCATGCCCATGGCCTTCATTTCTTTTTCATTTAATTGCCCCAATAAATAGGGAAGCCACATGCCCTCATCCGCAAATGATTTAAAAGAAAGGGAAACGAAAAGCAAGAATAATCGTAGGTTTCGCATGGTTTAAAATTTTACTGAAGGTAAAAAACAATCGCTAGATTTTGTTTTACTGTCTGCGACCCTTTGATACAATTTTCCACGTAATGTATAGTTAAATTATAAAATTTGTTGTAGTTTACTCACTCATTCAAAACCTTACTATGAGCCCAGCTGCCAAATCTGTCTGCTATTTCGGATTGTACCTATATCTAGTGGGAATCACTTTGATTGTGGTGCCTAATTTTTTATTAAGCTGTTTACAGTTGCCTCCCACCAATGAGGTATGGATTCGGGTGGTAGGCGTATTGGTGTTTTGTATCGGTTATTATTATCATAAAGCTGGACAAAATAATATAGGGGCCTTCTTTATTCATACCATCCCTACCCGTCTATTTGTTTTTGCAGCATTCATATTTTTTGCCTTGATGCAGTATGTCTCCCCTTTGTTAATTATTTTTGGAGCCGTCGATTTCGCAGGTGCCATGTGGACCTTGCTAGCCCTGCGAAAAGAAAATAAATAATTCAGTATATGGAACTGCAGATTGAATTTGATAAAGCCGTTGCGTTTATTAATAGTATTGGTATTTCGGTTATTTTTCAGCCCATTGAATCAGCCAGTTTTTTACCAGGTTTGAGTATACACAATGGCAGTATCATGGTGGATAAAACAAAATTGAAATATCCCGGCGATATACTGCACGAAGCTGGTCATATTGCTGTTGTGCCTGCAGCAGAGCGGGCTACACTCTGTGAAGCAGATATTGCAGTACGAAAGGATCGGGGTGCTGAAGAAATGATGTCTATTGCTTGGAGCTATGCTGCTTGTATACATCTTCAATTGGATCCTAGTTTTGTGTTTCATGACCAAGGCTATAAAGGGGGTGGAGGAAGTATTGCAGATAATTTTAGCCAGGGACAATATTTTGGCGTACCGATGTTGCAATGGGTGGGATTGGCATTAGAAGAAAAAAGAGCTGCCGAAGAAAATAAACCTGCATATCCTGTGATGTTGCAATGGATACGGGATTAATTTTAATTAAAAAAATGAGCCAACATTTTCTACATATTCCTGCTTTATTAGAAGCAAAAGAAATCGAGTCTATTCTTTCACTTTCTGCAAACGCTGAATTTGTAGATGGTAAAATGACTGCTTCCATGGCAGCAAAAGAAGCTAAAAATAATTTACAAATTACCGCTACCCATGAGTCGCTTGCTACGATCCATGATATTTTAAACCATGCTATTCAATCCAGCCCCTTGTTTAATATTGCAGCCTTGCCAAAAACAGTATATCCGTTTTTGATTAGCAAATATGGAAAGGGTCATTATTATGGTTGGCATGTAGATAGCCCCGTGATGGGTCAACCACCTATTCGAACGGATTTGGCCATGACTGTTTTTTTAAGTGACCCCTCTACTTATGAAGGCGGCGAATTACTTATACAAGTGGGAGGTAATACCACGGCATTTAAACCTGCAAAAGGCGATGCTATTCTATACCCTTGTCAATATTTACATTGCGTAAACGAAATCAGTGCTGGTGAAAGATTGGCGGCGGTTACTTGGGTACAAAGTCATGTAAAAGATCCAGCACAACGACAGTTATTATATCAATTAAATCAAATTCACGCTTCTTTGTATCAGCAGGCACCCAATGCAGCAGAAACCAATTTGCTATTACAAACGCATAGCAATCTATTTAGAATGTGGGCAGATTTGTAGTTTAGTGAATCAGTAATTTGTAAAATCTTTCGAGTTCAGCTTTATCGGTATTGGATAACGCCTTATTTTTTTCGAATAGGGATTGGAGTAAGCGAACCCTTTTGTGTGCTGGAAATTTTGCTAATATTTCCTCCAACATTTTCCCCGATTCTTCGTCTTTCTTAGCTGGCTTTAAAACCAGTGGAGCTACCGATTTGTGTTTGGTAGGCTTTTGTAAAATGATGGCGGCGAGCGTGGCCAGTTTGGGTACAGGAATCTCTTTGTACTTGCTGGCTTTATTGTGCAATCCTTCTAATTGTTTTCTGCTCAGACCCCCTCTGTCGCAATATTGCTGGTGTAGGCTTTGTACAAAAGCTGAATGAGGTTGTAATATTATTAGTTGTTGGAGAATATCCAGCGTAACATCTACCTCGCGGGGTTCAAAGCGTTTGACTTTTTGATGCAGCAGTTTTTGATGCAGGTTGCTCATAATTTTCTTTTCAAATAACCAGAATAATCGGGTATAATTGTTTCATATTCTTCCTGCATGAGTGGAGAAGTAAGGATAAAATCTGCACTGGCTCTATCGCAGGCCAATAAAATATTCCAGGCCACTCCCAAACGCAACAAGGCTTTTACATCGCTGTCATGTGGTTGTGCTTCCATCGGGTCCCAAAAGAAGACGAGCACATCTACTTTTCCTTCTGCAATCAGGGCGCCTAATTGTTGGTCACCTCCCAAAGGGCCACTTAATAATTTTTGAACCGGCCGATCCAGTCGCTCTTCTAGCATTTTTCCTGTAGTGCCTGTAGCCATCAATTCGTGACGGGCCAATTCGGCACGATTATAAAAAGCCCAGTCCGATAAATCCTTCTTTTTGTTATCATGTGCCACTAGGGCAATTCGTTTGCGGACTTTGATGATTCTGCGTTCAGCCATAAGTGATTGATTTTCAATTGATAATTTCAAAATATGCAAGAAGCGAAGTAAATATTTAATTCTTAAATAACCTTGTCAGCCCGTCTTTTTAATGTACCTTTGCGGACTGAAAAAACTTGGGAGGAACCATTTTTGAAAACAATTTTGATTCAAAATGGATATCCCCATCAGGAATTTTGAAAGGTCAGCAGTCTCGAAATAGACATTCTACCTCCATTGAATGATCAAAAATAGTGAAAACCTTTCCATCGATATTAGATTTCAGGAACATCGAATAAATGAACGACCGAAACAATCTGCCTTTTTTGCTTGGGCAAAGGCAAACGTATCGCGCGTATTTTTATCTGGTGCATAGTAAATTAGGAAGCATATTTTTTTATAAAAAGTAAACATGAACATTAGAAACATCGCCATTATTGCTCACGTAGATCATGGTAAAACTACCTTGGTAGATAAGATTTTGCACAGTACCAATATTTTCCGGGATAATCAGGAAACGGGAGAATTGATTATGGACAATAATGACCTCGAAAGAGAAAGAGGCATTACCATTTTTAGTAAGAACGTATCTGTTACCTATAAAGACGTAAAGATTAACGTGATTGATACCCCTGGTCACAGTGACTTTGGTGGTGAAGTAGAAAGGGTATTGAAAATGGCGGATGGTGTATTGTTGCTGGTGGATGCATTCGAAGGTCCAATGCCTCAAACTCGTTTTGTATTGCACAAAGCATTGGAATTAGGTCTTCATCCGATTGTTGTAATCAATAAAGTGGACAAAGAAAACTGCCGCCCCGATGAAGTACACGACGCAGTATTTGAATTGTTTTTTAATTTGGATGCAACCGAAGAGCAGTTGAACTTCCCTACAATATATGGTAGTAGCAAGCAAGGTTGGATGAATACCAGCCTTACGCCTATAGATAATATCATTCCTTTATTGGATGCTATCTTGGAGTATGTACCTGAACCTAAAGTAAACGAGGGGACTACTCAAATGCAGATTACCTCATTGGACTATTCTTCCTTTTTAGGTAGAATTGCCGTAGGAAAAGTAGCCAGAGGGGTTATTAGAGAAGGTCAACCCATTGCATTGGTACAGGCCGATGGGGGTATTAAAAAAATGAAAGTAAAAGAATTGTACACTTTTGAAGCATTGGGTAAGAAAAAAGCAACGGAAGTAAGCGCAGGTGATATTTGTGCAATAGTAGGCTTAGATGAATTTAATATCGGTGATACTGTTTGTGATGTCGAATTTCCAGAAGCATTGCCGTTGATTAGTGTCGACGAACCAACGATGAGTATGTTGTTCAGTATCAATAACTCGCCTTTCTTTGGTAAGGATGGAAAATTTGTTACGTCTAGGCATTTACGTGATAGACTAATGAAAGAAACAGAAAAGAATTTAGCACTGCGCGTAGAAGATACAGACGGAGCGGATAGTTTTCAAGTATTTGGTAGAGGTATCCTCCATTTGGGTATTCTAATTGAAACAATGCGCAGAGAAGGGTATGAACTTACTGTTGGACAACCTACGGTAATTGTAAAAGAACTTCACGGAAAAAAATGCGAGCCTTACGAAAACTTAGTAGTGGATGTGCCACAGGAATTCAGTGGTCGTGTAATTGATTTAGTTACTCAACGTAAAGGCGAATTGTTGGTGATGGAAAGTAAGGGCGACATGCAGCACCTTGAATTTGATATCCCTTCTCGTGGTTTGATTGGCTTGCGTAGCAATATGCTTACCAATACAGCGGGGGAGGCTGTTATGGCTCATCGCTTTACGGATTATCGTCCCTGGAAAGGTCCTATTCCTGGAAGAAACAATGGCGTTTTGTTATCAAAAAATACCGAAAAAACAACTGGCTATTCCATTGATAAATTACAAGAAAGAGGAACCTTTTTTGTTGATCCAGGAGAAGAAGTGTATGCAGGCCAGGTTATCGCAGAACATATCAAGCCAGGCGATTTAGTAGTGAATGCTACTGAACCAAAGAAACTTACCAATCACCGTGCAAGTGGTAGTGATGATGCAAGTCGCATTGCTCCTAAAACCCTCTTGACTTTGGAAGAGTGTATGGAATATATTCAGCAAGATGAGTGTATTGAAGTAACACCAAAGAATATACGCATGCGCAAAGTAATATTGAATGAAGATGATCGCAAGAAAGTGCAAAAACAAATGAGCACAGAATCAGCTTAATCTTTTAATTTATACAAAGGCCTGGATACTCAATATCCGGGCCTTTTTTTTGCCGCTCATCTTCAGTTATTTTAAAACAGCATCTTCGGCAGTGATTTTTCCTTCTTTTATAAATAAGTTTTGACAGCCGACACACTTTAATATCTTTGTTGTTACTTAAAAGATGATTCCCAATATATTTCATTTTGTATTTGGCATGGCAGCCGACTTTGGTGGAAGACCCTTTTCGCTTTCACATTATCTTGCTATTAAGTCTGCCGTAGATGTAAATCAACCTGAAGCTGTTTATTTTCATTATGAATATGAACCCTCGGGCGAATGGTGGGAGAAGGCCAAGCCCTTATTGATTTTAAATATAATAAAAGCGCCTGATCAATTTATGGGAAGGCCTTTGTACCATGTGGCACATAAAGCCGACGTGGTTAGATTGCAAGCATTGAAAGAATGGGGTGGAATTTATTTAGACCTTGATACCATTTGTGTTCGACCATTGCATGAATTGTTTAATCATTCATTTATTATTGGTCAGGAATTGAAGGCGGCTTATATCCCCAAAAACTGGCGACAAAAAATAAAGCATCGCATCCGAACCTGGTGGAAGGGCAAGGCGGTGGATGAAGTCAATGGACTTTGCAATGCCGCATTGATGGCAGAGAAAAACAGCGCATTCGTAAATTTATGGCTGGATACTTATGAAAGTTTTCGTTCAAAAGGAAGAGATAAATATTGGAACGAGCATTCCGTAATAGTGCCCATTCAATTGGCAGCAAAACATCCTTCATTGATTACCTTTCTGGGTCCATATGCTTTTCATTTTCCCTTGTATAATCAACCAGGCTTGGCAGCTATGTTCGAAACTAAGACCTCCTTTCCTGACGCTTACTTGCATCATTTATGGGAATCCTTCTCTTGGGAAAAATACCTTAGTCAACTCAGTATTCAAGATATCAAGGAACGAGATACTACCTATAATTGTATAGCAAGAAAACATTTGTAAACCAACCCAGCAATCATGAAGATAGGCTTTGCAGGAAGATGGAATCCCTTGAATAAGACAGCCTGGTCTGGCATTTATTTTAATACCTATACGGAAATAAAAAAATATTATCCAGTTGAAAGCTTTTACTATAAATGGCCCTGGCAGGTGCGGGAGTCGCTTTTATTGCATAAGCAGTTTCAAAAACTATCTGGTAAAAAAGCAGCGGTCGAATTTTTAAAAGGCTATGGCAAACATTTCAGTAAACAATTGGAAAAGGATTTATTGAAAAGAAAAGTAGACTTGCTTTTTGTTCCCTCTGCGCCACAGCTCATAGCTTATTGCAATACCAATATACCCATTGTGTATATGACGGATGCAACCTTCTTGCAATTGCAAGGATATTATCCCCTCTTTAGCGAAATAGCCAATTATAATATTCAACAGGGCATCGATATGGATCGCCTAGTATTTCAAAAAGCTAGTCATTGTATGTTGGCATCGGATTGGACAAAAGCATCTGCCATCAACGATTACCATATTGATGCAAATAAAATTTCGGTGGTGCCCTTTGGCGCAAACATTGATGCAGCGCCTTCTATAGATTCGCTCAAATTGGCGCCCAATGAAATTTGTCAATTGTTGTTTTTAGGAGTTGAATGGGAAAGAAAGGGAGGACAAATTGCATTGGATACCCTGCATGCCTTGAATAAAAATGGCATCTCAGCACAACTCACTATCATTGGTTGTACACCCCCTGGCTTTGTTGAAGGGCAATTCTCCGATGAGAATGTAAGCATCATCCCCTTTATTGATAAACATCATCAATCGGAGGTGAATCGTTTGAATGATATACTAAGCAAGAGTGATTTTTTATTATTACCCACTCGTGCCGAGTGTGCGGGAATTGTATTTTGCGAAGCCAGCGCCTACGGTATCCCAGCCATCACTACCAATACAGGTGGTGTTGGTAATTATGTGAAAGATGGCATCAACGGATATGCGCTGCCACTCGAAGCAGGATCCGACGAATATGCTACAGTTATTCAAAAAGTATTCACAGATAAAGTAGGATATCGTCAACTTTGTATCAGTAGTAGAAAAAGATATGAGGAAGATTTGAATTGGGAAAACTGGGGGACTGCTTTTCACCAAATTGCTAAAAATATTTTACAACCATAAATTAAAACAATTGTCAATTCCAGCTAACAGTATAGCCTACCTGCAAAAATATTTTGATAGAATATTTGTTGTATCCGTGCCTCGTTTTTCCGACAGGCATCAACGGGTTAGTCAACAACTGCAGGGGCTATCATTTGATTTTTTCTGGGGAGCAGACAAATTGCAACTGGATGCAGCACAAGTGAAGCAAGATGGCACTTATGATGAATGGCAAGCCAAAAAATTACAAAGACAAGGCAAACCCCTCAATTTGGGTGAAATAGCCTGTTCGCTTTCTCATAGGATGGTATACCAAGAAATGATTAATAACAATTGGGAAAGGGTATTGATTTTAGAAGATGATGTTGTACCCCTAACAGCGCAATTAATTGAATTGCCTGCGGCGCTTGACGAACTGCCACATAATTGGGAATTGGTATACCTGGGTTATTTGAAACATGAAACAGTTGGAATAGGGTTAAAACTTAAACAGTTTTTTTATAAAATATTGGCTGCTTGCGGAATGATGAAATGGAATTTGACAATGGTTAAGCATCTTTTACCAAAGCCTTATAGTCAACACTTGCGAAAGGCTGGTTTTCATGACTGTACACATGCTTATGCGGTAACATTGGAAGCAGCTAAAAAATTATTGCCTTTACAAAGCCCTGTTGTGTACCGGGCAGACGATTTGCTTTCTTCCACTGTTTTAAAAGGTAGTTTGAATGCATTCGTGACAGTTCCTAAGTTTTTTGACCAGGAATTGTTCAATAATCCAGCGATTGCTTCAGAAATAAAAGAATGATTGTAATTTCTTCTTATTTTTGCCTCCCATGTTGAAGAAGTTTATCACCCTATTGTTATTTATTCAATTGATGGCAGGCATCCTACCCGCTATACAGGCTCAATGTTCTATTTGTGCCAAGACTGCTGCTCAAATGGGTGAAAAGCCAGCTAAAGCTTTGAATGGAGCCATTGTATATTTAATGGCTACTCCTTTTGCCATTGCAGGGGTTGTAGGATTTCGTTGGTGGAAAAGCAGAAAGGATTGAACTTTTGCTGAAACTTGCCAATACAATCTATAGTTAGCTGCCAATGGTTTTATGTGTACCATCGCAGTAAGGAGGGTTCTTAGTTTGCTTACATTGGCAAAACCAAACTTCCTCTTCTTTTTCAAATGCTGCTTTCAAACTTTTATAAGGCAGTACAGACTCCCCCTGTTCGTTGATAATAGGTTCAATTTGTTTGTGTGCTCCATCACAAAAAGGTTGTTTCTTGCTAAGTCCACAGGTACACCAAGCATAAATTTTTCCAGGTTCTACTTTAACCATGGCAGGTACTTTGTCTGCAGCTATTGGCAAATCTTTATTGGGGATTAATTCCATTGTTGAAATTGATTTTTACAATTATTGAACTGCAATGTAGGGTATAGTGTGCTAGTTTCAGGAAAAACCATTTACAAAATGATAAAGGTTAAATTGATCACCAGCCGATTCAATGTTTTTTTTCAATTGAGCCTTATCGATGTTCTTCATTCTTTTTTGTTGAATTAACTGATAGGCTTTCTCAGTCAGTAACCAGGCTTTGCGTTTATTGGTACTTGGGTTTGCCAATAGTTTAATAATCGCATCCAATAATTGGTCAATGCCCGTTTTGTTGGACGCACTGGTTTTAACAATGCTTACTTCTTGCTCTTGCCTTGTAAAACTTGGCGCCAACATCATACGCAGATTTTTTACAAAAAGATCTGCATCGGGTCGATCTGCTTTATTTACTACAAATACATCTGCAATCTCCATTAACCCAGCCTTCATGGTTTGTACCTCATCGCCGGCTTCAGGTACCACTACAACAACAGTTACATCTGCCAGTCCCGTTATTTCAATTTCACTTTGTCCTACACCAACCGTTTCTATGATGATGTAATCATAGGGGGCTGCCTTTAGCAAATCACTGATTTCAATAATTTTTGGATGAAGTCCACCGAGTGCACCCCTGGTGGCCAAGGAACGGATGTATACATTGGGGTGATTGTACCATTCACTCATTCGGATGCGGTCTCCCAATAAAGCACCCAAATTGAATGGAGAGGAAGGGTCTACACAAAGCACAGCTACTTTCTTATTGTCCTTCACTAGTAATTGAATCAATGCATCTACTAATGTGCTTTTGCCTGCACCAGGAGGTCCCGTGATGCCAATAACTGGCGTATGACTAATTGGTAATGATTCTAATAGCTGCTCATAATCCTTCACTTCATTTTCAATAAAAGAAATTGTTCTGGCCAATGTTTTTACATTGCCTTCTTTTATCTCTTTGAGTTGGGTTTGCCACATATAGCAAATTTCATTTTTAATCTATCAAATTCCAAATGGAATTTGATAGGGGTTGGTAATAGGCAGGAGAAAGATACCAATTCCTAAAATCTCGTGATATCGTCTTTAATTGGTTTATTTGTAAAATATGGGAGACAAAGAAAGATACCGTGAAAACCTATTGGTACTGGTAATCCTCTTATTATTAGTAGGGTTGTTCTTTTCCCGTGCACTGCTTTCTATTGGTACAGGCTTATTCTTTTTGCTGAGCAGTTGGGGTATCTCATTTCGAAAAACCAAACAGGTGCTTTCGCAAAACAACTATTATTGGTTATTGGCACTCTTGTTTTTGCTGCCCTTGATGTCGGGCATTTGGAGCACAGATCAAGTAGAATGGTGGAATAGGATTCAAGTAAAGATTCCCTTATTGATTATCCCTTGGGCCTTTTTGGTCATGCCTGTATTGAGTAAACGAGCTTATTATCTCATTTCCTGGTGCTATATTATTTTGGTAATTGTTACCAGCCTCTACAGTGTGGTATTATTTGCAAATGACGCATCTACTTTTTTACAAGCCTACCACAAAGCGGGTCTGCTGCAGGTTGCTTTTGATAATGATCATGTGCGATACAGTTGGGCCATTGTCATTGCTTTGTTGCTATTGGTAACACTGTATAAAAATAAAATCAATAGTCGAATTGAAAATTTGCTTTGTATTTTTCTTATCGCTTGGTTGGTTTTTTATTTGCATCTGCTCGCTGCCAAAACAGGATTGATTACTTTCTATCTTGGCTTTTATTTGTATTGTATTTATTGCCTACTTACAGCACAACGCAAATGGATACCCATAGTAGGAGCCTTTTTGCCAGTATTGCTGATACTGATAGCTTATTATTGCTTGCCTAGTTTTCAGCATCGACTTCATTATGTGGTATGGGATTATCAACAATATGCCAATGGACATTTTTTACCGGGTAGTCCCGATGGCTCAAGGGTAGCCAGTTGGAAGGCGGGGCTTTCTATTTTCTCCAATCATTGTTGGGGGGGCGTGGGAGCAGGAGATCTGTGGCAATACATGCAAAGCTACTACCAGCAAAATTTTCCTCTCTTTACAGCGCATGACCGAATTCTTCCGAATCAAATACTTGTTTATGCTGCCAGCATGGGCTTGCCAGGTTTAGTATTGATACTCTCTATTGGGCTCTATCCTTTTTGTATAAAACAAGAAAGTAAAAATATTATTTGGATTTGTTTTCATGCAGGCAACCTAATTTGTTTATTCACAGATATTGGTCTAGAAGGGCAGTATGGCGTATTTTTATTCTCTTTTTTCACGAGTTGGTTCTCTGTAAAAAACCAAGCAAGCCTGCTATCACAATAATATGGAAGCCAGCACTTAATTTTACACTCAATTCAAATGGCATGTTGTTATCTGTTGTAATTATTACTAAAAATGAAGCCCATATTATCGGCACTACTTTGCAAAGTTTGCAAGGGCTTACCGATGATATTGTAATGGTGGATAGTGGTAGTACAGATGATACCATTTCAATTGGCAAACAATTTAATGCAAGGGTTATTGAAATGGGTTGGAATGGATATGGGATCAACAAAAATGTAGGTATTGATGCAGCTCAGCACGACTGGATATTGAATATTGATGCGGACGAAGCATTGGATGAGGAGTTGAAGCAAGCTTTATTGCAATTAAGTTTAACCGACAATCTGGTATTGTATGAGATGCGGTTTAAAAACTTTTTCTGTGGTAAATGGATTCGTTTTGGGGAATGGGGATTTGATAAGCATATTCGCTTATTCAATAGAAAGCAGGTGCGATGGAATACAGCTGCTGTGCATGAATCATTGCAATTGCCATCTGGCGCAAGGGTGCAATTGATGCAAGGGCATATCTTGCATTATACCACACAGCACCAGGAAGAATATGCTTTTAAAACATTGGCCTATGCAAAACTGAATGCGGAAAAATATTTTCAACAAGGCAAAAAAGCTACATTATTCAAACAGATTTTTTCACCCCTTTTTTCTTTCATTAAATATTATATTTTAAAAGCTGGATTTTTAGATGGCCAATATGGATGGATCATTGCTTTGTCCACTGCAAAATATACCTATTTAAAATACAGTTTCCTTCGGAAAATGTATCGTCAACAAGCATAATATTGAAATTAGCATGACCAATTTTATTCCTATATTTCCCTTGGGGATTGTTGTATATCCTGGAGAGTCTTTGAATCTGCATATTTTTGAACCGCGGTATAAACAATTAATCAATGAATGCTGGGCAACCAAAAAGCCTTTTGGTATTCCTACTGTCATCAATCAAAGCATGAAAGATTTGGGCACGCTGGTAAGGGTTACAGAAATTTCAACCACTTATGAGGATGGACAGTTGGATATTAAAACAGAAGGGTTGGAGGTATTGCACATACTGGAATTAATGAAGGAAGTGCCGGATAAATTATACAGTGCTGCCATCGTTAATTATCCAGCCAATCAATATAATGGCGATAGTGTTTTGATGCAAAAACTAATCGCAGAGATACGGGCCTTGCATGCATTATTACAAGTACAGAAAAAATTTCAGAAGCCAGATGAAGTACTATGTAGCTATGACTTGGCCCATCATGCGGGACTTACATTGCAAGAAGAATATGATTTGTTAGGTTTGCTGCAGGAAATGCAAAGACAGGAGTATTTAAAACGTCATCTTTCGAAAGTGGTGCCCGTATTAAATGAAATGAATGCACTGAAAAAGAAAGTGCAATTGAATGGGCATTTCAAAAATCTTGAATCATTTAATTTATAACAGCAGAAAATATTTATAAAACATTCACATGAGTTCAATTAAAACCATTTGCTTCGATTTTGGCAATACCCGTTTAAAAGCAGCCTTGTTCGAAGGGGATGTATTGACAGACACAATTGTATTACCTAACGATAATGACTCCACGATTATTGATTTATTGGATCATCACCAGCCAAACAAAGCCATATTGTCTTCGGTGGTTAATCACAACACAGCCATTGAAGCCATATTGGCTGATCGTACTCAGTATCATCAATTGACGCATTTAACCGAGGCTAATTTTACCACGCCTGTTGGTTCGCCCAAGTCCATTGGTGCCGATCGCCTGGCACTTTCAGCGGCTGCCGTTCATTTTTATCCGAATCAAAATAATTTGGTGATTAGTTTAGGCACCTGCATCACTTATAATTTCATTAATCAATACCATCAATTTATCGGCGGTAGTATTTCGCCCGGGATGCAAATGCGGTTCAAGGCACTACAGTTATTTACCGCCAAGCTACCAGAAGTAGCTCCGGTGTGGAATTATCCATTATTGGGCTATGATACGGAAACCAATATCCTAAGCGGTGTTTTGGCTGGTATGGCCTTTGAAATAGAAGGCTTTATAGGCGCAACGGAGGCTAAATACAGCAACTTTAACGTGGTATTAACCGGTGGAAATACAGAACATTTTGCCCAACGGCTTAAAAAAAGGATATTTGCCGACCAAAATTTTTTATTCAAAGGCTTATATGCACTCAGTGAAATCAACAATACTTAAATATTTTTCCTTATTACTACTTGCTTTTAGCAGTCAGCTAAGCGCTTTTTCTCAGGAAAACTCCCCTTATTCTAGATATGGATTGGGTGATCTGGTGCCTAACCAGAATATAACCAGCAGGGCAATGGGTGGCATTAGTTCCGGTTTTTACGATTTACAAGGTATTCAAAGTATCAATTTTTCCAATCCTGCTACTTTAGGAAGCATTTCCTTTACGATGTTGGATTTAGGGGCAGAAGCGGATATCCATACATTAAAAAATATCAATCCCGCCAAAAAATATACGCAATCCAACTCACTGTTTTCTTATCTGCAGGCAGCTTTTCCAATTGCTTCTCAAAAGATGCTGAAGAAAGGCACCAATTGGGGCTTCGGTTTTGGAATCAAGCCCGTATCCCGGATTGATTATAAAATTGAAAAGCGTAGCAGGCTTAACAATGTGGATAGTTTATATACTCAATATGAAGGAACTGGTGGATTGAATCAAGCTTATTTAGGTACAGGTATTTCCTTTAACCTCAATAAAAATAAAGCTAGCTTGAGAGTGAACCGCTTGAGTTTTGGTGTACAATTCGGATACATGTTTGGCAGTAAAGATTTTAGTACCAAACTTACTTTCATCAACGATACGGTTAATTATTATCGTTCGAATTCAGAAACCAAATCTAATTTTGGTGGCGTATTTACACATGTAGGCATACAATATGAAACATCCCTGAAAAATGGCGGCATGTTAAGGATAGGTGCCAATGGCAACATGCAGCAAAAAATGAATGCAAAGCAGGACATTATCAGAGAAACTTTTCAGTTTGATGCCAATGGCAATACTTACAGAATTGATAGTATCTATGATCAAAAAAATGTAAAAGGTAAGGTGGAGTATCCTTCTAGCTATTCAGTTGGCTTTACTTATGCGGATCATCATTGGCTATTTGGCGCCGATTATGAAACCAGCAATTGGGCTAGTTATAAATATTATGGTGCTACTGAACAATTGCGCAACGCATGGACCATCAGAGGTGGGGCACAATATTTTCCAGCTAAAGACAATACCCCTGCTAAAAAATATTTCAGTTTTGTAAAATACCGTATGGGCTTTTATTATGGTCCCGATTATGTGCAGTTAAATAGCAATAACAGACCACAATATGCATTTACACTGGGCACAGGAATGCCACTCACTTCATTGCGTCGCAATAGTTATAATATAGAATATGTTACCCTAAACACCGCTTTGGAAATTGGCGCTAGGGGTAATAAACAAACCAATGTTAAAGAAGGAATGGTTCGTTTTAGTGTTGGTGTTTCCATGAATGCACGCTGGTTTAGAAAAATAAAATATGATTAATTCCTTTTTGGAATTCATCGTCTGTTAATATATACCGGCAATTATTTTTATGACCAATTCCATGTACCTCTCTTTTTTACGGAATTCCTTTTTTGGGGTAATGCTGGTTTTTCTATTTAATTCATGTGAAAATACCGATGCCGAATTAAAGGCATTGAGCTCCAAGGCGCTTAGGGTGGAGGAGGCAAAGGTTGTTAATGTCAATTATACCATTGGGGGCAAAATTAAAGCCACCCTTAGTGCACCAATTATGCTTAGGGTGCAGGATAGTCTTTCTTATGTGGAATTTCCCCAAACCTTGCATGTAGATTTTTATGATGTTACAGGAAAGATTGAAAGTAAATTAGATGCCCAATATGGCAAATACTATGAGACACAAAGCAAGGTTTTTTTAAAAGACAGTGTGCGTGTTATCAATATAAAAGCTGATACCCTTTATTGTGATGAACTATGGTGGGATAGAATGCGCACTGGTACAGAGTTCTTCACTGAAAAGCCGGTTCGTATAAGAACGCCCATTCAAATACTCAACGGCATTGGCATGGAAGCCCGCCAGGATTTTAAAGAATGGCATATCATTCAATCCACTGGTATCATCAAAGTGCCAGCAGCAGAATTCCCCGATCAATAGTCTATCAGTTTTCCTAAAAGCGTAAGTAAAGAATTTCAGTGATATAAAAGCATGCTATAACTTGCAGCCTCATTAAAGCAATATTTATGGAGTATCGTTATTTAGGTAAATCGGGTTTACAATTAAGTGTTTTATCCTTTGGAAGTTGGGTAAGCTTCAGTAAACAAATCAACGATAAGGTTGCCGATGAACTCATGGGTATTGCCTATGACCAGGGGGTCAATTTTTTTGACAATGCAGAAGTGTATGCATTGGGGGAGAGCGAGAAAATGATGGGTCGTGTTTTGAAAAAGAAAAAATGGGACAGAACCTCTTATACTGTATCCTCGAAAGTTTTTTTTGGTTGCAGGGGTAAAGCAAATAAGCCCAATCAAATGGGACTTAGCAGAAAACATATTATGGAAGCCTGTGAAGAGGCTTTACAAAGATTACAAGTAGATTATTTAGATCTTTTTTTCTGCCATCGTCCAGATAAATTGAGCCCAATTGCTGAAACTGTATGGGCCATGAATCATCTCATTCAACAAGGAAAGATTTTATATTGGGGAACCAGTGAATGGAGTGGTGTTGAAATCATGGAAGCCCATCGGGTAGCAGAGCAATACAAATTGATTGGTCCTACCATGGAACAACCTCAATACAATTTATTTGAAAGAAATAAAGTGGAAAATGAGTTTGCTCAAATTTATAAAAACCAAGGATTGGGTACTACTATTTGGAGCCCGCTTGGTTCTGGATTATTGTCAGGAAAATACAATGACGGCATTCCAAAAAACAGTCGCTTTGCTTTAGAAGGCTTTGGCTGGCTAAAGGATAAGTGGGTATTGGATGACAAAGTGAAAAAAGTAAAAAAGCTATCCGAGTTGGCTGCTAAACTGGGCGTAAGTACGGCAGCTTTAAGCATTGCCTGGTGTATCAAAAATCCCAATGTTACTACAGCTATTTTAGGAGCCACTAAAAAGCAACAATTAATAGAAAATTTAAAATCACTGGACGTGCTTCCCTTGCTAGATGCTTCCGTAATGGAAAAGATAGAGAGCATTATGAAAACTAAACCCGTTTTCCCGGAATTTTAAGATGAAACAAGCAGTGGTATATGGAATTCCTAATTGTGATACGGTGAAAAAAGCCATCGATTGGTTAAAACTAAATGAGGTGGACTGTGTATTTCACAATTACAAAAAGGAAGGCATCTGCAAAGAAAAATTAACAGCATGGTTTGAGTTAGTAGGTTGGGAAACGGTTATGAATAGACGAAGTAGCAGCTGGCGAGCATTAACAGCAAAAGAGCAGTCATCTGTACATGGACCTGCCGATGCATTGAAGCTGATGCTTGCCAATAATAGTATTATCAAAAGGCCTATTATTGAGTATAAGAAACAATTATTGATAGGATTTGATGAAGTTCAATATCAAAAACTATTTTCCTGAATTAAATTTTTATAACACTCATTCATAAATAAAAATAAACATGAAACGCAATGCAACTGCCGTTTGGAACGGCTCTGGAAAGGAAGGCCATGGTCACCTTACCACACAAAGTACAGTTTTAACTGATACTCAATATTCCTTTAGTTCACGATTCGAGAATGGCATTGGTACCAATCCAGAAGAATTAGTGGCAGCTGCTCATGCAGGTTGTTTTAGTATGAAACTAAGTTTTATATTGGGCGCAGCTGGTTTTACACCTGATCGTATCGAAACAAAAGCAGTTATTACCTTGGAAGAAGGAAGCATTACCAATTCTCATTTAGTTGTTACTGCTACGGTACCGGGTATTGATGCGGATGGCTTTGAAGCAGCTGTGGTAAATGCAGCAGCCAATTGTCCAATATCAAAATTGTACAATTGTGCTATTACACATGAGGCCGTTTTAGCTTAATGTGATAAAATAATTCAGCGGCGAATCCTTAACATTTGGGATTCGCCGTTTTTTTTTGATTAAATTTGATAAAACAATTCAGATGTCATTCAAAGGAAAAACAGTACTCATTACCGGCGCAAGTCGCGGTATTGGCAAAGCCATTGGAATAAAATTAGCCAGCGAAGGTGCGAATATTGTTATCGCCAGTAAAAGTGTGGAAGAAAATCCCAAGCTTGGGGGAACCATTTATACTGCTGCGGCCGAAATGGAAGCAGCGGGTGGTAAGGCCCTGGCAGTACAATGTGATATTCGCTTCGAAGATCAGGTGCAAGCAGTAGTTGAAAAAGCAGTAGCCAGTTTTGGCGGTATTGATATTCTGGTGAACAATGCATCTGCTATTAATTTAAGTGCAACAGAGCAAATGGACCCAAAGCGCTATGATTTAATGTATGACATCAATGTGCGCGGAACATTTTTTGTTAGCAAGGCCTGTATTCCTTTTTTGAAAAAATCTGATAACGCCCATATACTTACTTTATCTCCTCCTATTAACATGGATCTAAAGTGGTTTACAAATCACCTGGCGTATACCATCAGTAAGTACAATATGAGTATGATGGCCTTGGGCTTGAGTGCTGAATTAAAAAAATACCGCATTGCTGCCAATGCATTGTGGCCCAGAACAACTATCGCAACTGCAGCAGTTAATAATTTATTGGGTGGCGAAATGTTGATGAAGATGAGTAGAACCCCAGCCATCATTGCTGATGCTGCTTATTATATTTTGTCTAAGTCTGCTGCAGAATGTACCGGCAATACTTTTATTGATGAAAATGTTTTAGCAGCAGAAGGCATTACAGATTTATCACACTATTCTGTAGTGCCAGGGGCCCATCTCTACAATGATTTATTTGTTTAATTGAGACTGTTAAGAAAAGCCTAAGAAAAATTTTCTTTGATGAATGGTAACATATACCACCTCCAGTACGTTTAATTTCGTACTTGCAATACGACGCCATGCATATTGCTTCACTAGACCAAAAGTATAGCCATGACCAAAAAATTAACTGGAATGCTGCTTGCATTTCTATTCTTACACTCCTATGCCTTTTCACAAATTCCGATAAAGCAGTTAAATGCGAAAAAAATTAACGGCAGCATCAAAATAGATGGAATATTAGATGAAGAGGATTGGAAAAATGCGCCGGTGGCCAGTCAGTTCACCACCTTAAAACCAGCACCCTTCATCCCCGAAAATCCTGATAATGCCAGTTCGGTTTATTTTCTTTATGATGACAACGGACTTTATATTGGCGGTTACATGAAAGAAAAAACCAAAGACAGTATTTCAACTGAGCTCGTTGGAAGAGATGGCTTTGGCAACAATGATTTTGTAGGGGTTATATTTGATACATATCATGATAAACTCAACGCGTTTGAATATTTTGTAACTCCCTTGGGAGAACAGATGGATTCAAAATTTGCTTCTAATATGATTGGGAATTCTGAAGACTTTAGCTGGAATAGTGTATGGCAAAGCGCTTCTAAAATTAATAATGATGGTTGGAGTTTTGAAATGTTCTTGCCCTATTCGGCCATTCGGTTTGGAAAAAAACAAGTACAAGATTGGGGATTGAATATTGTACGTCGTAGACAAAAAAGCGGCGAACAACTATTCTGGCAATCTATTGATCCCACCAAAAATGGACTTTTAACACAGGAAGGGGTTTTAACTGGGTTAGCAAATATTAAACCGCCGATGCGTTTGCAGTTGTCTCCTTATTTTTCTGCCTATGCTAATCACTATCCATATAATCAATCGGATATTAAAAACACCAATACACTTGTTAATGGTGGAATGGATGTGAAATATGGAATTAATCAAGCGTTTACTTTGGATATGACCCTGATACCCGATTTTGGTCAGGTGGTTAGTGATAACAGGGTTTTGAATCTTTCTCCATTTGAAGTGAAGTTCAACGAAAACCGTTCTTTCTTTACTGAGGGTACCGAATTATTTGGAAAGGGCGACTTGTTTTATAGTCGACGCATTGGCAATTCTGCTCCTATTCATTATTATGATGCTTATTTTCAAACTAACGGCAATGAGCAGGTGATAAAAAATCCATCTGTAAGTAAGTTAATCAATGCAACTAAGATAAGTGGCCGTACACAAAGTGGGCTTGGTATAGGGGTATTGAATGCCATTACTAAACCACAGCATGCCATTATTGAAGGCAACAATAAAGAGCAAAGATTATTTGAAACAGATCCCTTAACCAATTATAATGTTTTAGTGCTCAATCAATCGTTGAAACACAATAGCAGCATCTCCTTTGTAAATACCAATGTATTAAGAAGTGGCAACGATTATGATGCGAATGTAAGTGCCTTGCTTTTCGATTTCAATGACAAAAAAAACAAGTGGAATCTTGGTGGTGGCATCAATAGAAGTGCATTGTATAACAAAGGGGGTAAAAATATTTTCGGCTATGCCCATACACTTTATTTTAGTAAGACTAGTGGGCGCTTCAATTTTTATGCATGGCAGGAAATGAGTAATGATTCGTACGACAAGAGTGACATGGGTTATTTTACCAATAATAATACAATGGATCAAGGGTTGTGGATGGGCTATAATTGGAACAAGCCAAGAGGTTGGTACAATCAATTGCGCATTAATACCGATTGGTGGTATAGTCGATTGGTAACACCTATTGATATTGTAAAAGGTAGAGATCGAATGTATCAAGGAGCGGGGGTTAATTTTAGTCTAAATGCACAAACGAAAAAACTATGGTCAATAGGTGCGAACTTAAGTGTAAAATTAGCCCATAATGATTTTTATGAACCAAGAGTAGTTGGTAGGGTTTTTCAAAATAAGGCCAGTATTGACTTCAGGGCCTTTTGGCAGAGTAATGAAGCTAAAAAACTTTCTTGGGCTGGTAATTTTATAGCGGGAACGGGGGCAGTCTTTAATCGCACCAGCATTGGATTAGGGCTTGGTGGTAAACTTCGGTTTTCAAGTAAATTCTCCATTGATCATAATGTTAATGTGGAGCATCATTCCAATCAAGCAGGTTGGGCGGATACCAAGTATTCAGGATCGGGGGCAGTGTATGATACAATAATATTTTCGAGAAGAAATTTAATGACCACCGAAAATATTTTCAATATGAAGTATAGTTTTAATAATAAAATGGGACTTACTTTACGGGTACGTCATTATTGGAGCAAAGTAACACCCCAACAGTTTTATGAATTGAATAAGTATGGAAATCTTACAACCCCAACAACTCCCTTTGCTGGCAATGTAAATCAAAACTATAATTTTTTCAGTGCTGATATGCTCTATACCTGGCAGTTTGCACAGGGTAGTTTTATTAATATTGTTTGGAAGGATATGGCAGAAACTTTTGATAGGGATATTGCACCAGGTTATTTCAAGAATTTGCGCAATACAAGTGCTGGCCCTCAAAACAATAGCTTGTCCATAAGGGTTATCTATTTTATAGATTATCTGTCAGTGAAAAATAAATGGAAAAAAAAGGCTGTTTAGTCAGTTCGTATTTAATAAGCCCTCCTTATCTACATAAGGAGGGCTTGCTTTTTACGGATGTCCGGATTGCAGGGGTTTTAGAAAATTTGCTTAATTTGTGGGTCTAAAATTTTGGCATGAAAAAATTATCAACCCTTGTTTTATTAATTGCTGTTGCAACGATTTTCAACGCCTGTAAGAAATCAGGTGGTTCTTCTGGTGGTACAACTCCTCCTGTAGCTACTCCCAAGTACACGAAAAAAGTGTTAGTAGAAGATGTAACTGGTACCTGGTGTGGCTGGTGTCCATTAATGGCTTATGCCCTTGAGCAAAAAGCAATTTCTACACCCAATCTTGTATCGGTTGGTTTACATGATAAGGCGGGTACTTCCGATATCTATCATTCTCCCTATAGCACTAGCATCAGAAGTAATTTTGGTATTAATGCCTTTCCTACAGCCTTGGTCAATCGCAAATCACAAGCGGACGATTCAAATGTGGGTTCTTTTATTGATGCCAATCTTGGTGGTAAAACAACGGCCGGTTTAAAAATAGAATCTACACTTGCTGCCAATAATATTTCAGTAAAAGTCTCTGTTGGGTTTAGTGATAATTATTCCACTTCATCAATGAAATTGGTGTGTTTTCTGGTAGAAGATCAGCTGGTGTCTCCGCAGGCCAATTATTTAAGTGGCAATGGTTCGTTTGCAGGCCATCCCTATTATTCAAAACCTAATCCCATTCCCAACTTTGTACACCACAATGTATTGAGAGAAGTAGGCAATGGAGCTCCTTTGGGTGAGCCTATACCTGCATCACAAACAGGGATAGATGCTATATATACCAACACTTATACCATAAATACCACAGGATATGTTGCCGCTAATTTATATGTGGTGGCATTTGTATTGAAAGGTACAGAATGTGTTAATGTGCAAATCGCTCCAGCGGGTGTTACGAAAGCATTTGATTAATAAATTTGAAATTAATAATAGCAAAGGGTCATGCAGGAATGCATGGCCCTTTGTATATAAAATAGTTACTGCAACTGCGGCAGTTAAAAATTATAGGCTAAGGTTCCTGTAAATCCTAAATAAGTTGGAACAAATCGACAAACACCTCCTACACATACCAGCCCGCCTCTTTGTTTGGCATAGCCAAGCGATAATCGAAGCGAGTTGTGGTTATAAGCGCTTCCTACATTGAAGTAGTTTATTTTTTTGCTTTGATAATTACTCAGGTTAGAAGCATAAAAACTAAGGCCATTGCTGAAACTATATTCAGCCAATAGGGCATACCAGTTTTTTTCATCATCCTTGGTAAAGAGGTGTTGGATTTCGGTACGAAGTGATTGTTCTTCTTTTATTTTAAATAGAAAATCTGCTATTAGAATATTAGCGTCTACACTTCCATAAGGCCCTCCTTGTAAAGCAGCTTTATTGTAAAATAAATGTTGATAGGAAAAGCTTCCCTTTACTTTGGCTGTCCATCTTTTTTCGAAGCTTAGGTTGATATCACGGAAATATTTTTCCTTGCCGAATGACAATGCTTTACTTGAAAATCCTTGGTTGCCGGAAAGGCGAGTGGTATCAAGTGCATTATAAAGAGCAGCATTTAAAATAAATTTTGCTCCGTAGGCGCCGCCAATTGGACTATTCTTGGCAAAATGATAATTGATATCCAATTGCCCTCCGATTTCTTGTAACCATTGCGTATTGTGTGGATATATATTAGATACCAAGTAGGAATGTTGTTTGGTCAATGCGGGTAAATAATTTAGAGAGGTAACCGATTCGGTTGATACATAATTTGATTTAAAATCCATATTCTCTAATCTTCTCAGGCTAATATTAATGCCCCATCCTTTGGAGCTGCTATAAGATTGATTGAGCAGAAAGGCAGCCCCTTTTTTATATATGTATTTGTTTTGAAAATCTGGTTCAATAGATTTATTAACGTATTCAGCACTGGCGCTATAATTATTTCTACTAAAATTAATTCTAGCAGCCAGGGCGGTAATGTGATCGGGAAAATTAGGCAGGGGTACTGTTACTTCTTGTTTTTTGTAAACATAGGAGCCGCCGATGTTTAAATGGGTTTGGTTATTGTCTTTTTCAATAGCTATAATATCAAATTCTGCATCTGCACCAGCAATGAGGCGGGCAGGAGAAAGGTCCATAAAATTGCGCTGTCTTCCTGCAAATGCTTTAAAGCGTATAGCCTTTACCGGTATTAATTTAAGGTGTCCCCCAAGAATGGCATTGTCAATGCCCAATTGCCTTTCTTCATAGGCGCGAAATACGATACCTGCACCAAATTGATCATAAAAAGTACCTGCCGTGATTTCGGCATATTTAGATTTATACCTGATAAATCCATGTACCAATTGATTGCCATCATAGCCTGTTGGATAGCCTTGCAAAACTGGGTTGTATCCTTCCAATTGAATACCTGCTTCCAGGTGTTGGTATTGATAATTCAGATTGAGGTAAGTATTGGAAGCAAATCTTTTTTCAGGCAGGAGTATTCCTGATTTTTTATTCTCAAAATAATATTGATTATTAGATTCAATGCCTCCCGAGAAATGATGGAGGGCATACCAAGGATTTTTATTTTGTGCAGCAGCATACTGCTGTAGGAATAGCAAACTTAGTGGCAGGATTATTTTTTTTAGCATATAGAATTAGCGAATGGCTTGTTTTTTCAAGAATTTTTTTAATTCATTTTCACTCCCCGGCGTATAACCTGAATGTCGTTTTACAATGTCTCCTTTTTTATTAATGATAATGGTATACGGAACAGTATTGATATTCAGCGAACGCTTGAAGTCCTGGTTAACATCGAGATAGGTAGTAAAAGGCCAATCTCTTCCATTTAAAATTCCTTTTACGCCATTGAGTGTACGGCTATCATCAATGGCTATTGCGATGATGCTGCTATGCGTAGTCTTTTTCCAGTTCTCATAATCTTCTGCCAATGCATCTAGTTCCTGCATACAGGGTTTGCACCAGGTGGCCCAAAAACTGATGACCACATATTGGCTACTGTCGATTAATTGATGGCTGCTGATTTCTTGCCCTTCCAGCGTTTTAAGAGTGGCCTTGGGTAAATAACTTTGTGTCAAAGCACAATGTGTAAGTAATAAGCTACAGATGGTTACGGCGATTATTTTTTTCATGCGATTGAATTCAGCAATAAAAGTACTGAATAAAATAAAGCGAAAAGGAGAAGGCCAATGAATTGCCTATTATGGGATGGTCCACAATTAAGCTGTTCAATATTCGGCCTATGCCTGCAGCTTCCATCACTTGCCACATAGTAATAGAAATTTTAAGATCTTTGGCCTACGGTAGCATGCGAATTATTATTTTTACCATTCCCCAATCAGTAAAGATTGGCAGCAGCACAAAAAAATATATCTTTGCAAAAATTATCAAACTGCAGTCTGCAGTTTGGGCAACTATCTAAAATTGCTATATGCTTCCAAAGTACAAAAGAATCCTGCTTAAACTTTCCGGTGAATCATTGATGGGTAGTAAAACAAGTTTTGATCCCATTGATCCAGCCATTATTGCACAGTATGCCGCCGATATCAAACAAATTACCGATATGGGTGTACAAGTGGCAGTAGTAATAGGCGGTGGAAATATTTATCGTGGAATGAATGAGGCAGAAAGCGGAATCGAAAGAGCACAGGGCGATTATATGGGGATGTTGGCCACTGTTATCAATGGCATGGCGGTGCAAAGTGGATTGGAAAAAGCAGGGGTGTATACCAGGTTGCAAAGTGCCATTAAGATGGAGCAGATTGCTGAACCCTATATTCGCAGAAGAGCGATGCGTCACTTAGAAAAAGGCAGGGTAGTGATTTTTGGAGCAGGCACGGGCAATCCTTATTTTACCACCGATACAGCAGGTTCGCTTCGTGCAATTGAAATCAAGGCCGATGTAATATTAAAAGGCACTAGGGTGGATGGTATCTATTCTGCCGATCCAGAAAAAGATCCAACTGCAACCAAATACGATACCATTACATTTAATGAATGCTTTCAGAAAAACCTTAAAGTGATGGATATGACAGCATTTACTTTATGCATGGAAAACGACTTACCCATTATTGTATTTGATATGAATAAGCCGGGCAATTTATTGAAAGTTGTAACAGGAGATAAAGTGGGCACCCTAGTTAGCAAATAACTTAAAAAGATTAATAAAAAATAAAGCGGTCACGTAATTACGTGACCGCTTTTATATATGAACAGGAAACTTTATTAGAGGGTGCCCAAATAGGCTTTGATATCTGCCAATCCGGTTTTAATTGGCGTAATAGGAACCGACTGATTGGAATTACCAGTAACATTCAATCCACTATTGCTGATTTGTTTTCCAAGATAATAGTCGTTGCCTTGTTTGGATATAACAACAATGGTAATAGGTTTGCCAACAGGCACTTTACCGGAAATAAATTTCTTAACTGTTGGTTCGCCATACATACCAACTACTGTTCTCATTTCATTAAATACCAAGTAAACGGAAGTATTAGCATTGGTAAAATGGGCGGGTAATTCGGTTTGTATTTTAACACGATTTGCACCCGTGGTATCATAGAAATAATCACAGTTTACCCAACGAAGGTTTCTGGAGTATAATTGGTAAAACTGATTACCGGCAATTACTTGCGATGCAGTACCAGCAGTATCAGCTGGCAGCCAATTGAATTGGTTGGGGTTGGACTCGTCTCCATAAAAAACTTTCATTAAGGGAGATGGCTGAGGATCTGCGAATTTTACCTGTATATAGGTACTGGGTTTCAGTTGTAATTCTTCGCCATCTTTTTTTAATTTGATAAAAAAGGAACCACCGCTAACCAATAGACGATTGTTGCTGCTGGTGGGCCTTGCCATGCGAATCATATCTCCCTTGTTTTTTAATAACAGCAGCTCAAGATATACTTTGCCGCTTACTGTTAACCCATTGGGTCTTTGACAGCAGAAGGGAGGGAAATTAATATTTAGTCCAGCTGCAGTAGCATTCACTGTGGCCAAATTAGCATTCACTTCAAAACTATCAGTATAAGTTTCTAGCAAAAGATTGTTTTGTAATATAGTTACTGGCATACCGGCAGTAATAGTAGCTACCCAATTGGTGTCAGGTCCGCTTACTTGACCTGGGTCAGGGATAAAAACATCCGTATCCTTTTGACAAGCAGTTAGCAATAAGCTACTGCTGATAAAAAGGAGGGGGATAATATTTTTGTAATTCATTTTCATTTTCTTTTCTACACTTTTTATAAAGATGCTTTGATAAATTATTTTGCTGCCTGTTTATTTCAAATCAAGGCGTAAGCCCAACTTGATTCCGGCGGTATTGTACTTTTGTTTAAGTGTTAAATTGTCTTTGTTCATAGAGGAGAGGTTGTGTCTGTAATAGGGTTCTGCTAGCAAGTGTAATTTGTCGGTTATTTTATAATAAACAGAAACGCCTCCAGTAAACCCAATGCCGATATTCGTTTTAAATCCATACGGAGAAGCACTGTTTTTGCCAGTAGTGATATTTACTGGATTGCCCGCTGCATCTAGTACATCGCCTTTTTGCCAGCTATATACATTCACTATGGCCCCTGCATTTAAATTGGCATGTAGTTTTCCATTGCCTAATTCATAACCAACGATCAATGGAATATCGAGGGTTCTGTATTTATTGTAAGTTGTTTTATATCGTGTACCCGTTACCGTATAACTGCCGGTAGTATCGCCCTGGGCATTAATGATATAGGTTACCTGTACAATATTGCCTTGTACAAGGGTAAATTTTTCATTGATTTGGCTATAGTTAAGGCCGGTACGCAGGCTCATACCATTATTGAATACACGTGTATAGCGAATACCGGCACTAAAGGCAGAGGAGAATTTAGTACTGGCTTTTCTGCTTTGCAAGTAAGCACTATTGACTCCGGTATCAGAGAAAGATTGGAATCCCCTGTCGGGACTGCCATAAAATTCAAGATAGGTTTTGTTGCCAGCGGCATTTTCTTCAATAGTTGGACATCCGGGTAATACTACATTGGGCATTTTTCTTTCTTGCAATCCGGCTACACGGTGATGTAGCGTAGATGGATTATTCAATTCAAGGTAAAGGCGTCCCATTGGACCAAAACCACTGAGTTTATTTTCTGTTAATTCATTTGAATCAAAATCATCACTTGTGACCCACTCACTGCCATTAGGACTGCTTGTTTTAACCCTGGTACGGGAAAAGTTTTTTCGTACTCCCGAAAATAATGATGTGGTGCCAGCCTGGTTGGAACGAGCATCAGGTAAAGGTGAAGAAATACCAACTTGATCAACAGGAGTAGCAATGCCAGCATCATTATTTAATGGAGTGGTGTTTGCGGTTGTTTGCTTTGGTTCAGAAGGAATGTTCGTATTGTTCGAAATTGCATTTTCATGGGACGAAGCACTATCTACTGGCAAAATGGTAGTGCTGTGAGGAGTTTGTAAGAGCAACCAAACACTGGTTCCTATGGTAAGTAAAAGCCCAGCAGCAATCATCAAATTGCGTGTATTCAAAAGGGTTATCCAAAATCCTTTGGGCCTGCGTTCTCTTTTGGCCATAATATTATCCCAGATATGCAGTGGCACATCAGGTGAATATTGATGAAATTGATCTTTTATGTGTTGGTCAAAATTACTCATACCGCCACTTTTTGTAATTGCATAATTTGTTTTTGCAGCATCGCTCTTGCTTTTACCAGTTGACTGCGACTGGTACCTGGTTGAATATTCAGCATCGTTGCAATTTCTTCGTGTTGAAATCCTTCCAGTACATAGAGGTTAAAAACGAGTCGGTAGCCATCTGGTAAACTATTGATTAAATCCAGTAGGTCTTTTTCAGAAAGCTGACTGTAGGCACTGGGTTCTAAAATAGTTTCATCCCGGTCTTTTATCTCATAGCCAACCAACTCTTTTTCATAGCGTCTCAAAGAATATTTTTTTAAGGCAGTGTTCACTACAATTTTGCGTATCCATCCTTCAAAACTACCTTCAAATTTAAACTGATGAATCTTGTCAAACACCTTAATAAAGGCATCCTGCAAGATATCTTCCGCATCAGCACTATTTCGTGCATAGCGGTTACAAACACCCAGCATGCGGCCGGCGTACCGGTTATAGACCTCCCGTTGACAGGTGGCTTCTTCCCGTATGCATCCTCTTATGAGTTCTTGTTCTGTCAATGGCCTTGGTTTACACGGGGGGCTTGGTAATTAAAAGATACCCCGATAAGCTATTACGCTGCCTAAAGAGCCTTTATTGCCTAAAAGTTACGAAAACCAGTGGTTTTTCTTTATTTTACCTTGATTTTAGTAAGCATTTACCCCAATTATGGCAAATAACCCTTTTATTGTTTCGAATGGCGACCCTGCTCAACAGCAGTTATCTGCCATCAAAAGTTTGCAATTGCAACTGCAGGAAGCCAATGAATTATTGGAAATAAAGGAGGAAGAGTTGGAATTATTGCGACAGCAACAGGATAAGTGGAGGAATATGAAAAGTCAGCTGGATAGTAAAGAACTATATGAAATAACACAGCGGCAAAGCATAGACGAAGCAAAGCAACAGGCAACAGGTGCCTTGAAACGCGAGAAAGAAATGGCCGCAGAATTAGAAGACACGCTTAGTATCTATGGGTTATACAGCCAATTGCAGGAGCGTTGTCAACATGCCAGTATTCAGTTGGAAGATAGTTTACAGTTGATAGAATCATTAAAAAAGGAGAACGCCCGTTTATCTGCCATAGCGGATAAAAATGGTTTGCTGTTTAGCAGCCAACAAATATTGGAAGAAGAGAACATGGATTTAAAAAATAGATTATTGGATTTGCAAAGTCCTGATGCTGTCTAGAAATAACGGGAATTTAATTTGCAAAGCCCGTTTGAATGTTTTAAATTGTAATCCTAAAACTTATTGTATATGAACATTATTGAAAGAGTAAAAAACATTTTGGTTACACCCAAAACAGAATGGGCTGTAATAGATGGTGAAACAGCTACCCCACCATCACTATTAATGAGTTATGTACTTCCATTATCCCTGATAGCATCAGTAGGAACTATTTTGCAAGGCGTATTGTTTGCAGGCACATTTTCTTTTGGGTTAAAATATTATATAACAGGTGCTGTTATTGCATTTATTGCTCAAATATTGTCATTTTATATTTCCGCGATTGTCATTGATATGTTAGCGCCTAGCTTTGGTTCAGAAAAGAACATAGGTAAATCTGCTCAGTTGGTTGCTTATTCTGGTACTGCTGGATATGTTGGTGCTTTTCTTTCATTTATTCCTGTACTTGGTATGCTTATTTCAATAGCTGCATGGGTTTATGGAATTTATTTGATGTATTTGGGCATTGGTCCTTTGAAAAAAACACCTGAAGACAAAAAAGTAGTTTATATGATTGTTTCATTCCTGGTGATGATTGTTTTGTATTTTATCCTAGTTGCTATTCTAGGAGCCATCCTGTATAGTGCAATGGGTTATGGCGGATTGAGCAGATACGGTGGTTTATAATAAATTGAAATATTTTTTTATAGCACCCTTTTTTGGGTGCTTTTTTTATATGCAGGAATTAGGCGAAATTTACATTTAAATTTATTTTATGCAAAGCATCGCTGATATCCGCAAAGACTATAAACTAGAATCTTTGCAAGAAGATCAAATGGCTGCAGATCCGTTGCAGCAATTTAAAAACTGGTGGGAGCAAGCCATTGCCAGCCAAATTGATGAAGTGAATGCTATGACTTTGGCCAGCACTTCTTTGGATGGTACAGCTGATGCTAGAACCGTTTTGCTAAAGGCCTATGATGAAAAAGGCTTTGTATTTTTTACCAATTATAATAGTGCTAAAAGTACCGCATTGGATGCTAACCCAGGAGCATGCTTATTGTTTTTTTGGAAAGAATTAGAAAGGCAGGTACGCATCAATGGAGTTGCTGAAAAAATTTCGATGAAAGAAAGCATCGATTATTTTGATTCAAGGCCCGAAGGAAGTAAAATAGGTGCCTGGGCTTCTCCCCAAAGTATGGTAGTGGCTGGCAAAGCATTTTTAAAAGAGACATTTGATTATTATGCCGAAAGATTCAAACATGGAAAAATACCTAAGCCTCCACATTGGGGTGGATATCGAATAAAACCACAGCGAATAGAATTCTGGCAGGGAAGACCTAGTCGAATGCACGACCGTATTCTTTATACTAAAAAAGAAACAAGTTGGAAAATAGAAAGGCTGGCGCCCTAGTGTAGAAATAGTAATAATCAATAATTATGAATGAATAATTATTGATTATTACATCGGTATTAAGCTTTTTTCTTTGGTGCTGCTTTTTTCACCACTTTGTTTGGTCTTGATTTGCCAAAAGAACCTTTGAAAATTTTACCTTTTTTTGTTTTTACATCTCCGCGTCCCATGATAATATATTTTTTGTGGGTTAAAGTTAGTTATTAAATTGAATGAATGGCCATCTTGGTTTCAAATTGATAAAAACCGCCATTGCAAGAACTATAAAAAAAGCAAGGCTTAAAGCGCCTTGCTTTTTTATACAATACATTTGGAGTTACAGTTTAGCAGACAATTCTTTACCGGCTTTAAACTTAGCAACTTTTTTTGCTTTGATTTTGATGACAGCTCCTGTTTGAGGATTGCGGCCATTGCGAGCAGCTCTTTTTGATACAGAAAAAGTACCAAAACCAACCAATGTTACTTTACCACCACCTTTTAATGTTTTGGTAACTGCTTCTATAAAAGAATCTAAAGCAGCATTTGCTTGTGTTTTTGTTACTCCTGCATCATCAGCAAGCTTCGCAATTAATTCAGCTTTGTTCATAATAAATTATTTTATTTTTTAGTGGGACAAATATAGTGGCATTTCCTTCTAGACAAAATTATTTTTTTCAAAAAAAAATTGTAAAGAAAATAGCTGAAACATAGGGGAGACGGGCTTTTGAGCCTGTTTTTGACTTGCTGTAATTTCCTAATAAAATGTATGTAATACGTTGAAACCCTTTACCACAAAGGGTTTTAGTTGTTGTATCGCTGAAAACCGCAATGGTATTGGTTTTGCGGAAATATACAAATCAAAAGTACACCACAAAAACAAAATAAATCTTTTGCACAAATTAATTTATGATGTGCATAACTGTTCTAAAAGCAATGAATTGATCGCCCCATTTTTCGATGGCTTTTGCCCTCATCTGGGCTGCATGCTTTTCGATGTATAAATTGTACAATGCCTTACTCTCACAGTGGTATTGTATAGCATAGGTTTTACCTTCTGTTTCATCTATCTCTAGTAGTTGATGTATCACAGCATGTGTAAAACAACCTGTATTCACTAAGTCAGGAATATGTGCTGTTTTTAACCAATGCAACCAATCGGCTGCAATAGTAGGTGACACTTTTGTTGTAACATTATAAATAAACATGGCATTGAAAATAGTGAAATGTAATTAGTATTATTAGCTCAGTTCAAGATAAATAGGGCAATGATCGCTGTGTTTTATAGCTGGAAATATGTCCGCATCCTTTATTTGATTCCTCAATGGTTCCGTTACTGTGATATAATCAATTCTCCATCCCTTATTATTTAATCTAACACTAGGGAATCGCTGACTCCACCAGCTATATCGATGTGGTTCGGGATGCACTAACCGAAAAGTATCGACCCAGCCACTTTTCAGAAAGCGGGTCATCCATGCTCTTTCTTCTGGCAAAAATCCACTGCTGTTTTTATTTCCTTTCGGGTCATGAATATCTATTTCCTCATGTGCAATATTGTAATCACCTACCAAAATTATTTTCGGATGCTTTTTTTTCAATTTTGTCAAATAAGCATGAAACTCATCCAGCCATTGATATTTGAATGACTGTCTTTCTTCTCCACTCGTACCACTGGGAAAATACGCATTGATTAAACGGATATCTCCAAAATCAACTTGTATAACCCTGCCTTCCCGATCGCTTGGTGCATGACCCTGTCCCATGACTACAGCAGTTGGTTTTTGTTTCGAAAAAATAGCCACTCCACTGTATCCTTTTTTTTCGGCACTGAACCAATGATGGTGAAAGCCAAGTGCTTCTAATTGCTTAAAATCCACATCATCCTTATGTGCCTTGATTTCTTGCAAACAAATGACATCTGCAGGATTTGTCTTCAGCCAGTCGATAAACCCTTTTTTAAAAGCAGCCCGAATTCCATTTACATTATAGGATATGATGCGCATCTTTGTTTTTTTATTATACTTGTAAAAATAATCAATAGCATGGAAAATAACCTTCTTGATTCTTCCGCTCCAGAAAATAACACAGAAACAATTTTTACCGAAGCGGAATTTTCAAATGCTGGATATGATAAACATATTCGGCAGGCCCGTAATAGCATTTTTGTTGCTGCTGGCATCTTGGGCATTAATCTAATTATCTTGGCAGCGGCTGTTCCATCTTCATATGAATACCTATGGTTGGATTTTTTAATTTGGGGTGTATTTATAATTGGCTTTATATTATTAGGTTTCTGGACAAAAAAGAAACCATATTACGCCATTATTGGCGCATTGATATTATATGGAATATTTATTGCCTTGAATGCATGGATAGACCCTAGTACTATTGTCAAAGGAATAATAATGAAAATAATCATTATTGTGTTTTTAGTCAAGGGTATCAATGATGCAAAAGCTGCTCAACAAATGCGCGACCAATTGCATTAATCAATTATTGGCCTTAACCATTTGCCAACAACTTCCAGTGACATGTTTTTCCGCTTTGCATAATCTTGCAATTGATCTTGGTCTATTTTCCCCACTCCAAAATATTTACTTTCAGGATGTGCAAAATACCAACCACATACGGAGGAGGCGGGGTACATGGCCAATGATTCTGTTAACTGAATACCAGTAGCAGACTCCCCACCCAACAATTCAAATAATTTATA
>CAIOIZ010000050.1 GCA_903858475.1 uncultured Bacteroidota bacterium
AATTCTCTTACATAGTCATGTGCAAATTCTAACAATGCACTACTTTTCAATGGGGCCCTAAACTCAATTGCCTGCGACGCACTGAGTAATTCAATGGCTAAAATAAATTCCAAATTATCCATCACCCTACTCAATTTTCTGCCACTGATACTACCCATACTTACATGATCTTCTTGTCCGAGCGATGTTGGAATACTATCAGCACTGGCCGGGAAACAGAGTGTTTTATTCTCGGTAACCAACGCAGCAGTCGTATACTGCGGAATCATAAATCCACTATTCAATCCTACATCCTTCATCAACAACATGGGCAATCCCCATTTCCCTTCTAATAAAAGATAGCACCTGCGATCTGAAATATTGCCGATTTCTGCAGCAGCAAAGCAACAATAATCCAACGGCAAGGCAAGCGGTTGGCCATGAAAATTTCCACCACTAATGGTATCGTCTGCCGCAAATAAAATGGGATTATCTGTTACTGAATTGATTTCTATTTCTGTTAATTCTTTTAAATGCAACCAAGCATTTCTACTGGCACCATGCACCTGTGGCATACAACGAAGTGAATAGGGATCCTGCACCCGACCACAATCTACATGGCTTTGCATAATAGCAGAATCTTTCAATAACAAGCGCAAACGCTGGGCTACTAATTGCGTACCAGCATAGGGTCTTAAATCATGCAACCTGGCATCAAATGGAGCTGCGGTACCAGTTAATGCTTCTAAACTCATAGCACCAATAATGTCTGCAGCATCTAAACAATTTTGCATGCGCTGTACTGCCTTAATAGCAAACGATAGAATAAACTGTGTACCATTAATTAATGCTAACCCTTCTTTTGGTCCAAGCGTAATCGCATCAATATTTCTTTGCTTAAATAGTTGGCCTGTTTGCACACGTTGCTGCAAGTCGCCATCAATAAAACATTCTCCTAATCCAATTAATGGTAAAAACAAATGAGCCAATGGGGCTAAATCACCACTTGCACCAACCGATCCTTTTTCTGGCACTACAGGAATAATATTATGGTCAATATGCCAAATAATACGCTCCAATGTTGTCAATTGTACACCACTATATCCCTGGGCCAAAGACTGCACTTTTGTGATAAGCATTAATTTGGCGATTTCTGGATGTATAGGATCTCCAACACCCACACTATGACTTTGTAATATTTTGTGTTGTAGCGTAATGGTATCTTCCTTCGATATCTTAGTATTTGCCAATATCCCGAAGCCGGTATTGATACCGTACACTGTTTTATGTTGTGCAACAATGTCCTTGACAGCTTGAGCAGCTGCATTAATTTTTTTAGTGGCCGAATCGTCTAAAATTCCCTTAATATTCCCGGAAGCAATTCCAAGTGCAATAGAAATGGTTAATTGTTCAGTACCATAACGAAAAATCTTACTCATGCAGCAGGCTTTTTTGTGAATCGTTAAATAAAAATATAACTTGTACAAAAGTAACATAAAGGATGCATTTCAAAAAGGAAAGCCTGCTGCAATATGAATTGCATTCGAATTTGATATTTTAAATGAATTAAGGGCCATGCTTTATTTTAAAAATTTAAATTGACGACCATGGGTTTATTAGCCTTAGCATTGGCGCCTGGTATAGCCATTTGTATATTCATCTATTTCAAAGACAAATACAATAAGGAACCAATTTGGATGTTACTCTATGCATTTGCATTGGGTATTCTCAGTGTAATTCCAGCATTGGCCATTCAATTAAGCTACGACCCCAATAATTTAAGTTTATTTGAAAATGATATTTTAGCAAATGTTTTTTTTGCATTTGTCATTGTTGGGTTCAGCGAAGAAGGTAGCAAATTTTTAATGCTGCGATTATTTATCTACCCCCGTAAACATTTCGACGATCCTTTTGATGGCATTGTGTATTCAGTAATGGTCGGCATGGGGTTTGCAACCCTCGAAAATGTTGGCTATGTTATGCAGCATGGACTGGGTACTGGAATTCTTAGAATGTTCTTATCGGTTCCTTCACATGGCACTTTTGCAGTGCTAATGGGGTATTTTATAGGCTATACAAAATTCAGTGTGTCGGGTAAATGGAAGTATACGCTGTTAGCGATATTGCTTCCTGTACTATTTCATGGAGCATTTGATTTTTTCATTTTCGTGGGAAAAGACAGCTATATCGTGCTGGGTGCACTGGTTTCCTTTATCTTGTCCTTATATCTATCGTTCAGGGCTATTCGAAAAAAACAATTACTCTCTAAACAATACATCGAAAACAAATACAATAATACGACCACCACATCCGATCAATAATTTCGACAATACAAATATTGTTTCATGAATATTATTTTAAAACATTGCTGTATTAACCTGTTTGTTGTATGCCTATCCACAAGTTTGATAAATGCACAAACAGTCAAGGTATTAACTTCAGGGTCCAGCATTTCCCTACGAGGCTTAAGTGTTCCAGATAACCAAACGGTTTGGGTAAGCGGATCACAGGGCACTGTGGGAAGATCAATTGATGGAGGAAATACCTGGAAATGGATAAAAGTAAAGGGGTTTGAAAAAACAGACTTCCGAGATATAGAAGCATTTGATGGTATGAATGCAATTATAATGGGGGTAGATGCACCAGCCTATATTTTAAGAACTATTGATGGCGGAGAAAATTGGCAAGTTGTATATGAGAATAAAACTGCTGGCATGTTTTTAGATGCCATGGAGTTTTGGAATGAACAAAGCGGTATTGTCATTGGCGACCCAATCAATCATCATTTTTATATAGCTAGAACATTTGATGGCGGAAAATCTTGGCAGGAAATTCCCGAGGACAAATTACCCATTGCAGATACTGGGGAAGCCTGCTTTGCAAGCAGTGGTACCAATATTCGTAAATTGAATAATAAAGAAGCTTTGTTTATATCTGGTGGACTTCATTCTAATTTATTTGTTCGATCTAATAAAATTCATGTACCCATCATACAAGGGAAAGAAAGTACAGGCGGCAATTCAATTGCAGTGAAAAATCAAAAAACATGGATCGTAGTAGGAGGTGATTTTACACTTAAAAACGACACGAGCAAGAATTGTTTTATTACAATTGATGCAGGAAAATCCTGGATAGCCTCTCAGAAAAGTCCCCCTGGCTATCGTTCTTGTGTAGAATACCTAAATAAAAAGAAGTGGATTACCTGCGGATTATCAGGAGTTGACTTGAGTACTGATGATGGCCTTCATTGGAAAAACATCAGCAAACAAAGTTTTCATGTTTGTCGAAAAGCAAAAAAAGGGAAATCAGTCTATTTAGCCGGGGGCGGGGGATATGTAGGGAAATTATTAGAAGAATAATATTTACAAGAAAAAATCCCTGCTTAAAAAAGACAGGGATTTTTTCACATAGCAAAATAATATTTAAGCTACTGCTTTATTTACCAAAGCTGCAGCTTCACTAAGTAAAATAGCACTTTGTACTTTTAAGCCACTTTCATCAATTAATTTCTTCGCTACATCCGCATTGGTACCTTGTAATCTTACAATAATTGGAATATTGATATTTCCAATAGATTGATAAGCATCAATAACGCCCTGTGCTACACGATCGCATCGTACAATGCCACCGAAAATATTGATCAATATTGCTTTTACTTTAGGGTCTTTTAAAATGATACGGAATCCAGCTTCTACTGTTTCAGCATTAGCAGTGCCACCTACATCTAGAAAATTGGCTGGCTCCCCACCACTTAACTTAATCATATCCATGGTAGCCATCGCTAAACCTGCACCATTCACCATACAACCTACATTGCCATCTAATTTTACAAAATTCAAGTTATACTGCCCAGCTTCTACTTCTGTAGGATCTTCTTCTGTTACATCGCGTAAGGAAGCTACATCAGCATGACGCATCAAGGCATTGTCATCTACATTCATCTTGCAATCCACCGCAATAATCTTTTCATCACTGGTTTTAAAAAGTGGATTTATTTCCAACATGCCACAATCTAAACCAACATAAGCTTGATAAAGGTTGGTGACAAATTTTACGCAGTTTTTGAATGCTTCCCCCTTTAATCCAAGGTTAAAAGCTATTTTTCTAGCTTGAAATGCTTCTAAATTTCCTCCTGGGTAAACCCATTCTTTAAAAATCTTCTCCGGGGTATTATGCGCAACATCTTCAATATTCATTCCCCCCTCCGTAGAATACATAATTACATTCTGTTTTTTAGTTCTATCCAATAAAATAGAAAGATAGAACTCCTTCACTGGATTGGGACCTTCATAATAAACATCCTGAGCAACCAGTACTTTATTAACCACTTTGCCAGCAGGACCAGTTTGTAAGGTCACCAATGTGCCTCCTAAAATATTTTGGGCAATCTGTTTTACATCCTCTGCATTTTTGCCAACAGCAACTCCTTTTTGTTCTTTTCCTGTTATTTTACCCTTACCACGACCACCAGCATGAATTTGGGCCTTCACTACTGCATAATTACTACCATATTGGGTATGAATTTGCTTGTACGCTTCTTCTGCCTCTCCAGGCGTATTGCATGCTATACCTTCCTGCACAGGAACATTGAATTTTTTTAGCAGTTGCTTAGCCTGATATTCGTGAAGATTCATAAAATTTTCTAATTTTTTGCGAAGATATAAAACTGTTGCCAGTTTTAGAGGAATGGTTTAATGAGAAAAATCATTTTTCGGAATGCGATTGGTTTGTTTCCGATTTAAAGCGAGTTAAAAAATGTGCGGCCCCTAATGCAATCATCAAGGCGGCCATTCCAAATAAAGTGTTTGCACTGGCCACTTTAAAATCCAATGTAATCACCTTATTGGCCAGGGCTATAATGGCAATTTCAATAATTGGTACTACTGGAATATCCTCGGAAGTAACAATCATATAAAATGATTTCATTAATTCATACCCCACTGCAATAACCAATAATAAATTGAAAATTTCAAAAAGAGTACTTAGTTCTATTAATAAAAAAGGAGGCTGAGTTATTCGATTGTAAATAACATAACATAAATAAATCGAAGCTAGTATCAAGCACAATGTGAGAATAATCATTAATAGCCTAATAATCCACTTATTAATTCCCAAAATGGTTGTATTGAATTTTTTGTACATCAAATTGTTTTTTATGTTTTGTAAATATATTAAAATAGCTGGGTTGCATAACAATTTATCTAAAGAAACCTATTTAATATTAAT
>CAIOIZ010000051.1 GCA_903858475.1 uncultured Bacteroidota bacterium
CCAGTAAATGGTGGAACAGGTGTTGAAAATCTTGATGCAAACACAATAACCCTTGGAGGTACCATTAATACAGGTGCAAATTTCACTACCACTGGTACCACCGCTTCCAACGCTTCTAATATTACTTTAAAAACAACGGCTGCTTCGGTAGTGACATTGCCTACTGCAGGCGTACTTGCTACTTTAGATGGAGCAGAGGCCTTAACCAATAAAACAATTGATGCAACTGCCAATACCATCACAGGTATTTCAAATACCAATATTGATGCAGGTGCAAGTATTGATGATACAAAACTTGCTACCATTTCAACCGCAGGAAAAGTTGAAAATACGGCAACAACTGCAACCCCTACCAATGCAATTAATACAATTGTTGCTAGAGATGCCAATGGTGGATTTACTGCTGGAACAATTACTGCTGCTTTGACTGGGAATGCAACTACTGCAACAAAATTGGCCACAGGAAGATTAATCTATGGTAATTCATTCGATGGAACTTCTGCAATCACTGCTGTAATAGGAAGTGCTTTTGGTGGAACAGGTAATGGCTTTACTAAATTTACTGGACCAGCAACAGCAGAAAAAACATTTACCTTACCAAACGCCAATGCAACTATTTTAACGACCAATGATAAGGTAACCGTAGCACAAGGTGGTACCGGTGCAGCCACTGCAACACAAAATTTTGTTTTTGCAGGACCTGCAACAGGTTCGAGTGCAGGCGCTCCAAGTTTCAGAGCATTAACTGCGGCTGATTTACCTTCGGGTAGTGGTTCTTATATAGGCAATACCACTACATTACAATCCAATTCTAATTTTAATATTAGCGGGAATGGGGTAGCAGGAGGTAGTTTAACTGCAGCCAATTTTATTGTTCCAACAGCCACCAGTGCTCAATTCTTAAAAGGAGATGGATCATTAGATGCTACTACTTATGCAACCGATGGTGCTAATACCAATATTACTTCTTTAGCTGGTTTAACCACTGCTTTATCTCTTGATCAAGGGGGTACAGGATCAACCACTAGAAATTTTGTGGATTTAAGTTCTTCTGAAACAATTGGTGGAGCTAAAGCATTTAGCAGTGATATCGCCGTCAATAATATCAATATTGGTTATGGACCTGGTGCTATTGCTACCAATACTTCTATTGGATATTTCGCATTAAAATTAAATACAAGTGGATATAAAAACGTTGCCATTGGACAATCTGCACTTGCGCATAATCTTGTTGGTTATAATAATACCGCAGTTGGTTTTGAGTCTGATGTCCTTTATAGTGCTTTAACGAATGCAACAGCCATTGGCTATCAAGCAACGGTTGAAACCAGTAATACGATTCAATTAGGTAATGCCAATGTAACCAATGTAAAAACAAGCGGTAACATTACTGCTGGTTCAGTAACATATGCGAAAGCACATAATTCGACTGCCAATCAAGTTTTATCTATTGATGCAGCTGGTAATACCAGTTTTAAAACCATTGATGGTGCGGGTGCTAATTTAACCAATGGAAAAATTCTTGTAGGTAATGCAAGCAATCTTGCAGCTGCGGTTAATTTAACTGGTGATGTAACCATGACCAATGCTGGTGTTGTTTCTATCACTAGCAATGCAGTGACTTATGGAAAAATACAAACCATGGGGGCAAAAACAATACTAGGAAATAAATCTCCTACTTTGAAAGGAACTCCTGGTGAAATTATTTTAGGAACAGGTTTAAACTTAGATTCAGCCACTGGTATATTAACAGCTAGTGTGAGTTCTGGTGGATCTGTAACAAAAATTAATCCAATCACTTTAACGACTACTGGATCTACTTATACTTCAACAGTAGCTAATTCAACTTCTTCTCCAACGATTAATTTAAATATTCCATTGGCTTCTCAAGCGGGCACTACTGCAGGT
This sequence comes from uncultured Bacteroidota bacterium, assembly GCA_903858475.1. GTDB lineage: Bacteria > Bacteroidota > Bacteroidia > Chitinophagales > Chitinophagaceae > Ferruginibacter. Next base: position 1,909 of record CAIOIZ010000051.1, read on the forward strand.
TTGTTAAGCAATGCGGATTATGCTTCGTTTTATGCAAAGCAAGATCCTTTGACTTTAGGTACAGGAGTACAAACATTATTATCCACGCCTTCAAGTGCTAACATTTTAGCTGCGGTAAGCGATGCTACAGGAACCGGTTCATTGGTATTTGCCACTAGTCCAGTTTTGGTAACACCAACCTTGGGTGCTGCTACTGCTACTAGTTTAACGCTAAGTACACCTTTAGCTATTGCGAGTGGTGGTATTGGAGCTGCAACTGCTCCAGCCAATTTAGTATTTGCTGGACCTGCAACTGGCACTGATCCTGGTGAGCCAAGTTTTAGAGCTTTAACAGGTGCAGATTTACCAGCAGGTAGTGGTTCTTATATTAGCAATCAAACTTCACAACAAGCTTCTTCTAGTTTTAATATTAGTGGAGCTGGAGTAGTAGGGGGTCAACTTTCTGCCAACTCTTTAAGCTTAACTACCGCTTTAAGTGCTGCCAATGGTGGTACTGGTAGAACTTCTTTAACCTCTAGTGCTGTATTGATTGGAAATGGAACTGGTTCTGTTGCCTTTGTTTCTCCAGGTGCATCAGGAAATGTATTAACCTCCAATGGTAGTGCATGGGTAGCGGGTGCTGCACCAGCTTCTGGTGTTTCAGTAGTAGGAACCATTGCCACTAGTTCAAATGTAAAAGGAGCTACTATCAGTGGAACCAACATTATATTGACTCCAGCCGACGGCACCAATGGTGGTATCGTTACTTCAGGCGCTCAAACTTTTGCAGGCACCAAAACATTTGCGAATGTCAATGTCAGTGGTAGTTTAGTTGGAAGTACTGTGAACTCGTCACTTTCTGGATTCAATGCTGCTTTAGTTGCAGTCAATGCAGACTTAGGCATCAACTCATCCAATGCAAACACATACAATGGTAAAGTATTGGTTTGTTCTGGCAATACAGTTACCATCACTTTTGATAGTTCAGTGCCTGTTGGATTTTCTTGTATGATTTTACAATCGGACAATAATACAGTCAGTTTTTCTGGCACCAACAATAGGTACAATTATTCTGCTACTTCTGGCATCTATGCCATTGCTACCGCAATGTCTTATGCAAGTGGTTCTGTATTATTAACCGGTGATTTACAATAAGATCAATGAAAAGACTAGGCTATACCATATTATTCATCTTGGTGATTCAATTTAAAACTGAAGCTCAGATAAGCTTGCCCAATTTGCAAGCCAATCAATATGTGAGCACTAGTTTTGGGAATGCTTTAAACTTTGATGGCACAAGCACTTTTGGTTTAGGTAAAGCCTACTTGAAAGATTCTTTGACCGATTTTACGATTGAATTTTGGATTCAAAATACTGGAACAGATGGTGCCAATGATATTATATATAGTTCTGCTTTAAACAATGCCTTAAAAATTGCCAAAAGTAGTACACAACTAAAACTAATGGCTACCGATTTAGGGGGGCCTTCTACCTGGCAAACAGCTTGCACTTTAGAATTAAACAAATGGGTGCATATTGCCATCATTAGAAACGGCACTAGTATGAAATTATATAAAAATGCTGCTTTGGCACAAACTTATACGCTTTCAACCAGTACTTCTATCTTGCCCAGTTTTTTCTTTCTTGGATCCAACATCATGGGCGCTGGAGATAATGGAAATTTTTCAATTGACGAATTAAGAATTTGGAAATTTTCCGTGCCAACTACGCC
>CAIOIZ010000052.1 GCA_903858475.1 uncultured Bacteroidota bacterium
AAAAAAAACACCCCTACGCATAAACGCAGGGGTATCATTCAAAAGAAATATTTATTACCAGCAGTATTTACCGGCGTCAATCATTTTATCTGCTACTCTTCTTCTGGCATCCTTGGTATTGAATGGAGTTGCCTTAGTGAATCGCTTTAATCCCAATAACATCATTCTTTGTTCATCGCCAGTAGCAAAAGCATTGATGGCTTCCTTACCAGCTTTGTTTACTTTATCCACCGCATCGGTCAAATAACAATGCATCATATCTGCCTGCAATGGCACTGCAGCTTCGCCTTTTTGTTCCGACATTTTAATTACTCTTAATAAAGTGCTTTCCGCAACAAAAGTTTCGATGGCCATATCAGCGATATTCATCAATATTTCCTGCTCATCCGAAATCTTCATCATGAGTTTTTGCACTGCGGCTCCCGCCACCATCAAAATACTTTTTTTCAGGTTGAGGATGGTTTTACGTTCATTGGCATAGGGTGATTCATCTTCGCTACCAAAATCTGGAATACTCATTAGTTCTTTAGAAACAGCCATCGCTGGTCCCATTAAATCAAGTTTCCCCTTCATGGCTCTTTTCAAAATCATATCGACCGTCAACAAGCGATTGATTTCATTGGTGCCTTCATAAATTCTGTTGATGCGACTATCGCGATAGCCCCTGCTAGCAGGATATTCATCACTAAATCCATTTCCACCATGTATTTGCACCCCTTCGTCTACCACATAATCTAATACTTCTGATCCATGTACTTTTAAGATAGCGCATTCCACCGCATATTCTTCCGCGCCACCTAATAATGCTTCATTGAATGGTTTACCAGCTGCTTCCAATTCTTTTTCCTTGTCTTCTACCCATTTGCTAGTGCGATACAATGCACTTTCGCTGGCAAAAATACGTATAGCCGTTTCCGCTAGTTTATATTTAATGGCACCAAAATTGGCAATCGCTGTTTGAAATTGCTCCCTGGTTTTGGCATAGGTAATTGAATCCGACACCGACATCTTTGCACCACCCAGCGCAGCAGCACATAATTTCAAGCGGCCAATATTCAAAATATTGAAAGCAATAATATGACCCTTGCCAACTTCGCCTAATAAATTTTCGACGGGTACTTTGCAATCCTGAAAATACAATTGCACGGTAGAAGATCCTTTAATACCCATTTTATGTTCTTCTGGTCCTTGCGTAAATCCTTCCATACCACGCTCTATAATAAAGGCACTGAATTTATCGCCGTCTATTTTAGCAAACACGGTATATACATCTGCAAAACCACCATTGGTAATCCAACATTTTTGTCCATTTAAAATATAATTTTTCCCATCATCGCTCAACTTAGCAATGGTTTTAGCACCCAATGCATCACTACCACTATTGGGTTCGGTTAAACCATAAGCGCCCTTCCATTCTCCGCTGGCTAATTTGGGAATGTATTTATTTTTCTGCGCGTCTGTACCAAAATAAAGAATAGGTAAAGTGCCAATACCCGTATGAGCAGCAATGGCTACACTAAACGAAAAACCACCTCCTAAACCTTCATTTACCAAGGTAGAAGTAATAAAATCTTTTCCCAAGCCACCCAGGGCTTCTGGTACACTGGCTCCCAGCAATCCTTGTTCGCCTGCCTTTACCATTAATGCAGGCATCAGACCTGCTTCCATTTTATCGATGCGGTCAACATTCGGTAATATTTCAACCGCTAAAAATTGAAGACACATGTCTTTCACCATTAATTGCTCCTCATTAAAATCTTCAGGAGTAAAACAATCGGCCGCCTGGCTTTCTTTAATCAGCCATTCGCCGCCTTTGAACAATACTGCAGGACTGGTTGTGCTCATAATGTTTTTTTTTCTTTTATATGGTTTGAAAATGAACCAGCAAATAGATTTTTTTTGCTTGGCTATTTTAGATTTTCATATACCATCTGTAATACTTCCTTTGCAATTTCAATCTGACCATGTGTCACTCCTTCCAATGCTTCATTCAATGTAGTATTGGCGATGCCCATACATACTTGCTCCAATTCTTTGCCAGTATCGGTTAATACAATCAGATTCATTCTACGGTCATCCTTACTCGAAGTTCTATTTACCAACTTTATTTTTTCTAAATTGTCCACCAATCGGGTAATACTCGGTTTATCGCGAAAAGTGGCATCACATAATTGCTGCTGACTCAATCCATCTTCCTTCCAAAGATGATAGAGCACACTCCACTGCTCAATCGTTATTTCAATATTCGCCTGCTTAAAATTTTTCTGCAGGCGCCGACCGATGGCCGTACTGGCCTTTCCGGTTATAAAGCTATACAGCTCTCCTTTTTTAAATTGGTTGTTTGGCATATAGTTGTTTATGCAACTAAACAAAGATAATAATTCTTTTCATCCTCAAAAATTTATTTTTGTACTGCTGTAGGCCTGGTGCCGAATATTTCGCACCTGTTTCCACCCTTGGGGATGCCCGCAGATTATTAACTATGCTGCCAGCCCTGCTGATCATCTTGTTCCTTTTACTACTGACTTACAGCGGCTTGCTACTGTATTATAGATATAGTTGGTTGCAAATACCCGAATTTAATGACCAAGACGCGGCTTTGGATGACCCCGATTTAAAAAATGCACCCAGGCTATCTGTCATTATTCCAGCACGCAATGAAGAACTGGTCATTGGCCATTGTATTGAAGCACTACTGCAGCAAAATTATCCCGCCCATCTTTTTGAAATAATTGTAGTAGATGATCATTCCACCGATCATACTGCTGCCATTGTAAATACTTTCAATCAACCGCATATCAAATTGATTGACCTGAAAGATTATGTAGCTGATGAAAAAAATTCTTACAAAAAGAAAGCCATCGAAGTAGGCATTGCACAATCTAATGGTCATCTCATCATTACCACAGATGCAGATTGTGTAGCAGGACCAAGATGGTTGTCGACCATTGCTGCTTTTTACAGCAAGCATCAACCTGCATTGATCGTAATGCCCGTTTGCATGGAAGACTGTGCAGGCTTTATTGAAATTTTTCAGACCCTTGATTTCATGACCCTGCAAGGTATCACAGGAGCGGCCGTTCATCGTGGCCTACATAGTATGTGTAATGGTGCCAATCTAGTTTATAGTAAAACCGCTTTTCAACAAGTGGATGGTTTTGCGGGCATCAACAAAATAGCCAGTGGAGATGATATGCTGCTAATGCATAAAATTTACAAGGCATTTCCAAAAGGTATTGCCTATTTAAAAAGTTCGGAGGTAATTGTTCGTACGCGGCCCGAAAACAGTATTGCTGCATTTTTTAATCAGCGAATAAGATGGGCCAGCAAAGCCGATCAATACGATGACAAAAGAATTTTTGCTGTATTATTAATAGTATATCTATTTAATGTGGGACTTTTTATTTTACCCATTCTAGCTTTGTTGATGCCTATTAATACTATGATAACAAGTTGGCCAATATCCATTTCTCCCGGAGTATACTGGTTAATCCTACTAGCTGGTAAAACCCTGATTGAGTTATTTTTCCTTTACCCTGTTGCCCGATTTTTTGGGAAAAGAAATTTACTCTGGTATTTCCCAGTGATGCAAGCATTCCATATACTGTATACCGTAGTTGCTGGCTGGCTAGGAAAATTCGGATCTTATCAATGGAAGGGTAGAAAGGTACAATAAGATTAAATGTATTTGTAAATTACAGTATGTCCGAATCTGCTTCATATTCTTTTTCACAACAAACCTGGAAAAAGCTCAAAAAAAACAAAGGAGCCCTTTTCGGGATTGTAGTCATTGGTATGGCAACGATATTAGCTATATTCGGTTATTGGATTGCACCCGACAATAGCCCCAATGCTGATTTACAAACAGTAGAAATTCAAGCAAAAAAACCGGGCTACCAACAACAATTCCTGACCATTCCTATTCAGTCAAAAGCTTACAGCGGATTTTTTATCGATCACCTGATCAATGGAAAGCCAGTAAACAGGAAGTATATCCCAATTACTGGATATGCAATAAAAAAGGACAGCCTATTGATTCATAAATTCATTGATGAAGACACTTCGGTACTGAAAGTCTTTGCCTTTAGCCAATTGAGCAGAGAATCGCCCGATGATTTTATAAAAAATCACCTCATTACAAAAACTTACTGGCTGGGTACGGATAAATTTGGCCGCGATATTCTCAGTCGGCTCATTATTGGAACGCGTGTAAGCCTTGCCGTTGGTTTTATCGCCGTGCTCATTGCCGTTTCGATTGGTATTTTATTGGGTGCTATTGCAGGGTATTATAACAAAAGAGTAGACGCCCTCATTATGTGGTTGGTCAATGTTACCTGGAGCATCCCTACTTTATTATTGGTCTTTGCTATCACCATGGCACTGGGAAAAGGATTCTGGCAAATATTCATTGCGGTTGGACTTACCATGTGGGTACCCGTTACTCGATTGGTGAGGGGACAAGTACTCGCAGTAAAAGAACTCGAATATATTACTGCTGCTCGAGCACTCGGGTTCAGCAATAGCAGGATTATCCTTCGACATATTCTTCCTAATATTATTGGTCCCATCTTGGTATTGGCAGCTAGTACTTTTGCCACTGCTATCATTGTAGAAGCGGGCTTAAGTTTTTTAGGCATTGGGGTACAACCACCACAACCCAGTTGGGGATTGATGATAAAAGAGAATTATAATTTTTTGATTACACACAACCCCATGCTGGCACTAATACCGGGATTTGCAATTATGTTATTGGTGTTGGCTTTTAATTTATTAGGGAACGGATTGCGCGATGCGGTAGACGTAAAATCATAAATGGGAAACTTGCTTCGAATCCAATTGCTGATTGCTGCTATGCAAATCGAGCCATACCAATAAACCGATACAGCAATAAAGCAAACTGCCAATCTTATCTGTCTCCACTAAGTCACTTAAAAAATTTACGGTGATGATTGCTGCCAACATCGCTGCTAATGTAAGAGCTATAGTTTGGTGCCATTTACTTTGCTTTTGATGATAAATTTTTTGTGCATACCAAAACAATGAAAAAAGTAAACAAAGAAATATCCCCAGTCCGGGTAGGCCCTGTTCGATCAGTAGCAGAAAAAAATAATTGTGTACAGTAGAATGTTCTTTATTATCACTCACCCAGGTTTTATAAGCAGATGCTGTATACGCTTTGTAAGTATCATAAAAATTATTCGGACCTACTCCTGTCATGGGATTTTCGGCCATCATTTGTTGAACGGCAGTCCAGCGATAAAAACGTTCGGCAGTGGACAGATCTTGTCCGCGGTAAGTGGCTGCAAGGTGTTGTTCGAAATTAGTATGAAAAATAGTCTTCTTGAAATTGGGTCGATAATCGAGATAGTTATTATTGGTACCGAGCCAAATAAAAATAGCACTGACAGCAATTAGCGCAATCGACAATAAATGTACAATTATTTTTTTTCGTATAGCCCATACTGTTATCAAAGAAATTAATACTGCCAGCCAGGCGCCTCTCGAAAAAGAAAATACCAGTGCCAGCAGCAGTAAAAGAATGGTAAACAAAGCCATTCCTTGGTTGTTCTTTTTATCACTCAACCAATAAAAAGCAACCGACACCGGAAGCATCGCTGCCAACATAGCGCCATAATTAACATGGTTCCGAAAATAAGGCGACAGCGCCTGATTCACTTTTCCAAAACTAAAGCCATCCATTGCCTGCCGCATTAAACTCAAGCCTGCCAAGCAAACCAGGGGCACCAATAAGCACCATCCTGCTATTTGAATACTTCGTTTATCCTTTAAAAACAATAAGGGGAAGAACACAAATGGAATGATGTACCAAATTTTTGCAAGTAAATATTTAACAGAAAGAATAGGATTGGTTGAATAAACAGTAGCAATCATAACCCAAGCCAACTGAAGTAGTAGGAGTAGGATCAATCCATGTGCCATCCATTTTTTGTTAAGAATAGAAGGGCGATGAATAAACAATAAAATAAAAATGAAGGAAAGGGCTAGCATCATCAATTCATCGGGAAAATCGGTGCCCAATGTTTCGGTGAACTTATATTCGATGGAAACGGGTATTACAAACAAGAGCAGATAAAAAAGCAAGAGGGGTTGTTGAATAAAAGCAGGTATCAACAATACAAGAAAAGGAATAGCGACTAAAATCCAATTTTCTAAAAAAACTGATAATAATAAAAAGGCAACAAAGAAAAATCCGAATAGGAGCCCGCGTTTAATATCAAATTGGCTTGTTTGCAAACTTACTGTTTGAATCGATTAAAAAGAACTAGGGCTATAATAGCAAAAAATAAACTCGATATGAAAGCGCCAATAATAATCACAACATGTTTGGGTTTGTCTGCTTTAAAAGAAGGATAGGCTTTTTCTAAAACGAGTACAGTAGGTTGCCGGAGGTCCATGGCCAAGTTTACTTCATCCAATATTTTTTCATCCCGTTCGATATGAGTCAATAATTCGCTGCCGGTTTTGGCTAATGGAGCAGCTGCAGTGATATCCATATTATTCAGTGAATCTTGTAATTGATGATAGTTTTTTTTCTTATGAGCGATGGATACCTGAACTTGATCAATAATACTTTGATAAGCCTGCTGTTGTAATTCTTTTCCAATTGCTTCCGTTTTATACACCAATAGATTGGCGATATCCGCAGCCATCTCTGCATTGGTATCCCATGCATCAATTTGTAATGCGCCGTTTTCGGTTTTAATAATTTGCAGGTGTTTTTTAAGCTGAGCGATTGCCTTCGGTTTGGAGGAGGAAGCTGGTCCCGTAATGCCATAATGCTCCACCAAGTGAAGACTATCTGTAAGAAAGCTCAAAATATTACCGGCTTTAGCAATGCTATAGATGCGATCTAAATCATCCGCCGTGCCATATACCGAATACAATTCTTGAATATTATTATTAAATAGCCGCGATTTGTCGGTCAGCATAGCATTCACTGGCAAAAGGGTACTACCTGCATAATACTGTTTGGGTAAAAAAAAGAAACTGGTTATGGTGGCCAGTAAGGTTGCCACTAATACAAATAGTATCAATGGTTTTTTTTGTTTGGTCAGCACAGACTGAATGCCAATCAGGTTTAATTCGCTTTCGTTATTCATGTATCTAATTTAAGAAGATTTTGTGCCATGGCTATTTCTTTTATTTTTTGGTTGGCAACAATCCATACTGTAATGCCATAGCAAGATTCTGTAATTATGGCAATAATAGCCGCAGCGTATGCGCCATGAGTAGGTATAAAAATAATATTCAGTACTATATTAAGTAGCATAAAGGGAATAGTAATTGCCATAAATAATTTAATAGCACCAGCTGCAGTTAGTAAGGTACCATATACCTGTACCAACCAATATCCAGTAATGGCTGTCATACAAAGTGGAATCAGCTGGGCGGTAGATAGATCTTTAGAATGGTATAATAAAGATTGAATGGGCACAGCAAAAACAAAACAGCTGACAATTAAAGGCGCGCTTATGCATATGATGGCGATTGTTAATTTTCTTACAAGCGGCTGAATGATTTTTATTTGTTGAAGGTGCTTAGCAGCAAATGGCAGTAGAAAGGAGGCCATTAAATAGCCGAGCATATTAGCGGCATCCAATAAGCGATATGCCTGTGCATAGATGCCAGCTTCGTGATTGCCATGAACATGCAATCTTTCTAATAAAAAAGCATCCAGTCTATTGTGCATACTCATTAGTAAAACTAAGAGGCCATAGGGTAGTGCTTTCCATAGTAAGTCCGAAGGTGTAATAGATATTTTTTTATTCAGCAACCGCATTCCTTTATGGCTGATTAAAATGATTAGTGCAATGAGCAGGGCTGTTGCTAAGGATAGAATCTGTATCCATAAAAAATAGTCGATACTAATATGTCTAAATGCCATTGGAAAATAAATCAAGGCCCCACAACAAATAATCACCAGTAATTTATCCAATATGGAAAGGAATGCATCTGCTTTAAATAATTGCAAGGCGGTAATATGTCCGCGCAAGTAAAGAAAGAAGGAATACAATAACTGTTGTAGTCCTGCCAGGACTAACCAATTTTTTTCTTTTATTCCCGCCACCCATGCAATGATGATTAGCAAAACAGCATAAAGAATACCCAGCCATGTTTTAAGAAGGAGTCCTTGTATAAATAGGGACTTTTCGGCATCCTTCGATTTTTGTTGATTCAAATAAGTTGTAATGCCGAGGTCTAATAAGAAGTTAAAAACTACACAGAGGTTGAAGATGGCAAAATAGCTTCCATAGGTTTCGGTACCAACGATATTTTGTACGGGTCTATCGATGGCGAATATCCATAGCGGTTTAATCAGCAGGTTGAGTGCAAAAACTAAGCCAAGTGCTGAAAAAAATTTGCGTTGCAATGTTTCAGATAGTTCGTTGAATATATAGCATGTATTCTTTATCGTTAGTATAAGGCGGTTAAATACTGCCTTTGCATTGTATTAAAGCATTAAGTAGTTTCTGGTGCCACTCTTACATTCCTACTAAATCCTTCTTCGAGGGATATAAATGTTTCGGTTCTTTCAATGCCTTTGATTTTTTGCAATTCATCGTGCAGCACATTGCGCAATTGATTGATGTCTTTGCAAACAATTTCAAGAAACATGCTATAGTTACCGGTGATATAATTGAGGCGAACGATTTCTGGTATTTGCATTAGGTCTTTAGCGACGCTATCATACAAGGAACTTTTTTCGAGGTAAACACCTACAAAGGCGGTGATATCATAGCCCAGTTGTTTAATATCTACGCTTAATCTTGTACCTTTAACAATACCAAATTCCTGTAGTTTTTTGATACGTACATGTATTGTACCGCCACTCACAAACAATTTCTTACCTAAATCAGCGTATGAAATTTCAGCAGTCTCCATCATTTCATGAATGATCTGAAGATCTAATTTGTCAAGATTTAATTTAGCCGCCATTTTGATTATCTGTTTTAGTTAATGTTCAATATTAATTGCAAATATTTGAATAATTTCTATAATTTCAAAATATTTAGTGAATTATTTTTAACATAAAGGCGATTGTCCTAGATTTGTGTTATCAACCTAAGGCAATTAGGTAGTTCTTAAAAATTGTGGGGTGATGAAATTTTTGGCAAACATGCCCCCTTGTCTCGGGGGTGGGGATAACAGGATAAACGCAGCATAGAGCCGTGTTACTAGCGATAGTAATGCGACCGGGGTCGACCACCGAACTTTGTACTGCAGCTAACTGCCCCTTGAAGGTTCGAGCCCTTCCCCTACAGCATAATTTAACCGTTAATAGATTGTTTTACAGTTTGTTAGCGGTTTTTTATTTTGTACTGGTGGCTGATTAGGTGGCAGTATTTTCAATGGTGGACAGCATATATTGACTCCTACTCATAATCAAAAAGCCTTCATACAACAACGAAGGCTTTTTTGATGTGTTCTAGTACTGCTACTCATTGCTCAATGTGCGGATTCAAAGGTTTTTTTATTACTACTCTTTCTGTTCCTTGTTTTGATGATGATATTTCACCCCTTTTAGGAGGAATTCGTAAATGGTATTGGTAGCCGTCTGCCATTCTTCCCATTTTTTTTCAAGATTATTGGCACTCAATTCACAATCTCCACCACCTTGTTTTTTAGTTGCATAAAGCGTATCGCAGGCGGCAAGGTATTCGTGGAATTGCTCTATCGCTTTTTGTTTTTTGTCTGCAAACATCATAGTAGGTTTTAATGTATCGCTTCTTATTATTAATAAAGCTTTTAAATTGATTATGTAAAATCAAAAAATCAGCTACCAATATTTTATACAAAAAATGGGAAACATTATATAATTCACATATGTAATAATATTATCAGTTTGTTGAAAATATTTTTTAGAATACAATTATTTACTACTTATCATAAAATGGGTACTATTATTTTGGTGTTAGTTTATTGATCCTATTTATTAAACAATTTCAAGAGTTGTTGATTTTGAATTTGTAAATTTTCGATTTGCTTTTGCTGCTCTTGTATAGCTTTCACTAAGGGTGCCAGCAAATCATTGTATCGCATACTCAACATGCCTGCATCGTCTTTTGTAATGATGCCTGATTGATGAGCGCCAAATTTTTGCAAACTAGCTGCTACTTCCTGAGCGATAAAACCATATTCCGTTTTTTTAGATTCATCATTGGTACGATAATATGAAACAGGTCGAAGTGAACTAATAAAATCTAAGCCTAAGGGAATATTTTCAATGGCGGATTTCCATCGAATATCAGATGTTACTGACCATGCAACTTGTACACCTGCATAATTGATATTGGCATTGCCTATACGCACCTGATCATTCAATGCAGCATTGGGCACCTGGGCATTCCACCCAATACCAATATTATTTCCACCACTCATTACATTCGACAAGGCACTAAAACCAAGTGCCGTATTTCCGGTTCCTGTTGCATTGTACAATGCACTTGCACCAATACCTGTACAAAGTGTTCCAGCCAAATTGAGCCTAAGTGCATCCACACCAAAAGCAGCATTCTGAGTTCCTGAAACATTTGTATATAATGCTCCACTACCTGAAGCCGTATTTAAATTACCAATGGTATTGGCTCTTAGCGCAGCAATACCATTGGCTGTATTATAACTTCCCTGTGTATTGGCAAGTAATGCCTCAAATCCATCGGCTACATTATTATTGCCGATAGTGTTTGCTCCTAAAGCAGAATAGCCATTGGCGGTATTATTAAAACCAGTATTGTTTAAATGAAGTGCCTCTGAACCGGTTGCGGTATTCTTTTCTCCGGATATATTACCAGACAAAGCATAATCTCCAACTGCCGTATTATCATTGCCAATATTATTTGAAGTCAGCGCACCCTGTCCATAGGCAGAATTACGATGACCTGCTGTATTTTGTAAAAGAGCATTTGATCCAACTGCTGTATTATCATTCCCTGTTGTATTAGAATATAATGAAAAGTTTCCGTTGGCTGTATTTCCGCCCCCGGTTGTATTATTATCAAGGGCTACGAAGCCTGTAGCTGTATTATAGGATCCTGTTGTATTGGAATAAAGGGCTTTTGTTCCGTTTGCTGTATTATTGGTTCCTAGTGTATTTGAAAACAATGCCTTATCCCCAATCGCTGTATTTGCATTCATGGTAGTATTGGAATATAAAGCACTATCACCAATCGCCGTATTGCGACTGCCGCTGGTATTAGAATATAAAGCCTTCAATCCAACGGCACTATTGCTATTACCAGTCGTATTGGAGATTAGGGCGCTATCACCAATAGCTGTATTTCTGTTTCCAGTGTTATTAAAATGAAGTGCATCTACACCAACACCTGTATTTCCAGAACCTGAAGTATTATTAAAAAGTACAGCTTCCCCTAAACCTGTGTTACCATTACCTGTAGAGTTATTATTAAGTGCCCAATGCCCATTTGCCGTGTTGCTATTGCCAGTAGTATTATAGGCAAGTGAATTCACGCCTGTTGCGGTGTTATTAGATCCTGATGTGTTGGCGTAAAGTGTTCCGTAACCAATAGCGGTATTTTGAGTTCCGTCGGTGTTGAAATGCAATGCATCAGACCCAAAAGCGGCATTGAAGTCCCCCGTACTATTTGAAAAAAGTGATAAATCTCCTGTGGCCGTATTATAGTTACCTGATACGTTAGAATAAAGTGCACTATCTCCATTGGCTGTATTATGATAACCCGTAGTATTGGAGTACAATGCACTCATTCCATTGGCAGTATTACTATAACCAGTTGTGTTGTTGAAGAGTGCCCTACTGCCATTAGCTGTATTGGATTCTCCCGTTGTGTTGAAATGTAGTGCTTGATTTCCA
>CAIOIZ010000053.1 GCA_903858475.1 uncultured Bacteroidota bacterium
GAATCAATGCCACACAATGTAGCATTGCCTGTTTTAAGTTTTACGCTATAAAGTCCAACAGAGTCAAACCTTATCGTTACAGTCATTGTACCAGCAAGCCAAAGCGAAGCATCATTGGTCCCAAAATCATTACCTAAACTACCCGCCAATATTGTAAAGCGTACGCCGGGTGTTTGAGGCGTTATTTTCCAAACCGGTTTCCCCGGAGTACATACACCATTTTGTACATTATTCCCAAGGTCTCCATTATAAGTAAGGATTACAGTTTGACCTACACATATTGTATCTTTTGGAGTAATCGTAAAATTTGAAATAGGTTTACCTGAAACATAAATTGGAACAACTGAACCACCCGTAGTACCGCATGGATTAGTGATTGTTAGGTAGGCTCCATATGAGTTGGGAAATGTTACATTTCCTGTAGAACTAGAATGTCCACAACTGGAGGAATCAAATGTATGAAAAACAGTATCAGGAGCTGGGTGATAAAATGTGTCTGGAACTGAGCCGTCATTAAAATTTAAAATATATTGCGTTCCCGGTGGATTATTTGAAGCGCCGGAAATTAAAAAAGCTTGTGTTGACCCAGCGCAAATTGTAGTGCCTCCTGGGCTAACTAAGCCACCGGCGGGATTATTTCCTAAAAAAACCCTATAAACTGTTCTATCCACACAAGCACCTGAATATACATAAAATGTCAAATTATGTATGCCTACTGAATAGGGATGAGAAATTGGCGTTGAAAATACTGGATCAGTCCAGTCGGTTGACCCATCACCCCAATTAATAATATAGTTGGTATTTGATGCAATCGTTGTTGAGGCATTGGTAAAAGTAAATGCCTGTCCAGCGGTAGAGCAAACATGGAAATAAGGCTGGCCGTTGATTATTGTAGCACCTGTTCCATTAAGTGTTGCATCTGGCCCTCTGTCAATAGCGATTGTATGACTAATGGTGTCCTTACATCCAGAATTACTTGTGACTATAAGTGTTATAGTATAAGTAATTGTTCCTGACCCTGGGGGTGGATTAAAGGTATGGTTAGGATTATGCTGATTAACTGTATTCCCGTCACCAAAATTCCAATGCCAATTTATGTTTGACCCAGCACTAATGGTTGACTGATCAGTAAATGACACCCGAGTTTTTCCACATCCAAAATTAGGGCTAAAGGTAAATGCCGCTAAAGGTTTTGGATGTACAGTAACCACCACATCATTTAAAGGTGGTTCAGTAACCCCTCCTGAAGTAACTATGCAACTATAAGTACCAGTAGCATAGACCACCAATGAATCCGTTATTGCCCCACTTATATTAGCACCATTTAAAGTCCATTGGAAAGTTGAATCAAGAGGCACATCAATTACATGCAGAATCACTGAATCACCGTTGCAAAAGGTTAATGTTCCAGAATGAACAATTGAAGGCGACGGAGGAGTAAGATTTAATGAATGACGGGTATTCGAATGTGATATTTTGTTAATGCTGAATGAGGTCTCCCTTTTATGATGAGTTGGATTCTTTAATCCGGTATTTGCAAAACCATAAACAGAAAATAAAATTAATAAACTCAAAAATGAGTAGA
>CAIOIZ010000054.1 GCA_903858475.1 uncultured Bacteroidota bacterium
CACATATAGGCGAGTTAATGCCATTGGAATTTATGATTCTAGACAAAAAAAAATCACAACAATAACTATAGGTCAATAAGAAACTATATGAAAAAGAAACTACTGTTATTGATCTTGCCTTTCATAATATTTTATAGTTGTATTTCAAATAGGACAGTAAATCAGGTTTTTGTATCTGAGAAGTGCAAGGAAAATAGCCAATCTATTTCTTTTACAAAAGCGAGGGATTCCTTACAATTCCTGGATGGCCATTTTGTTGAAATTTCCGGATATTTTATTTGGGGTTCTGAAGAATTTGCGATTTCTGAAAATAAAAAAGTTGCAGATAGCAAAGATGTGATATGGATTGATTTATCGAACGAAATCATTGATTCGATTTTTATGAGTATCAAATCAGACAAAAAAAAGAGTTCATTTGATAAAATTCAAGGCAAGAAAATAAAAATAAAAGGGGTTGTTAATTCTTTTGAACACGGACATCTTAATCAATATATGTTTTCTATTAAACAAGTTTGTTATTTTGAAATTTTATAATATATTCAACTAAGCGTGCATTCAAAACAAAAATTTTTTTGTTGTAGACTCTTAGTTATTCATATGTGGTAGAAAATTAAAACATCCCTGTATAACTATTCATCAGTAAAGTTTAAGTACAATGGAACAGATAGCCTGTGATATTGACTCACTATTCAGGAAATTAGCATGGGCCTCGTGGTTCCCGCTTGTCAGGAGACAATGCGGGGGCGTTCGAATGGGATTGTTGTATAAATTTTAAGAGGGAACACACACGGCGGCGAAACCACCCAACATCCACCACCCCCCACAATAAAATCAGGTTCCCAGCGTTTTTTTGTTGTTAAAATTCCAATTCATGCAAAAAAATATCCCAGAAAAGAACCAAAACCCAGTATCAGAATTAGTACGGCTCTTTATAAAAAAAATGCGCCAAAGCCCTGATATTTACCCCATTCGCTATTATAAAAAGAATAGTCGCTTTCGCCGTCACTGGCAAAGTCCCTTAGTAAAATAACGATTAGCGCCCTAGCCAAAACCACCCTAGTAATGACCCTAATTTCGGATTCTACCACTACTAAAAATCAGCAAAAACACGCTTGCACCCCAGGCCTGCAATGTTTATTTTTAATGTTCTAAATCCAATACAATGAAAACAGGTAAACTAGGCTCCGTGCTAAAAGCAGTCGCCGATCTCCTAAGATCCTTATTCGAATCGGGTAGCAACCGCGAATTCAGAAGACTGAAAGATTTTATTTCTTCTTAATAAACAAAGAGATTAACTAAACAGGTATTCCACATCTGCCTTACTCAAGGCCTTGATGAAACTGGCATCATCGGCAATCAGCTCCTTGGCCAACGCCTTCTTACGTTCCTGCAATTGCAGTATCTTATCTTCAATAGTATCAATACAAATCATGCGATACGCAAAAATATTTTTCGTCTGCCCAATACGGTGCGTACGATCAATGGCTTGCTGCTCCACCGCGGGATTCCACCAAGGATCAACAATATATACATAATCCGCCGCCGTCAGATTCAAACCCACACCACCCGCTTTTAATGAAATCAAGAATACCCTGCATTCATCATTCTGCTGAAAGTTTTGAATGGCTTTCTCCCGATCGGGCGCCGATGTACTTCCATCAAAATACTCAAAAGGAATTTCCTGCTCCTTCAATTTCTCTTTTATTAAACCCAACATGCCCAGGAATTGCGAAAACACCAGGGCCTTGTGCTCACCAATATTTTCTGTTATCTCCCTGGTCAACTCATCTAACTTAATAGAATGATTGGGGTATTTTTCTTCTTCATTCAATATAGCCGGACTATCACATATCTGCCGCAATTTCATCAAGCCCTGCAAGATGGTCAACTGCGATTTGTCGATACCCTGCTGGTCGATGGTGCCCATGATCTTATCGCGGTAACTATTGCGATAGGCCTCATAAATTTTTCTTTGCTCATCTTCCATCTCACAAAACAAGATGGTCTCGGTTTTTTCGGGAAGGTCCTTGGCCACCTGCTCCTTGGTACGACGAAGAATAAAGGGATATAATAACTTGCGCAAATGCTCTTTTTGCTCCTGCTCGCCAAACTTATCAATGGGTGTGGCAAATTCATTTCTAAAAAATTCCATGCTGCCCAACAAACCAGGGTTCAGGAAATTCATTTGCGCAAATATATCGAAGGTATTATTCTGCAAAGGAGTACCGCTCATGCATAAACGATTTTTGGCCGCCAATAAACCAGCCGCCTTCGTTACCTTGGAAGAGGGATTTTTAATGGCCTGGCTTTCATCTAGTATCACATAGTCGAAAACAATCTTCAGCAACAACTGTATATCGCTTCTTAAAGTACCATAGGTGGTAATGATAATATCATGCGCCAACAACTCCTCCGCATTCCTGCTTCTTATACTGCCATGGTGAATATGGTATTTTAAATCGGGCGTAAATTTCTTTACCTCATTTTGCCAGTTGTATATCAGGGTAGTAGGACAAACCACCAATGCCTTCAATTTACCCTCAGTGGTTTTATAATAGCGTAGCATGGTCAATGCCTGCACCGTTTTACCCAAACCCATATCATCGGCCAAAATACCACCCCATCCCACATCATTCAAATAACTCAGCCACTGATAACCCGAAGTTTGATAAGGCCTAAGTATTTCCTGTAATTCAACCGGTGCTGGTATCTCTGGAATGCTTTTGAACTCGCGCAGTCTTTCAAATTTTTCATCCAGGGCAAAACTCAATTCCTTTTCATCCCTGTTTTCGTACAATTCATCAATCACACTCATGTGGTATTTAGAAAGCCGCAACTGATTGCTTCTTCCTTCCCCCACTTTAAATAATAATGAATATCTTTTTAGCCACTCATCGGGTAATATACCCAGGGTGCCATCTCCCAATGGAACAAATGATTGTTTTGCCGCCAATGCTTTCTTAATATCTACAATGCCTACACGCTGTGTACCAAATTCTATTTCTATCTTGGCATCAAACCAATCGATGCCACTGCTTACATGAATATGTGTATTGGGACGGGCGGTGTTAAACCTAAAATTTTTCAATGCCTCAAAACCAAATACGGGCACTTTCATATCCTTCATGGCATCTACAAAAAGAAAGAACCAGTTATTGCGCAATACTTCGGCTCCCTTGAGTACCAAAGATCCACCGTCCTGCTTTACAAATTGCGAATGCAAATTTTGTAAGGTATCGAGGTATTGATTTTCTGCTTCCTTATTGCGGTGCACAATCAATATCTTATTGCCCTCGGGTATGGTAAGGGTTTCTTTATCGCTGGGCCTTGTATCGAATCCATTGTAGGTAAATACTGGTTGAAAAACCAGGTAGTCGCCTTTTTCTTGTAATAATAATTTTACTTCTGGCTGCGTGGCTTTGATTTCTTTCACCAGGCTTTTATCAAACTCCACCTGGTATTCGCGGGTGAGTGGCAAAATGGTTTTCTGCATCTGCTCTGCCCAGTTTTCCTTGGTCAGCCGAATATTGCCATCCTTGATAAATTTTTCAGCCTGCAACATGTCTTCCGGCTTTTGCCAGAGATATACCATATCGTTGTGTAAAAAAACCAAACTGCTGCTGCATTCATTCTTTTCAAATGGAATGATTTGTCCCAACACTTTTACCATGCAGGCAATTTCAAAATGATTATTTTTCGCAATCACTTTAAACACCGGTGCAATAAACTGACTACTGAGCCCTACATTGATGAGCTGATCGGATTTAAATGTTTTTTTATCGGGCAGGTAAAAAATAAAATGACTGGCCGCTTGCTCTTCAAATATTTTTTTAAGCTTGGGGTGCAGGTATTCTGCAATCAGCGATTTTGTTTCGTCGGGCAATTCATCTCCATCGGTATGTATAATATTTTCCCAAATACCACTAAAGGGCGAATTGCGGTTGAGGTATTTATTGATTTCACTGTCCTGCAATTTTCGAATCTGTTGCAGCAATTGTTTGTCTTCTTCCGAAAACACTTCGGTATTGACATATTTGGTAAGATCCAGTTTTTCTGATCTACCCAAATACTTCGTCAGCGCTTCATCGGCCTCCCCCTGTACAGCATCAATTAAAAAATGGGGATAGGCTTTTGCATTCAGGTTGATTACAATGCCCAGTTTTTTAGTAGAAGCTTCTTCAACTATTTGAACTGGTTCTACAGGTTGCTGACGGTTAGTCATACCCGAAGATTGAGTAGGCGCTGTATTGCTGCTAGTACTCACCACTCTTTTAATAGAAGGATCCAGCACTTTCAGAAAGGGCTTGCCTTCTTTATACGTAAATTCAAATTTGCCGTTTAGGTCATCGGCTAAACTATAGCCATAGATCTGCAGCAATTTATTTTTTTCCTTGTCCCAGTTGCGAATGGTATCAAAATAATAAGGACCATAGGCATTCAGCAATTGTAAAAACAAAAGGGTTTTGTGCATACAAAGCGGATGATCGGACTCATCGCATTTGCAGGATGTATCAAAATTGCGTTCTTCGTTTTTTTGAATCACCAATGGAAAAGATTCACCCTCATAGTTCAACTCTGCCTCTACTCTTTCTTCGGATGCCTTGGTGATATTGGCACGATTGCTACGCAACATTGTTTCCGCATCGCTGTATATTTCAGGAGAAGAAAGCAGTTTAATCATTTTAAGATCAATATGCTTCATCTTGGCCACGGTATGCAACTGATGGTATTGTTTGTCGACACTGCCCAAGAGGTTTTTGTCTACCATATCCTGTAAGTGAATCAATGCACCCGCTTCGTGCCGGCAGATATCACCAATATTATAAGGGCAACTACACCTAACAGAAATGCCTTTGGGGTCGGCATATTTTTGAATGTATACTTTGTAATAGGTACTATAGCTATCGTCTTTTACGCGAAATACCACACTGCCCATCAACTCATCATGTTCTATGAGTTCTACAAAACTCATGGCATGAATTTTTTTGCCGCGGCGAATCACTTCATCACTGCCATTATTATACACGTATTTGATAAGATGCGGTAAGGCCATTATATTATTGGAGTGCCGTTTTAAGCCGGAAAACAGGAGTACAACAATGGTTGCAAATGAATTCTCCGTTGCGAATTGGGCAATTTGCAAAAGTAACGGAAAACTCTTGAGATTTAAAGTGTTTAAAACGATTGTGCAGAAAAAGCGTTTACCCTATACAGCGAATAGGTTTATTTAACCCTTTATTAACTTCCCCTCTTCATATATGGGTAATACGTTGGCCAAATCGGGTGTGAGACAAAAACGAATATCTTCTATCAATCCAAAACGATCCACCAATCGATGATAATGGGTGAGCTGCGGCGAAAATCCATAGAGGTTATCCTTGCTTTGTTCGTACATAGCTGCGGCGGTTAATGAACTATCGCAATGAATGGTAAAATTTTCTTTGATACGACTGATGACAGCGCCGGCAAATAAACTGTCTTCTAAATTGAAACGATCTTTCCAGCCCGCACAACCCAAGACCACATTTTTATTTTCTTTGATTAAAAAATCGCATACTGCCGACAGATTGGGAAAGGAACCCGTTATAATTTTTGTGGCATGATTGTCTAATGCCATCTGCAATAACTTGGTACCATTGGTGGTAGTCAATACCAGGGTTTTGCCTTCAATAAAAGACCGACTGTATTCCAAAGGTGAATTGCCATGCTTTAATCCTTCGGCAATTTGTCCGTCTCTTTCACCCGCCGCTATCGCTCCGATATTTCTACTGATTTCAATGGCCTTGGCTACCGAGTCAACCGGAATAATACATTTGGCACCATTGTACAGCGCCGATGTAATGGTGCTGGTAGCACGAAACACATCGATGATAACAACCACGGCATTCGACAAATCATATAAGTGTAATAGTGCCGGAGAAAAACAGGTAAATAGGGTGGGCTTTTGCATCGCTGTAAAATTAAAACATTTGATTGTATTGGCTGTACTTGCCGGTAAATGAAAAAGTACTAACGCAAAACGAATTGCCATTTTGCTGATTCAGCATACTCCTTGATAACAAGGTTTCTTTTCAGCAGCAATTTTTCCATGTATTTTTTTAGAAAAAACCGATTGAATATCTTTCCCAATATACCATAGGGTGATTCAAAGTATATCTGGTCAATGATCAGGCAACCATTCTTAACCGATTTAAAATGATGTTCGTGCCGAAAACTTTTAAAATCACCGCGCAACATTTTATCTTCAAAAAAAATAGGTGATTCTAAGGCGGTTATTTGAGCAGTGAATTGTCTTTTTTTAAAAATATGTTTGGCTTCCCAGGTCACCGTTTCCTCTATGCCAATTAATCCGCTACAGGTACCGGCAATAGCCGTTTCCTCTGTATCTCTACAGGCAATTTTGTGTAAATCAATACTGCGGCTCAAATCAAAAACTCTTTCGATGGGAGCCTCCACAAAACTGGTTAGGTGAATTACTGTCATTCAATTAAAATAATTGAAAAGTTAATTAATTACGGTAATGCTTAAACGAAAGGCATCTTTACTACCTTGGCTTTAATCTGCTTATCTCTGATGGCAATGTAAATGTCGCTGCCAATGGTCGAAAAGGCCGCATCCACATAACCCATGCCAATGGCTTTATTCAGAGAGGGAGATTGTGTACCCGAACAAACATGTCCTATTTTATTTCCAGTAGCATCTTGTATTTCGTAATGATGCCTGGGTATGCCCTTGTCCACCATCTCAAAACCTACTAGTTTCTGTTTGAGTCCGACCGCTTTTTGATTTTCAAAATAGGCTTTATTGGTAAAGTCCTTACTGAATTTAGTAATCCATCCCAATCCCGCTTCTAATGGCGAAGTGCTATCATCAATATCATTGCCATATAAACAGAAGCCCATTTCTAAGCGCAGGGTATCCCTTGCACCCAATCCTATTGGTTTGATGCCGGCAGCCTTGCCAGCTTCAAAAATGGCTTCCCAAATTTTATCACCAGCACCGTCTTTGTCTTCAAAATAAATTTCTACTCCACCAGCACCTGTATATCCCGTAGCACTTATCAATACATTTTCAACGCCTGCAAAAACCCCTTTAGTAAAAGTATAATACTGCAGGTTTAAAATATCCATGGAAGTCAATGGTTGTAAAATTTTACAAGCATTGGGACCTTGTATAGCCAGCAAGGCAGTCTTATCGCTGATATTGTGCATGTCAACTCCTTTGTCATTGAAGCTGCTGATCCAATTCCAGTCCTTTTCAATATTGCTGGCATTTACCACCAACATATATACCTTATTGGCTTCTACACAGTACACCAGCAAATCATCTACAATACCGCCTTCTTTATTGGGCAGGCAACTATATTGCGCCTTTCCATCGGTCAGTTTGGAAGCGTCGTTGCTGGTTACTCTTTGAATCAGGTCCAAAGCATGCTCCCCCTTTAAAATAAATTCACCCATATGGCTCACATCAAATACACCTGCATTGTTTCTTACGGCTGCGTGTTCGTCGTTGATACCAGTATAACTGATGGGCATATTGTATCCGGCAAATTCAGCCATTTTCGCGCCCAGGGCAATGTGTTTTTCGGTAAAAGGGGTTGATTTCATTTTGCAAAAGTTGATTTGATACAAAAGTAATTTAAAAATCCCAACAGTTTGTACCCGCGGCTTGGTTTCGAGCTGCAATAAAAAACCAGCAGCTATTTATGCAGTACCTTTATATAACCTTAATCAATGAAAATGTACAAGTACTTTACATCTTTATTCCTGCTTGTGCTGATAACAGTATTTTCTTTATCTCTTTTTTCCTGTGGCCCAGAAAAAAGAAAAAAATTTTTTTCGCATTTCAAATACCAACGTTTCAAAGATTCCCTACAACAATTAAAAACCATTGACATGGTTGATAGCAGTAATTTTTTTGATGAAAATGCTTTTGTACCCGGAACCGATTCCTTTCAACATTTTTTATGGCGCATAGAAAGTCTGTGGCAACAGGACTTAGCTAATTTATTAAAAGAAGAGGCCAAGAGGGGACCGTTGATTAATCGGAGGAATGAAAAGCTGGAAGTGATGTCAAATATCAAAACCCTGGATTCTTTTTTGAATAGGGTAGACAGTCAGTTTTTGACGCCTTGTGTGGGTATTGAATGTGCCCTATACGCTGTCGTTGATAAATCGAAGCAATTGCTTTATTTGTACCTAGAAGGGGAGTTATCAGATAGCTTTAAAGTTTCTACCGGTATTAAAAAATACGAGACCCCCGAAATGGATTTGCAAGCAAGGGGACCAGTTTTTACCAAATACAAATCGCGCAAATACCCCGGTGGCAATTATATGGGATTGGGCAATATGCCCTATGCGGTTTTTCTTAGAGATGGGTATGCTATACATGGTACCACGCTGGGTAATTTTAAAAAGCTAGGTACCAGGGCCTCGCATGGTTGCATTCGCATTCACCCCGATAATGCCCTTGTTTTTTATAGCCTTGTAAAAAAAGTGGGTTTATCGCAAACATGGGTAACGGTTAGGGATAGCTTATAAAATTGGGGATAGGTTGCAAACAGGATGAACCCAATAGAATGCTTGGATAATAGCGTTTTTAAACCTGCTTTTTTCTTCTACTTGTTTCCCCCATTTTAGTGTTTTTACAATATTTCTCCTTTGTGTTTCAGCTGCATTTGTTTACTTTGCTTATTGTGAAACTTTTATCGTCTGCCATATCCAAATTAGCCCGCATGCGTTTATGGCGCATCGAAAACTGGAGCAAACATCCAGAAGCCGTTCAAAGGCATGTTCTACAAGGTTTGGTATCAGCTGCTCAATATACAGAGTTTGGAAAAAAATACGGTTTCAATAAACTTTTTACGCTCAAAGAATTTAAAAGAAATGTACCCATTCACGAGTACAATGATATCAAGCCCTATATCGAAAGAATGATGCAGGGCGAGGATAATATTCTATGGAATACCCCCATTAAATGGTTTGCCAAATCGTCTGGTACCACCAGCGATAAAAGTAAATTCATTCCCATTAGTGAAGAGAGCCTACAAGAAAACCATTTTCAAGCCAGCAAAGATGTATTGAGTAATTATTATAAACATTTTCCGTCGAGCGACTTACTAACTGGTAAGGGATTGGTGATTGGTGGCTCGCATCAAATTAGTAGGGTTAACGACGAAATACAATATGGTGATTTAAGTGCGGTCTTGATGCAAAACTCTCCTTTTTGGGGACAATGGCTGCGTACACCCGAGCTTAGTGTAGCCTTATTAGATGAATGGGAAGAAAAAATTGAAAAATTAGCACAGATAACTGCCAATGAAAATGTTACTTCACTGGCGGGTGTTCCCACTTGGACACTCTTGCTGTTAAAAAGAATTCTAGAAATTAAAGGCAAACAAAATATTAAAGAAGTTTGGCCCAATTTAGAATTATATATTAATGGTGGTGTTTCTTTTGTGCCCTATAAAGAACAGTTTGAACAAATCATGGGTGCCAAAATTAATTACCAAGAAATTTACAATGCCAGCGAGGGGTTTATTGCCGGCCAACAACACCCCGATGACGATGGTATGTTATTGTTTACCGAGCACGGTATCTTTTATGAATTTTTACCAGCAGAGGAATATGGCAAAGAAAATCCACAAACAGTTGGATTGAAAGATGTGGTATTGGGAAAAAACTATGCCCCTGTTATCAGTACTACGGGTGGCCTTTGGCGTTACTTGATTGGCGATACCATTCAGTTTACCTCTTTACACCCCTATCATATTAAAGTAAGTGGCAGACTCAAACATTATATGAATGCGTTTGGCGAAGAAGTGATTGTTGACAACAGTGATAGAGCCATTGCCATCGCAGCCGAAAAAACCAAGTGCATTGTAAATGATTATACAGCAGCGCCTGTTTATTTTAGTCAACACAGCAATGGCACACACGAATGGTTAATTGAATTTGACAAAGCCCCTGCTGACCTTCATCAATTTACCATTGAGATGGATCTTGCTTTAAAAAATATCAATAGCGATTATGAAGCAAAAAGACAGAAAGACATTGCACTTCGAATGCCCATCGTACACAGTTTAGCAAAGGGCAGCTTCAATGAATGGTTAAGATCAAAAGGTAAATTGGGTGGACAAAATAAGATACCAAGATTAAGCAATGAACGTACCATGTTAGAAGAAATCTTAGCCCTGCAGGCCAATAAAAGCGAATAGATTACTTTTGCAAATAATAAAATTTTATACATGCGATTATTAGAAGGAAAAACAGCCATTGTTACTGGAGCCGCCCGTGGTATCGGAGAAGCCATTGCCATCAAATTTGCAGAACATGGTTGCCATGTTGCCTTTAGTTTTGTGAGCGATAGTAGTAAAGAAAAAGCGGCAGCCCTGGAACAAAAACTGCAAGGCCTTGGTGTAAAAGCAAAAGCCTATCAAAGCAATGCGGGTGATTTTGCGGCTTGTGAATCGTTTGTAAACGAAGTACTCAAAGATTTTGGAACAGTTGATATTTGTGTGAACAATGCGGGCATTTCAAAAGATAATTTATTACTCCGCATGACTCCCGAACAATTTGAAGAAGTAATTAAGGTAAATCTGAATAGTGTGTTCTATATGACCAAACAGGTTATTCGCCCCATGATGAAGGCCCGTCAGGGAAGTATCATCAATATGAGCAGTATCATCGGCGAAATGGGCAATGCGGGTCAAAGTAGTTATGCTGCCAGCAAGGCCGGTGTAATTGGATTTACCAAAAGTGTTGCCAAAGAACTGGGGAGTCGCAATGTTCGCTGCAATGCCATTGCCCCTGGTTTTGTAGAAACTGATATGACCAGCTATCTCAAAGAAGGAGAAGCTGCCGATAAATACAAGGCTGGTATTCCTCTTGGGCGCTTTGCCAAGGCTGAAGACATAGCCAATGTAACCTTGTTTTTGGCCTGTGATTTAAGCAGTTACGTAACCGGACAAACCATTAGCGCCTGCGGTGGTTTAAATATTTAATTGTCAATTTTTACAAATAATTGACAATTTAGTTTCGCTGTTACGGTAAAGGAAGCCTTTCTTTGCACCTCAATGAAAATAGCTATTTCTATTTTATTATTATTAATGACCGCAGTATATCTATTGCCGGTAAAGGAAAGCCTTGGGTTTCGTAGTAGCTATTGCATCAATGATATCGACGAAGCAAAAACAGAAAATACAGAGAAGGAAAAAGTCAAGGACTTGATTTCTTTCCGTCATGAATACTTTATTGCGGTAAACCCCATCAGACCCATTCCGGTAATTGAATATTGGAATGCAGCACTACAATTACATGTTGTAGAAACACCTCCTCCCGATTTTTCATAAAGATTTTTATCTTCATTATAGACATTAAAAGCATGTCTTCATTTATTTGTTAGCTAAAAAGCATTCACTTTCATTTTAAACAATCATTACCATGACTGGACAAGCCAGCCCTGTATCCAGAATATTCAAACTACTAAAACTGGAACGAAAAGAAATATCTGCAGTGTATTTCTATGCCATTATGAATGGCTTGATACTACTCACCATACCCGTTGGTATTCAAGCCTTGATTGGGTTTGCACAAACCAATACGGCGTCTGCTTCCATTATACTATTAATCATATTGGTGGTACTAAGTGTGTTTGTTGCCGGCATATTACAGATTAAACAAATGCAGCTGACAGAAAAAATTCAACAAAAAATATTTGTCAGATACTCGTTTGAAATTGCCAATAAAATTCCTTCTCTAAAACTAACAGCAGTAGATAATTACTATTTACCAGAATTAGTAAATAGATTTTTTGATATTGGAACGCTGCAAAAGGGTATAGCTAAGCTTTTGCTTGATTTTCCGTTGGCCATTATCCAAATAATTTTGGGATTATTACTACTGGCATTTTATCACCCGGTATTTATCGCATTCGGTATGTTACTCGTACTGGTCATTCTAGCTATACTTTATTTTTCGGGCTCAAAAGGGCTGGAAAGTAGCTTAGAAGAAAGCGTTTATAAATATAAAGTAGCCTGGTGGTTGGAAGAAATGGCAAGAATTATACGCTCCGTAAAATTTTCTAAATCGCCCGACTTTCATTTAGAAAAAGCAGATGAAAATATTACGCGTTACCTGGAAGCGAGAACACGCCATTTTAAAATACTTCAAATACAATTTAAAACACTGGTTGTTTTTAAAACACTGGTTACAACTGCCATGTTGATTGTGGGTTCATTTTTACTACTAAACCAACAATTAAATGTGGGGCAGTTTATTGCTGCTGAAATTGTTATTCTAACCATCATTGGGTCTGTAGAAAAAATTATAGGCAACCTAGATATTGTATATGATGTATTAACAGCGGTTGAAAAAATTGAAAAAATAACAGATAAAGAAATTGAAAAATCTGGAACTATCGAATTGTTGAATAATGAGAACGGACTTCAGGTAGCATTAAACAATGTTGCTTTTAAATACCAAGATGATCCGTCCTTTATTTTTAAGAATATTTCATTTGCCGTGCAAGCCAATGAAAAAATTTGTATTAGGGGAACCGAAGGAGCTGGCAAATCAACTCTACTGCGATTAATGGCGGCGTCCTATGATGATTTTGTAGGTTCTATTCAAATCAATGAGGTACCCATTGGCAATTATCAAATTCGTTCTTTGCGTAATAGAATTGGCATCATGATTAATCAACAAGATATTTTTGAAGGAACCCTGATGGAAAATATTTGCATGGGATTAACCGATGTGAAGATGGATGAAATTATGCTGCTGTGTAAAAAAACTGGCTTCTCCGATTTCTTGGGCGAATTAAAAGAAGGCTTTGATACTCCGCTTAACGCAACCGGTAGAAAATTGCCCGGTCATGCAGTAAAAAAGATATTGCTCATGAGGGCGCTTATTCACAAACCCGGCTTATTATTATTAGAGGAGCCCTGGACTGGTTTAGAAACAAAACACCAGGAGCAAATAAAAAATTATTTGCTAGAAGAATTAACCCAAACCACCGTCATAGTAGTAACAAGTGATGAGTCTTTTGCAAAATCCTGTGATAAAATAATTGCATTGCAAAAAGATGGATGTGAAATACTGTTACCAAACAAACGATAAAAAATGAAAATATTAAAAGCATATACAAGCATTTATAGATACAATACTACCAGTAAGGTAAAGTATTGGAGCATTGGCTTACTAATAGTAGTCGCGATTGTTTTATTCCTTCCCTGGACGCAAACCTTTCGCGCTAAAGGAAGAGTAACTACATTAAAATTAGAACAGCGTCCACAGGAATTGAATAGTATTTTACCCGGTAAAATTGTAAAATGGTATGTGAAGGAAGGGGATTTTGTACAGCAAGGAGACACTATTTTACAAATTTCAGAAATTAAAGACGACTACCTAGATCCACAATTATTAAACAGAACGGGTGAGCAAATGATTGCTAAACAACAAAGTATCGGTTTCTACAAAAATAAAGTGGCGGCTACACAGAACCAACTAGGCGCATTGGATAATAATCGTTTGCTAAAACAATCGCAACTGATCAATAAAATTCAACAACTGAAATTCAAATTACAAAGTGATAGTGTTGAAAATATTGCTGCCGCTAATGAGGTAAAAATTGCCACCCTTCAATTCAAGCGACAACAGTTGATGTACGATAGCGGACTTGTTTCTCTTACACAATTGGAACAGCGCAACCAGGTATTTCAAAATGCCCTAGCTAAAAAAATGAGTGCCGAAAATAAATATGCCAGTACCCGACAAGAGCTGAATATTGCCAATATTGAAGCCGATGCCATCAACCAGGACTATGTAGAAAAAATGTCGAAGGCACAGGGAGAACAATTTCAGTCCTTATCACAAATCTCCGGAACTGAAGGGGAAGTTGCCAAATTACAAAACCAATACAGCAATTATAATATCAGAAGCGGCATGTACTATATAACTGCACCACAAAACGGACAGATTACCAAAGCAAAAAAAGCGGGTCTTGGTGAAATGATAAAGGAAGGAGAGATGTTGGTAGAAATTGTACCCGATAAAATTGATTACGCAATTGAATTATTTGTAGCGCCCGTAGACCTTCCGCTTGTATCTATCAATCAGCCTGTACGTTTTGTATTCGACGGATTTCCCGCAATTGTCTTTAGTGGTTGGCCAAAAGCTTCTTATGGCACTTTCGCCGGAAGAGTGGTAGCAATAGAAAATGCAGTTAGCAATAATGGAAAGTTTCGGATACTGGTAAAAGAAGATGAGGAAGAAGAAAAAAAATGGCCGAAAGAATTGAAAATAGGAACGGGTACACAAGGTATTGCCTTATTGAAAAATGTACCTGTTGGATACGAAATCTGGCGAAACATCAATGGCTTTCCTCCCGATTTCTATAGTAAAGAAACTGAAAACGCTAAAAAATAATTATGAAAGCAATTGTTCTTATACTTTTTAATATTTTATTATTATCAGTTACTTACGCCAATGATAGTACGAAAATATTATCTTATAAAAGTTTCTTGGAAATTGTAAAACAATATCACCCAATTGCCAAGCAAGCGGGTTTACAAATAGACAAAGCCAATGCCGGCTTGTTAGTAGCAAGGGCAGGCTTTGACCCCACGTTACAAGCGGGCGGTGCTAATAAAACCTTGGATGGTATTAATTATTATCGGAACAACTCAATAGAACTTTCCATCCCTACCTGGTATGGCATATCCTTACAAACGGGCATAGAATACCTGGGAGGCATACGCAACAATCCCGATCAAACCCTGGGACAATCAAGTTTTGCGGGCATACAAATTTCATTGGCAAAAGACCTGCTAATGGATAAAAGAAGGGCGGCTTTGCAGGATGCTAAAATCATGCAACAGGCGGCAGAACAGGAAAAACGAAAAATGATCAATGACTTACTGATGGATGCCACCAATGGTTATTGGAATTGGGTGCAAGCCTATTATATTTTGCAATCGTACAATGAAATGATTGAAGTAAACAGAAAACGATATTCGTTTGTATTGAGTGCCTATCAATTGGGGGAAAGACCCGCCATTGATACTGTTGAAGCTATTGCACAATTACAACAATTCGAATACTTGCAAAGTGAAGCATGGTTAAATGCACAAAATGCAAGTATTGCATTAAGCGGATTTTTATGGACCAATCAGGAAATTCCTTTTGAGTGGGATAACAGCATTGTTCCTGAAAAGAAAATGGAGGAGCTCTTTAATACTATTCAATTTCCCGAAATGAATGGATTATTGGAGGACATCAAAAAAACACATCCTGAACTAAATCTATATGCATTAAAAATTAAAAGCTTGGGTATTGAAAAGAAATTAAAGTTTCAGGATTTACTACCAAAGCTTGATCTTAAATACAATCAACTTGGTAAAAACTACAATATTGCAGCTACTACCGTAAAAACCTTGTTTGATAATAACTATCGGTTTGGCATTCAATTTAGCATGCCCCTGCGCTTGAGTCAGGGAAGAGGTGCTTATAAATTGGCAAAAATAAAAATTACAGAAACTACTTGGCAACAAAGGCAAAAGGAAATTGACATTACTAATAAAGTAAACAGTTATTACAATCAATTGGTCAATTATAAAAATCAGGTTGACATTTTAAAAAGGAACTATGACAATTACCTGCGATTACAAAAAGGCGAGGAAATGCGTCTTTTAAATGGCGAGAGCTCTTTGTTTTTGGTGAATAGCCGCGAAAACAAATCGCTCGAAACCTGGATTAAGTTAACAGAACAAACCATCAAATTAAACAAAACCGTTTGGAGCCTAGAATGGATGGCGGGTAGGCTTTGGCGTTATTAATTAAACTTAAGATTATTTTAAATGAAAAAAATGATTCATCACGGGGCAGCAGATTTTTCTGCGGCACTCGTCGTTTTGCTGGTGGCCTTGCCACTTTGTCTCGGAATTGCACTTGGTTCTGGAGCTCCCCTGTTTGCGGGTATTATTGCCGGTATTGTAGGTGGTGTAGTCGTGGGATTTTTAAGTGGCTCACAATTGAGTGTAAGCGGACCCGCAGCGGGGCTTACAACAATTGTTGCAGCAGCCATTTTAAAATTGCAAGTCTATGAAGCCTTTCTACTGGCAGTGATTATGGCGGGCTGTATTCAACTGGTCTTTGGCTATATCAAAGCGGGGATCATTGGCGATTTTATTCCGAATTCAGTGATCAAAGGAATGCTAGCAGCCATTGGGTTGATTTTAATACTTAAACAGTTTCCGCATTTAATTGGGTATGATGCCGATTTTTCGGGAGATGAAAGCTTCGAACAACCCGATCGTGACAATACTTTTACGGGTATTGCAGCTGCATTGAATTATATCAGCCCAACAGCCAGCATCATTGGCCTTGTATCCATCCTGCTATTATTTATATGGGAACAATCCTGGTTGAAAAAAATAAAATGGTTAAGTTTTATGCCCGGTCCCTTGGTGGTAGTTTTAATTGGAACAGGTATTAATGAATATTTAAAAACTGCCATGCCTGCTACTGCCTTGGAACTAAAGCACCTCGTTAGTTTACCGGTTGCCAATAACTTAAAGGATTTTGCAGGCTTTTTCAGG
Organism: uncultured Bacteroidota bacterium; assembly: GCA_903858475.1. Lineage (GTDB taxonomy): Bacteria > Bacteroidota > Bacteroidia > Chitinophagales > Chitinophagaceae > Ferruginibacter. The sequence goes on from CAIOIZ010000054.1 coordinate 16,601, forward strand.
TTTCCCGATTTTAATCATCTTGGCAATATAAATGTTTGGATAACAGCATTTACACTAGCGGTGGTAGCCAGTTTGGAAACCTTATTGGGTATTGAGGCGGTGGACAAGCTTGATCCATTAAAAAGAGTATCGCCCCCAAATCGTGAATTGAAGGCACAGGGTATTGGTAATATCGTGAGTGGTTTCTTGGGGGGATTGCCCCTTACCTCCGTGGTGGTTAGAAGTTCTGCAAATGTAAACGCAGGTGCCAAATCAAAACTATCTGCCATACTGCATGGCGTTTATTTACTTTTATGTGTGTTGTTAATTCCCTTCATGCTGAATAAAATTCCGCTTGCAGCCTTGGCAGCGATCCTTATTTTTACAGGATATAAATTGGCGAAATTTTCTTTGTTCAAAAGTTTTTATCAGAAAGGTTGGGACCAGTTTGTGCCATTTGTAGTAACTATAACAGCTATCTTGTTAACAGATTTACTGAAAGGCATTATAGTAGGTATTGTGGTTGGTTTGTTTTATATGATCAGGAGTAATTTCAGGTCATCGGTTTTTGTGGTACATGATGAAAATAAATTTTTATTTCGTTTACGCAAGGACGTTTCTTTTTTAAACAAGCCTGCCATCAAACAAAAACTAGAGGCGGTACCCGAAAAAGCATATGTATTAATTGACGCAGCCCGGGCCGATTTTATTGATAAGGACGTAATAGAAGAAATCAATAATTTTATGAAACATGCCTACCTTAAAAATATTTATGTAGAGATTAAAACCAACCCTTTTAAAACAGCACAACAATTATTTGATCAACCAAAAAATATTTTTGAATTATGATAAACGCATATAATAAGTTATTACTTCAAAACAAAGCTTGGGCTGCAGAAAAAATAGAAGAAGATCCGGAGTATTTTAGTCGGCTTACGCACCTACAAGAACCCGAGTTTTTGTGGATTGGCTGTAGCGATAGTCGGGTGCCGGCCAATGAAATCACGGGCACCAATCCCGGTGAAATTTTTGTGCACCGCAATATTGCCAACATGGTAGTGCATACCGATCTAAACATGTTAAGCGTATTAGAATATTCGGTGAACGTTTTAAAAGTTAAACATGTAATTGTATGCGGTCACTATGGCTGCGGGGGTGTTAAAGCTGCTATGACACGCCATAGTGTTGGTATTATCAATAAATGGTTGCGCAATATCAAAGACGTGCACCGTTTTCACCGAGAGGAAATTGATAGTATCGCTGACGAGGAATTAAAAACCAATCGACTCGTAGAATTAAATGTACAAGAACAAGTGATGAACCTAGCAAAAACATCAATTGTACAAAAAGCTTGGAAAGAAGACCACCGACCCCATTTGCATGGATGGGTTTATTCGCTTCAGGATGGTATTATCAAAAGAGTGATTGAAATGGAGCCAGGTACCGCCTTAGACCCATTGTATGAATTTGATAATTTATAGGTTTTACTAAATGGAAGGGTTAAACGAAAATTATATATATTGTATCAATCCCCAATAAATGGGAATACCAATGGTAATATTAAAAGGAAAGGTAATTCCCAAGGCCATTGGAATATACAAGCCGGGATCGGCTTTAGGCGCTGCCAATCGCATGGCAGCTGGTACAGCAATATAGGACGCGCTTGCAGCTAAGATGGCTAGTAAAAATCGATTGCCGGGTTCAATATGAAAGAAATGTGTTATCAAAATACTGATACATCCATTAATGGGTGGTATTATCAATGCAAACAAGGTTACAAACCAACCATAGTTTTTAAAGGCCTTGAATCTATTTGCTGCCAGTATTCCCATCTCCAATAAAAATACCGCCAAAAATCCTTTAAATATATCTGTAGTAAAAGGACGAATACCTTCTGCTTGTTTAGTATCCGCTACTATTCCAATAACCAGGCTTCCCAATATCATCAAAACAGACCCATTGGTAAATGACTCCTTAAAAATATGTCCTAGTCCGCCTTTATTAGATGCTTCCTTATCGTATCTGCGCATTAACATAACACCAATAATAATAGCGGGCGCCTCCATTAGTGCCATCGCGGCTACCATATGTCCACCAAAGGGAATGCCGGTTACCTCTAAAAAAGCAGATCCGGCAATAAAAGTTACTGCACTCACAGATCCATAAGTAGCTGCAATTGCACCAGCATCCGAAACAGAAAGTTTTCTTTTGAGAATATAAAACGTATAAAAGGGAATAGCGCAAGCAAAAACAACCGCTAATAACAAGGTAATGGCAATCTCGGTATTAATGCCACTATGCGACAATTCTTGTCCTCCTTTAAATCCAATAGAAAATAATAAATAAAGTGATAAAAACTTGGAAGTAGATTCGGGAATACTCAAATCACTCTTTACAGTAGCTGCTAGTACTCCCAATAAAAAAAACAATAAGGTTGGGTTAGTCAGATTACTGATTAATATCTCATGATTCATACTGAAAATTAGTGATTATTTATTTTTAAACTGATGGATAGCGTTTTTGGTAAATTCACTCAACACCAATTTTCCACTAATGGCTGCTCTTTGTTTCAATAGCTCATCCCAGTGTTCGGTACCTTCCCAAAATATTTTTTTCATTGCGGCCATGGCTGCTGGTGAACTATGCATCAAGCGATTGCTCAAACGAAATACCGCCTCATCCACCGCCTCTACCGATTCATGCAATTCTGCAAAAAGCCCTTTGCGCTTGGCCCATTCTGCCGATCGCCAGTTAGTGGCATCTATCGCCAGTGTACTGAAGGCAGCTGTGCCTATTTTTCTTTCAACCGCTGGCCCTACAACAAATGGACCAATGCCTACTGCTAATTCACTCAGCTTTACTTCTGCTGTATGATTGGCAATGGCATAATCTACAGCTGCTGCCAATCCTACACCACCGCCCACACATTTACCCTGAATTCTTCCAATGATAATCTTCGGACACTGGCGCATGGCATTGATGACATTGGCAAAGCCACTAAAAAATTTTAATCCTTCTTTTTCATTTTTAATGGCAATTAATTCATCGAAACTGGCGCCTGCACAAAATGTTTTATCACCAAAACTTTTTAAGATAATTACCTTGGTTTCATCATGCGTTCCAGCAAAATGAATTTCTCTTGCGAGATTCTCCAATATTTTTCCTGGAAGTGAATTGCTTTGTGGATGAAAAAATTCAATGGTATTGATACCATGTTCAATATGAGATTGTACAAAAGCTTCCATCGTTTTTTTTTCAAAATTACAACGGAGTATTGAGTAATCCATATTCTTTCTAAAGCAATTTATTACCAAGCCTTGTAGTAAGGAAATGCAAAGCAATACGATGCTTTACCAACCCCCTCCACCACCACCACCTCCTCCTCCGCCGCTGCTTCCTCCACCAAAGGAAGATCCACCGCCACTGCTCGAAGGAGGGTTGCTTGCCGATGCAATACTGCCACTAAAACTATTGCCAAAACTATTACCATGCAATCGAATATAATTGCTAAAAGAAGTAGACGCAATTTGTTCGTAAGAAGCAGTGTCTAATATACTTTCAAATTTTTTACCCCATGCAATGGCACAATCCAATGCAATGGCAAAGGGTAGATATTGCTCATACAATTGAATATTTTTTTCAGGAGGATTCATGGTATTAAACCGGTCTTCTTCTGTAGTAGATAAAAACACCCGAAAGCCTTCTATTCCGTCTTTTAGCTTTCTTCCCGCTGTACTATAAACTGGCAATAAACGAGCAAAGATTTTCAATACCAATACACACCCTACTATTCCACCGAAAAAATAAGCCAACTGCCAAGGATTATTCATTTCGAGTGATTTGATCAATCCACCGAAAAAAGCCCATATGCCAGCAATGATACAAAGCAAGGCTGGTACAATCATGTAGGAACTGTTTAACGCAAATAAACCCTTGTCCTTTTCACCAATATAACCATCCTTGTGTCGATAGTTTTTATCGCAATAGATTTGTATTTTTTTATTCAAAGAGGCCAACTTGTCATTGTATTTACCCTTTTTAATGCTACTATCCTCCAACTTCAACACGTCGGTTTCAAATGCTTCATAATCACTCTTCCATTCTTTTCGTGGGCCCGTTGCCGCAAATAGCTGATACTCGGGGTGCTTCATCAAAGAACCTTTTTCTGTTACTTCTATCCGAATAATATTTCGAACAACCGCATTTACCATGGTAGCAGCTGTTAATTGCTGCGTAAAGCGCCGGAAGTAAATATATCCCAATGCGGCTGGCGAATAACCTGCTGGTGGTTCAAACAAAACCACGATAGAACCCTTGGCCGGATCTCGGCCGTATTTTACCCAAAAAATAAAACAAAATATAGCGCTTAATAATGCCGCAAGGGGTAGAAAAAAAATAGCTTTATTATTCCATATATAATAAGGAATCAACGACCACCAACTGGGCGTTTCTACAAAACCCTTGGGCCAAGATACTGCAATGGTAAACCCTTCTTTTGGCAATAATGACCTGGCCGCTTTAAAAACAATAAAAACACTGTCGTGATTTTGAACCAACTGATACACCGTACTTGAACTGGTATCGCCTTGTAAACCGATATAGGTTCTAGCCGATAACAAGCTTGTGCCAATTGGCAAGAGCAAGGTACACTGCACGGTATCTATTCTGAATGACCAACCATTGCCCGTTACATTCCAATATAATTCATCAAAATTGTTTTGCAACTTTAACTGGTGATTACTGGTATAATCGAGTGTATAAGTATATTCACCCCTATCCAATAAAAAATCTTTACTACCGGTAAATACCCATATTCCGTTGGCTTTTTTTTCTGTATGGTATTTTTCGTCTACGCCATCACGTAATACATTTTTTAAATCGAAACTTGTGTTTTGAAACAAATGATATTGATTGACATAATACAACGGAAAAGCCCTCACTATGCCTCTTTGTATTTCGTTGTTAAAAGCACCCGTTTTAATCATTTCCGAATCGTTGCCATAAGCCAGGTTCAATCCACCCTCTCCATTGTGTATTGATATTTCTTCTTTGACCGACAAAACAGCATCCTTGCCAATAATAATAGTGCTATTGAATCTAGTAATCCAATCGCCTGTATTGGCATTGATGTATTGAGATAGGGTACGATTGTTTAAAAAAACCGACCTAACTATATCTAGCAAAGCAGCTGCATATAATTGCTTGTTCGCAAGAACACCTGTGGCGCCCTTGTTACTATTAAAACCGAACTGTGCTGATGTTTCTACCATACTAAAAGACTGCTTAATCGTATAATAACTTAAGGCAAATAACAAGGACTTTACGGTTGGATATTTTTTTTCAAATAAATCAGAAGAGATGTGGTTTTCGGTAAATAATATAGCAGTAGTCTGTTTGAGCAAACTATCAAAAGCTGGATTGCTATAATATTTTTTTGCGGTAGCGGTTAATTCATATTCATGCTGCTCTGCCTCTTGTGCAGTAGTTGCAAAATGAAAACCAAATAGCAAGACTATGAGAAAAAAATGTTTCATAGTGAGTGATTGTACTTAGGCTGTTATAAATTTAATAAAAAAAGCTCGACTATCTTACATTTCTTAGTCTCCTTTTTAATTTAACCTACCAACCACTTGCTACTGGGTGGGGTATAAAAAATCGCTCCTGCTAATTGATAAGCAGGAGCGATTGGTACCCAAGCCACAATAAAATATTTAAAACTGAAAATAAATAAAGGAACTACTACTTTCCTGACTCCATATCAATAATAAAATAATAACCGACCATATGATTCCCAATAGCCACCAAGGTAATTTATTGGCAACAGTGAGCACCCTGGTATTGCGCATCATCCAGTGACATGCTACCAACAAACTTACAATCACAAAAACCTTTATGATACTTAAAGTGGTAAGTAGTGCAGTTGCATTGGGTACATGAGAAAACATCGTGCGCAATAATTGCCAGGCAGAACTAAAATCTGGTGACCTAAAAAACACCCAAGTAACATTAATGAAAAAGAAAGTAATCATCGCCAAGGTGAAATTTTTAAGATTCTTCGATTTAAACTCATTGGGAATAATACCCAATACACCCAATTCGCCCGATGGTATTTTTCCCAATGAATTTTGATACATTTTATGGTAGTCCTGAATAATTTTTTCGCCCCATAAATAAGCACCGTGCAATGCACCCCAAACTACAAAGGTCCAGTTGGCGCCATGCCATAATCCACCCAGCAACATCGTAATCATCAAATTAATATATGTTTTGAATTTGCCATTGCGATTGCCGCCCAAAGGAATGTATAAATAATCTCTTAGCCAGGATGATAAAGTGATATGCCATCGGCGCCAAAAATCAGAAAAACCAATCGATGCATAGGGAAACAAAAAGTTTTCTGGTAATACAAATCCCAAACAGGAAGCAACGCCTATTGCGCAAGTAGAGTAACCCGCAAAATCAAAGAATATCTGTCCCGAAAAAGCCAATACCCCTGCCCAGGCATCCAGTGTTGTCATTGGACCATGTGCATTAAAAACATCATTGGCAGATTTTGCAAGCATACTATCTGCTAATACCACTTTCATAAACAAACCAAGCGATACCAAGAATAAACCCTGTAACAATTGTTGCTGACTGGCCGAGCGGGGTGTTTCAAATTGAGGTACCAATTGTGGCGGTCTAACAATGGGGCCTGCCACCAAATGAGGAAAGAAGGTTACAAATAAAGAAAAGTCAAGCATCGATTTTACGGGTGCGCTTTTCCGTTTGTACATATCTACTGTATAACATAAAGTAGTGAAAGTATAAAACGAAATGCCGGCTGGTAAAATAATATTGGGATGAGCAGGATGAAAATTGCCCCCCATTGCATTTACCAAATGGGTGAAATTGTCAAGGAAAAAATTACCATACTTAAAAAAACAAAGCATGCCCAAATTTCCAATCAAACTAATTACCAATAATAATTTACGCTTGTGTTTGTTTTCTTGATTATACAAGGCCTTTCCCACATAAAAATCAATCACGGTCGATAACCACAATAATAAAATAAAGGGCGGATTCCAGGCTGCATAAAAAATATAACTAGCCAGTAATAAATTAATTTTTTTTGTCTTCCAGGAAAAAGGCATGTTATGCAATAGGAGCATAACAATAAAAAAGGCGATAAATGTATATGAATTAAATACCATATCTGTTAGAATTGAATGTGGTGATTATTGTACTTTGTTTGACTGGGGAAATGACCATCCCTTTTCTTCTTTTAAAATTCGAATCAATTCCTTGGTAAAAAGAATTGCGTCGGGCTGGCTCAAGTGGGAGTTTTCGGGACAAATAAAATGATTGATGGCAGGATAATCATTGAAATGAATGCCCTGGCATTTGGTAGTACTTAAAATCCGATCCCAATATTTTTCTCTGGGAAAGCCCATTTGTTCCCCCATCCAAAATCCACCACTCGATGGTGTTCTTACAAATAAAACTTTTCCGCCACGGGCTTGAATTTTATCTACCGATGTTTTAACGATGTTCAACATCGAATCGAGTTTGGTTCCTGAGGCCGGCGGATCTTTACTCATTTTTACAAAAAACATCCAAATGGCTTTTACTTTGTTGCTCAGGTTGCTGTCGGCTACAAAGGCAGGCGTCATATACTCTTGTCGGTTAAAACGCACCCTGCCAAAATCAGATGGAAATGCTGGAAAATGAAAAACCCCCGGTCGGTCTTTTAATGGAAGGCTCTCTAGCATTCCATTTAATGACAACCAATCCTTGTCTAAAAAAACCAATTTTGATTCCAGAAAATGATTGATATAAAAACTGGCTCTTTGTGCTGGTGTTCTTTCTTTAAAATATTTTAAGTTGTCGGTAGGGCGAAAGGCATTGCCGGGTGAACTGGAAAAAAACAAACCCTCGGTTACATCCACAATCAACTTGCCTTTGAATTTTTCATCATTCGCCAGGTTTTGTAATATGGGCAAGGGCGTACTTCCTACACAGGCCAATTGTATAGCATGATCAGCAGTGATGGATTCCCAAGTATTGATGTCTAAATCAAACTTAATTCTGCTGGAACCAATAAAGACCGTTGCTTTGTCCGCTGGCTCATACACCATATCGCGCTTGTCGGTCCATAAGGAAGGATCATCGTTATACGTTGTTTCAAAGCCCTTGCTACGCAAGTGCCACTCCCAACTAATAAGGGTAATTACTACCAACAAGGATGCAAGTATCCCAGCCTTTACCAATGAAGGACTGTTCATTTAATTTAATTTAGGTGATAGGAAAATCAGTGAGCAGACTATTGCCTGCAATGCCATTCAGGGCTGCAAATGATTTTTTGTAGAAGAATTGGAATAAGGTTTATAGATGCAATAAAGATATAGATAGGTATTGAGAAATCATAATAATTAAAAAAATATTTTGAACCCTATTAAAAACTAATTCAATTGCTGAATATGCGTGTACCCATTCAATGCACTAGTGCATTTATTTGTACTCTAAAATAATAATGGCTATTTATATATTACTGCGTTGTACCATTGTTAATATGGTGGCCACTCCAGTTAATTCATCGGTTTCATCTAAAAACTCCACCAACCATTTTACAATTCCTTTGTCAATATCATCTCCGCGTTTAAAATCTTCTGGCTTTTCAACCACTCGTTTATCGTTGGGTAATTTTTCCTTGCAAGTAAAACGAATATATACTTCAGCACCCGGATAGACAGGCTTGGTAAAACGCAATTCATCTATACCATAATTAAGCAAGACGGGATTCTTTTCATAACTATCAACAAACAATCCGGCTGCAATGCTCATGATTAAATAACCATGCGCCACTTGTTGTTCAAACATAGTGCCCGTAAAATCGGTCGTTTTAATATGCGCATAAAAATGATCGCCACTTAAATCAGCAAATCGATCTATATCTGCTGCAGTGATGGTTCTTTTTTCGGTAATCAATTGATCGCCTATCTCTAATTCTTCAAAGTATTTTTTAAATGGATGCTTACCCGGATTTTTCCCTTTGGCATTGGGTTGATAAATATTTGTAATGGCTGTAAGCATGGTAGGTGACCCTTGCAAAGCCGTGCGCTGTAAATAATGTTTCACTCCCCGAATGCCTCCCATCTCTTCGCCGCCACCAGCTCTACCCGGACCGCCATGCACCAATAAGGGCAATGGTGAACCATGTCCCGTACTTTCCTTGGCACATTCACTATTCAATACCAAAATCCTTCCATGGTGCGAAGCTGCTCCAACCACATATTGACGAGCTGTTTTTGCATTAGCACTTACAATGGTAGAAACCAAACTACCTTTTCCTAATTTACTCAATGCAATGGCTTCGTCGAGGTCTTGGTAGGGCATTATAGTACTAACCGGACCAAAAGCTTCTACTTCATGTGCTTCTTTGCAATCAAATGGCTTTTCGTTCATCAATAAAATGGGAGATATAAAAGCACCCTTTGTAGCATCGGCATCTATTAGTTGTACATGGTCTAATGAACCGTAAACGATTTGGGAACTAGTCATTAATTTTTCTACCTGTGCGCGCACCTCCCTTCTTTCCGATTCACCCGCTAGCGATCCCATTCTTACTTTTTCATTCAAGGGATTCCCAATCACAGTTTGATCCAATGCGGTTGCAATGGATTTCCACATTGCTTCCATCCGATTTGCTGGAACAAATATTCTTCGAATACCCGTGCATCTTTGCCCGGCTTTTAAAGTCATTTCTTTTCTCACTTCTTTTACAAATACTTCCCAATCCGCTGAACCAGGTGCAACATCTTCGCCCAACACAATACAGTTCAAACTATCTGCTTCCATATTAAAAGGCACATTTTCCTGCAATAGGCGAGGCGTAGATTTTAATAATAAACCGGTAGCAGCACTACCCGTAAAGCTGACCACATCCTGTGATTGTACATGATTTAATATATCACCAGCACTACCACAAATCAATTGAAGCGCCCCTTCTGGTAAAATTTTTGAAGCAATAATTTCTCTTACCACCGCTTCGGTTAAATAACTGGTTACGGTGGCCGGTTTTACAACACAGGGCATGCCTGCTAATAAATTAACCGCTATTTTCTCTAGCATTCCCCATACAGGAAAATTAAAAGCATTGATATGCACTACAACTCCTTCTTTGGGCACCAAAATATGCGTGCCCATAAAACTATTTTGCTTACTTAAATTATGGCTTTCACCATCCACACAAAAAACTTCATCAGGGAATTTTTTTCTTAAGGAGGCGTTGGCAAACAAATTACCGATACCGCCCTCTATATCTACCCAACTATCGGCCCTGGTGGCGCCTGTTTTATAGGAGATGGCATAAAAACGATCGAGCTGGTTTCTTAAATGAAGGGCCAGGGTTTTCAGCATATTACCCCGGGCATGAAAGGTCATTTTGCGCAAGGCAGGACTACCTACTTTTCTTCCATAGTCTAATATCCGTGCAAAATCAAGTCCTGCCGTACTTGCAGCAGCAATGGTTTCGCCGGTAACCGCATTGTATAATAACTGACCATCGCCATCCCCCTCCACCCATCGGCCATTGATATAATTTCCTAATTTCATATAAAGCAATTTAAGGTAAAGTTATTTTAAAATCATTATCACAAAAAAAGCAATCCTTAACTACATTTGTATACAATATATTTTCATGTCCACACTCTCCATCACTACCATACAAACCAATCTTATCTGGGAAGAGCCAGCTACCAACCTTCGGCTATTGGAGGAAAAAATACAATCCATTGAGTCGCCAACTGAAATAGTGGTTTTACCCGAAATGTTTAGCACAGGCTTTAGTATGAAGCCTGAGCTCTTTGCTGAAACAATGGAGGGCGAATCGGTGGCTTGGATGAAAAGAGTAAGTCGTGAAAATGGAATCATTTTAACAGGAAGCCTAATTATTGAAGAAGAAGGAAAATATTTCAATCGGTTGATATGGATGTTGCCCAATGGGCAAATGGGGCATTATGATAAAAGACACCGATTTGCGTATGCAGGAGAAGACCAACACTATACCGCTGGCGACAAAAGATTGATTGCCTCCGTAAAAGGATGGAAAATCAATTTGCAAGTATGCTATGACCTTCGTTTTCCCGTATGGGCAAGAAATCGTGTAAGCAAAGACGTTAGTAATCCGGAATATGATGTATTGATTTATGTAGCCAATTGGCCCGAAAGAAGAAGTCATGCCTGGAAAACTTTATTGTGCGCAAGAGCCATCGAAAACCAAGCCTATGTAGTGGGTGTTAACCGGGTGGGAAGCGATGGAAATAATATTTATCATAGTGGCAATAGTCTTGTTATTAATCCGCTAGGAGAAGTATTGTACCATAAATCAGATGAGGAGGATATTGCCACCATTGTACTGGAAAAAGATAAACTGGAAGACACAAGAGCCCGGTTTCCTTTTTTGAACGATGCCGATTCTTTTAATATTTTATAATTAATTAGGCCGCTGTTCGCTTTTAATCATATCTAAGACTACCCGCATTTTCTTATCATAATTATGTATAATGGCATCATAACTGGTGCCTATATAAATATCGGGCTGAATACCCCTTCCATCTTTTGGCATATGATTACTTTGTACCAACCTGAACAAAGGAAGCCGCACCCGCATTTTTGTATTAGGTAATGTAATATCTGGAATCATAATGCCGCTATTGCCATGCCACCCACCACCTGTTTCTTCCCCAACAAGGGTAATACCTGGCTGGCCTTTAAGATCATTGCATACCAAGGCTGCCGCTGAAAAAGTAGGTCCATTCGTAAGTATATACAATTTCCCATCAAAATGGTTGCTCGTTTTAGGCTTATAATATTTTCGCTCCCACAAGCCAAAATGAAATTTACCATCTGCTTTTTTCTTTGTAAAAAAGAAGAGTCCCCAATTATTCAATCCCCTACCTCTAATATATTTTGTATAAGGTTGAAGCGATTTTGCCACCGCAAATGCGGTATCCGCAATTTTAAAAGGTTGCCTGCTTAGGTATTTTGTAAACAAAGTTGAATAAGCCATTTTACCACCCCCATTGCTACGCAGGTCAACAATTAAATTGGGCACAGATTCTTGTCGAAGCTTGCGGAAACTTTTTCTAAAAAAACGGCGGAGTTGTCCTTTACTAAAAGTGTTTAGGGTAAGTGTGGCGTATTGCCCGGTTGAATCCACCCGCAATTGCCGAATATTTTCTAGTCTGCCGGGCTGTTGAGATTTTTTAGCTTTATGGAAAGCCGGGTTTTCTCTTAATTTTTTTACTGTATCAACTGATGGCTCATACAAGGGCACAATTATCGTTTGTTCTTTACCGGTAGAATCCAAATATTGAACAGTATATTTTTTATAATAGCCAAACAATTGGCGATGATAATAGGGGAAATTACCGCTCAGTCGAATATAGTTGGCATTATTGGCTAGTCCATCTTCTGTCATATAGCCAAACATATATTGAATCAGGTCCTGGTTTTTCCAACCATTGATACCAGTAATAAATGTTCCTCTTTTAAGTATGCTATCCTTTGTATTCAAATTGCTGGTGACCACCATGGTATCTTTCCATATTTTCATGTACAATGGGAAAGAAGCAAATCTTTTATTGCTCGCCCAGCGATTATACCCTTTACTCATACCAAAACTGGTATGCCCACAATGAATTTTATCGGTGAGTGGAGCCAATACCTTCCACCCAAATTCCTCTTCTGTCATGCTGTCGGCAATGGCATTATAATATTGATTAAAATAGGCATTCATGCTATCGCGACTAGTATACCAATACAAGGAAGGATGTTTGGCTTCAAGAATATTCCTTAATAAAGTATAATCTGCTTGCAATGCGTTGGGGGAGAATTTGGCGTTTGGCTGATATGTACTATTCCGGCTACTTACACAGGAATAGAGGCTGAGGATATAAACGATATAGAGTAATATTCTAGGCATTAATACCCCGCAAAGTTACGTTGCATGAAAGAGATTTGCTTCGGAAGATTTATGTTACAAGAAATATGCCTGGTTAGGGAATGTGGCTGGAAGTGTGGTTTTGCGAGATCATTTTCTTTTGTAAATGCTACAATGCTGTATATTTACCACGCCCAGCTTTAATATTACACTATTTTACTTTTATATTTTTTATTTGCCTGGGGGGTTTAATTAACTAGAAATAATTATTTTTACGATTAAACCATATTTTCTATAACCAAAACATACTATAATGAAATTTTATTTCTACTTATTTTTTTTATTGATTTCTAGCAGCGCTGGTGCCCAGATTTATGCTGCCACCTCCGAAACGGGTAGTCGTTATAACCCTGCTGATTCTATGAAGGTTACTTTTGACGACCTCTTGCTGACTGTGCCCACAGCCGCCAATGCCTACTCTATTACTATTAATAGCTATACGTTGGGAATAAGGAGACTGGCCAACGCTCCTTCAATTGATATTGCCCCTTATTTTGCAACAGTGAACACCAGTACCAATGCGTTTTCGTATGATAGCCTTACGCGCACAACACTAGCGGTAAATGGCCCAGCTTCTGCAACACAGGCGGTGGTATTTAATTTGGCCACGCCCCTAACAAAGGACCTGTATGATACCACTTACAGCGCAACGCCAACCAATATTCGTCGTTTTTTTCTAGGTACAAGAATCATGGGAACTAGTTTTAATGATGCAAACAACGGACTAAGAATCGTAAATCCTCCTTCTATTGGCAGCTCAGATACCATTATTGCCATCATGAACCTAGGGGTCAATCCCGTAACTTTTGGATTTTCTTTTTTTGCAGGAGTAACGCCAGATAATTTTTATACCACTGTTACTGGTACACTCAACGATTTGGGGCCTGTTCCTATTAAACTGGTACTTTTTAAAGCGATGGCTGTAAAAGACAGGGCAGAAATTAATTGGGCCACCGAAAATGAAATCAATAGCTCGCATTTCGATTTAGAACAAAGCGTAGATGGAGTTAATTTCTATAAGATTACCAGTAGAAATGCTGTAGGCAACTCTGCTCTTAGAAAAAACTATATCTATACCACCAATTCGCTTGGTGCTGGTATTTATTTTTTCCGTTTAAAATCCTTTGATAAAGACGGCAAGTTTACTTATTCCGCCGTTGAAAAAGTTGTCATTGGTAATTTTAATACCAACCTGGTTGTTTATGGCAATCCAATCAAAAACAACCTTTCTTTTAATTTCCAATCTACCAATGGTAGTTATGGATTTAAAATTACTGGTTTAGACGGCAATCAATTTGTATTAGGTACCGCCATCGCTAATCAAGTAAACAATATTGATGTATCAGCATTGGCAAGTGGTCAATATATTATTGAAATTTTCGGTAAAAAGAATAATCAAGTTTTGGCAACCAAAAAAATTACCAAGCTCTAACCGAGTCTATATAGTTTAAATAAAAAAAGACCTATTAAAGGTCTTTTTTTATTTATAAAGCAGTTGATTTATTTAATATGATTCCAGCCCTGCGCAACCAATTCGTGTTTATTTCCACCTCGCGTGATAATTTGTTTTCCATCGGCCGCTTCTGTAATATATCCTATAATACTAAATCCATTGTTGGCGGCTATTTTTTCATGATCGGTAACCGGAACGGTAAACAATAGTTCATAATCCTCTCCGCCACTCAATGCACAAGCGGTAGGATCTAGTTCTAGTTTATAAGCAAATTGTTTGCTCTCTTCATTGATGGGTAATTTGTCTTCGTAAATCACACAGCCCATTTCGCTTTGCTTGCAAATATGTAAGAGCTCGCTACTTAATCCATCGCTAATATCAATCATACTGGTAGGAACTATATCATGCGCTGCAAAATAATCTACTACATCTTTTCTTGCTTCTGGTTTTAATAGGCGACCTACTATATAAGCCTGGTTTTCCAAATCGGGTTGTGCACCTGTTTCTTCAAAAATTTTCTTTTCCCTTTCTAATATCGTTAATCCTAAAAAGGCGCCGCCCAAATCTCCACTTACACAAATCAAATCGTTTGTTTGAGCACCACTGCGTTTTACATATTTATCGGGTGCCACTTCTCCAATAGCGGTGATACTTATTACAAAACCTCTTTGGGAGGTGGTGGTGTCTCCGCCCACGAGGTCTACCCCATATTTATCACAAGCCGCATAGATGCCATCATAAAATTCATCCAATGCCTCTACGCTGAATTTATTACTGATGGCAATACTTACCACAATTTGTGTGGGCGTGGCGTTCATGGCATACACATCACTGATATTGGCAATAACAGATTTATATCCCAAGTGCTTCAAAGGGGTATACATCATATCAAAGTGAATACCCTCAATCAATAAATCGGTGGTAATAACAGTTTGTCTGCCAAAATGATCAATCACGGCCGCATCATCCCCAACACTAAGTATAGTAGACGCGTTTTTAATTTCATTGTTTTGTGTGAGATGCTCAATTAATCCAAATTCACCCAAGGAGGTAATTTCTGTACGCATGCGTTCTATTAAATAGTTAAATAATTATTCTTATAAAGTCTTTCTTCCGGCAATCACATCCAATAATTCCTCATGTATCTGTCCGTTCGTAGCTACCAATTGATTTTTATAAGGATTATAATGGCTGCCTTTCATATCAGTTACTTTTCCGCCGGCTTCTTCTACAATTAAAAAACCCGCGGCTACATCCCATGGACTAAGATTGTGTTCATAAAATCCATCAAATCGACCGGCAGCTACCCAACATAAATCAATCGCTGCACTACCCAATCTTCTTACTGGAATACCCTTACGAATAAAGCGTTCAAAACATTCCAATGGTCCATTGGGTTGATCCAAATAAGAATAAGGAAAGCCAGTAACCAGACAGCTATGCAGTACTTCTTTCTTTTGTGATACCTGTATTTTTTTATCATTCAATGATGCACCAAAGCCTTTTTGAGCGAAAAAGAATTCATCTAAAAAAGGATTGTATACTGCGCCCATGATTATTTCTCCATCTTTTTCTAAACCAATACTAACTGCACAAATCGGAATACCACTGGCAAAATTGATGGTGCCATCAATGGGATCAATGATCCATTTGTATTCGCTGTCTGTTTTTATTTCTCCCGTTTCCTCGCTTAAAATAAAATGATCGGGAAAATCTTTTGCTATTACATCCATGATGGCCTTCTCTGAAGCGTGGTCAGCCTCAGTTACCCAATTATTGATTCCTTCCTTATTGCTTATTTTTAAATCGGCATTATTGAAATAGCGCCTTAATTCAACAGCTCCCGCTTCGGTAGCATTTAATAATGTTGTTTTTAACATGCTCATGGTACAAAGATAAACCAATGTAAATTGATATATGACTCCTTCTACTACCTATTATATTGACCAAATACTGGCCAAGGCCCCCTTTTTATTGGGATCGTTTTTGAATACTCCTCTAAATGCACTTTTTTTGTATTGAAATAATAATTATTGCAACTATCCGTCATCATAGTAAACTACAATGTAAAATACTTTCTGGAGCAATGCCTTTATTCTGTATTGAAGGCATCCAAGCATACCAACGCCGAAATAATTGTTGTTGATAATCACTCAACAGATGGTAGTGCTACCTATTTGCCCGATAAATTTCCTGCAGTTCAATTTATTTGGAACAAAGAAAATGTCGGCTTCGCAAAAGCCAATAATCAAGCATTGGCAGTAGCCAAGGGATCGTATATACTCTTCCTAAATCCCGACACCATCTTACCAGAAGATTGTTTTGACCAATGCATTTCTTTTTTTCAACAAAATCCATTGGCGGGCGCACTTGGTATTAGAATGGTAGATGGCAGTGGGCAATTTTTAAAGGAGAGTAAAAGAGCCTTTCCCTCTCCCCTCACTTCGCTATTTAAATTAAGTGGATTAACTCAATTTTTTCCGCATTCTAAAATATTGGCCCGCTATCATTTAGGCCACTTGCCCGATAACCAAAATCACGAAGTAGATGTATTAGCAGGGGCTTTTATCATGCTCCCAAAAAATATCCTCCAAAAAGTAGGAAGCTTTGATGAATCCTTTTTTATGTATGGAGAAGATGTGGACCTGAGTTATCGAATTCAACAAGCTGGCTATAAAAATTATTATTTTGCCGACAGCACTATCATTCATTTCAAAGGAGAAAGCACCAAAAAGGGTAGCCTCAATTATGTTCGCCTGTTTTACCAGGCTATGAGCTTATTTGTGAAGAAACATTACAGTGGGGGCAAAGCGAGTGTATTTATTTTTTTAGTTCGTGTAGCCATTTGGGTTAGAGCTTTATTTGCTGCGGGCGGTAAACTATTGCAACGCCTCGGACTTCCCTTAATTGATGCCGGCCTTATCTTAATGAGTTTTTGGGTGGTGAAATTTTGGTGGAGCAAACAGATTCGGCAGGAGGTAAATTATTCACCCCAAATGCTCACCATTGCTTTTCCGGTATTTACCATTATTTTTTTAGCGGCCTCTTTTTTTGCTGGCTTGTATTTCAAAGGCTATAAACCGGTTCAACTGTTTAGAGCGGTGTTTTTTTCCGCACTGATATTAATGAGCGGCTATGCCCTATTACCCGAAGCATATCGTTTTAGTAGAGGCATCCTGGTTTTTGGCATTTTACTGGCACTTATAGGCATGTGGATTGCTCGCTGGTTATTTGTACAATGGGGACTTTTATTAATCAATGACGAAGATGAAGAACACCGGCAAACCATGGTGGTAGCAAATGAAAAAGATTTTAAAATTATAGGGTCTTTAATGGAATTGGCTGGCTTGCAAGATCGTGTATTAGGTCGCATTAACAACAATACCGACAATAGTGCTGCTGCCCTAGGTAATACGAACCAGTTGCCACATATCATTAACATGTACCCTGTTAAAGAAATTATTTTTTGCGAAAACGGGTTTTCATTTAAAGATATTATTCAACTCATTCAAACCCTACCTGGTACGGTAAGATATAAATTTCATGCAAGCCAAAGTACTAGTATCGTTGGCAGTGATAGTAGCAATATCAGTGGCGAATATGTTGCCGCAGATAAAAAATACAGGATTGGCCTGAGTATTAATAAAAGAAATAAATGGATGGCTGATATCTTGCTAGCGCTTATTTTGCTAGCTAGTTTTCCCTTTCACTTGTTTTTCCAAAAAAGACCGAGGAGGTTTTTTAAAAACCTATTCCATGTTTTATTAACAAGAAAAACCTGGGTTGGCTATGCCCTTTCCAATAACGATATGCCGCCCCTGAAAAAAGGCATTTTAACTTCTACCGGTCTACCTGCTGCACTTAACCATGCGCCTAGTGTCAACCTTCGTTCTTCAGACGAATGGTACGCTAGCACTTATTCTATTTTAAATGATTGGAAAAGGGTAATACGCGGTTACAAGTATTTGTCTTCCTGAAAACAAGCTAACACTGTTGTATAAAAATCAAAATCAACAGTTGACTGAGTAAATTGAAATTTTTCAGCCCTATCTATGGCAGTATTTAAATTAAAATCTGATTGCTCAATTGTAAGAAATAAATTTTTTGATGCTAAATAAGTAGCCAAGTACACTTGCTCCGTTTGTCCGGGGGTGGGAATTAGTATGGCCCTTTTTTTCATTTTTACCAAATCCATAATACTTGTATAACCACTTCGGCAGATAATCCATTTTGCTGCAAGTAATTTTTCGTTCAATGCTGCTGAAGAAAGATGATTGTACATTTCTAGCGCTGGGTTTTGGGTTTTCGGTAATTCAGCTTCACCCGGTAGCCCCCTAACCAATATTGCTTTACCTGCATAGTTTTCTACGGCTTGCAATATTATTTGTTCTAATAAGGTTCTTTGAGGTTCGGGGCCACTAAGCACACAAACCAAAGAATCAGACTGTGTTGTTGCGTTGTCAGTCATTCTTGATAAGGGGCCAATATAGGTAAGCCTGGTCTTGGGTAAACTAGAAGGGTGCGAAAGTTTTCCAGCTAAATTATTTTCGCCTGGCGCATCGGGTACCCAACAATGATTAAAGTGATTGATAAAGTGATAATGAAATTTTTGTAAAAGCCAGTCGCTGAATAAAAAACCTGTTTGTATTTGTAGTTGATGTGTAATATAAATTGAACAAATACCGCGATGGTATAATCCAAAGCGGTTATCAGAAATCACTACATCAATATTATGCGAAGTAACAATACCTTTCAACCAAGAGCGCTCTGCCCTGATTCTTCTCCAAATACCGGGCACTTGTAATAATAATTTAAACGGTAGGGTAGCTTTGTGCCGACTATATTCTATAGAATATCCACTCAATGGTAAAAATACAAGCTGGGGAAATTCATGTTTCAACAATACTATTTGTTTTTCTGAACCAGCAAGCACAAGTTCTGCACCCAGCTTTATTAATGCATGAATGATTGGAATACAGCGCGTAGCGTGTCCTAGGCCCCAATCCAATGGAGCAAGCAACACTTTTTTTTTGTTAAAATACCCGCCGTTTATCAATTTGAAACAATATTTATTTGTGAAAATAGTTTATTTTTAAAATCAGATATGAATCGTATTTTAAAAACCTCTTTATTATTAATACTTATTACCAGCCTGATTGCCACAGGATGCTCTTCCAGTAAGAAGGGCTGTGCTTGCCCAAGCAAGAAGGGTTTGGTAGGGTATTAATTCAATTTCTTAAATCGTAATGCATGTATCAGCCAGGAAGAGATTTACTGGTCTTGCTTAAGCAAGAAACAATGACTCCGCAAGCAATGGAGTATCAAATTGATTGGTTGCATGAAATATTACAACAAGTAGAAAGTATCGAAAGCCTTGTATCGGCGCATGAAATCATTAACATCAATCAATACAAGATTTCTAATAACATTCGTAAACTACAAGCAGTTTTAAGCACCAATACACCGAAGCCTTTCGTTTTTTTAAATTGCAAAAACTAAGCCTTTAACTCAGCTGAGTAATGGCCGATTCAAGTTTTCCCAACATTTCATTAATCTCTTCTTTTTTACAAGTACCCACGCTTAGTCTATACCAACTACTATTTCTGCTTGCACCAAAACAATAGAAAGGTACAACGGCCAGTTTGGCTTCATCTAATAAATAGGCAGTAACGTCAGATTGTGTTTCCAATATCTTTCCGTCCTTCTTTTTCTGACCCACCAAATCAATTTGTATAGTAAGATATATGGCTGCTTGTGGCGCAATCGCATCTACCTTGTATCCTGCTTTTTTTAATTGAATAAACCCTTCATAAATTTTTCGGAGTCTTTCTTCAATCTCTGATTTAAAATGTTGGAGATAAGTATCCACCGCTGCTTTTTGTGGAAGATAATTAGCCACCCCCTTTTGCTCTGCCATAGGTGCCCAAGCGCCCATATGCGAAAGGATGGATTTCATTTTACCAATAATAACTGCAGGACCAGTTGACCAACCAACGCGAACACCTGTGGCTGCAAACACCTTGCTAATCGCATCTACAAAAATGGTATAGTCTCTTAACTCAGGACGCAAACTAACAGGATTATAATGTTGTATATCCCCATAGGTAAGTGTCCAATACATTTGATCGAAGAAGATGTACAATTTTTTCTCCTCCTCACCACGCGTCTTGTTTTCGGCAATAACCAAATCACAAATTTCTTCTAATTGCGCTTTTGAAAAAGTTGTGCCTGTAGGATTTTGTGGGGTACACAAAGCAAGTAATCTAGCCCCTTTAATATATGGTGCTATGTCGGCAGCTTGAGGCATAAAATTATTGGCAGCCGTGGCTTCAATTAAAACGTGTTCTCCATCACACAAGTGTACATAATGATTGTTGTTCCAGCTAGGCACTGCATAAATTACTTTATCCCCTTTATCTATTAAGGTTTTGTATAAAGAATAAATCAATGGCCTTCCACCAGATGCAATTTGAATTTCATTCGTATCGTAAGACAAGCCTAATCTGCTATCAATAAATTCGGCTATCGATTTCCGTAAGTCAAGCATTCCTTCTGCCGGTGGATAATTTGTATAGCCGTCCTTGTAAGCTTGAATGATTTCGTTTTCTAATTCTTTGGGTAAAGGAAATATGGAGGAATCAAAATCGCCAATCGTGAAATTAAAAATGCGCTCGCCCTGCCTTATTTTTTCTTTGATTTCATTTCCTAAACGAACTATTTCAGAGCCAATGAGGGTTTCTGCGAGTTGACTTAGTTTCGGGGCGGACATATTGTATAATTGAATTACAAAAGTAATTTTTATGCAGCTATAAACAAAAAACCTGTTGGAGTAGCTCCCCAACAGGTTTTTATTGATAAATGAATTATTCTACCGGCTTATAGTCTTTAAAAATCTTCAAAGGCGTGGCAGCTGCCTGTTGAGCATACAAATTCCATTTTTCATTGAAAAAGCTATTGGTCTTTACTACCGCCTCTTCTACCAATCCCTCTGCTTCCTTGAGCATTCGCTCTTCCTGTGCATCGGGAACCTTGGGCTTGCTTTGAACTTCTGATCTTACTTCACCCAATTTACCATTGACTGTTATCTGAAATGGAGATCCTGTTCCCTGCTTCTCCTGTGGTTTTCCAAAAATAAAATTGCGAATGCTTTTAATCGAATCCGTCATAATCTTTCCTGTCTTTCTTAAACTATCCGCTTCTTTGCCTTCCACATTTTTTAATTGTGCTTCTATTTTTGCAATAGTTTCTTCCGCATCCGACAAACGATCGGTAATAGCGGTTAGTCGCAATGTGCTTTTATCAATTCGCGCAAACATTGCTTTTTTCGCATCATAAATTGCTTTATTAAACGGAATATTCGGGTCTGCTTTCACCAAGAGCTGAACAGAATCGGTTTCTTTTCCGAGTGCCAACACCATTTTATACATACCTGGCTCAACAGATTGCCCGAAGTTAACGGGCTCTGGTGCATTGTTTTTTGGCTTCGGCGTTCCGGGTTGACGAATTCCCTTTGTTTCAAAACCCCAGGAATTTTTATTATAGCCTGTATCTGCTTTTGCTTTTGTGGTACGAATCAACTCTCCTGTAGCCGTATAAATTTTCACATTAATAGAATCCATTTTTGCTTTATTGGCAGTGTCTGCCTTATCTCTTGCCTTTACAAAATAAGTATAAGACGCTCCCCTAGTTTTATTTTGCCCTTCATACAAACCCCAGGTACTCCATTCGTATCCGGGCGCCTGTCCAAATCTTGCTTGATAAGCAACCGGTGGCTCAAATGCAGTAAGTGTTTTTGAAAAGGCAAGGCCCGTATTCGCTGCTACCTTTCTAAGCGACCGAATATCATCCATAATATACAAGGCCCTACCAAAGCTGGCAATACAAAGATCCGCTTCTCTTTCTTGAATAGCTAAATCAAAGGTTGATACAGATGGATATCCATTTTTCCATTGTTGAAAATTATTGCCATTATCAAAACTCACCCACAAACCATGTTCTGTTCCTGCAAAAATTAAATTGGGCTCTGTAGGATCTTGTAAAACACAAAGCGCATACCCTTTTACTTTGTTTTCATCCACGATGCGCTGCCAACTAACACCGTAATCTTTTGTTCTAAATATATATGGTTTAAAATCGCCCCTGCGATAATCATTGCATACCACCATAGCCTCTCCTGCATTGTACTTACTGGCCCTGATTTGTGGAATCCATACGCCCAAGGGCATACCCGGAATTTTTCCCCTAAAACTCGTCCAGGTTTTCCCTGCATCTTTACTCAATTGCACATTGCCATCATCGGTGCCTACCCATAAAATGTTTTTATCCTTCGTAGATGGTTCAATACAAAGTATGGTGTTA
The DNA here is from genome assembly GCA_903858475.1 of uncultured Bacteroidota bacterium. Classification (GTDB taxonomy): domain Bacteria; phylum Bacteroidota; class Bacteroidia; order Chitinophagales; family Chitinophagaceae; genus Ferruginibacter. The sequence goes on from CAIOIZ010000054.1 coordinate 39,373, forward strand.
TAATTTTCTGCGCCTGTAATGTCTACCGATAATCCACCATTCTCGTCCTGTTTCTGCTGTTCCTTATTGTCGGTTGTAAGGTCGGGTGAAATGATTTCCCAAGTGAGCCCCTGATTATAACTTTTGTGAACAAATTGACTTCCATAATAAATAATATTAGCATCGGCCGGGTCTTGTGCAAATGCTGCATTCCAGTTAAATCGCAACCTGGTAGTTAAATTAGGCGCTGGTGGTTGCAACGACATGCGTTCTCCGGTTACAACATTTATTTTTAATAATTCTCCTCCCTGACTCATTGCATATACGGCGTTGTTGTTAACAGGGTCGGCACTCACATCAAAACCATCGCCACCTCCAACATTTTCCCAATAATAATTTCTGATGCCACCATTTTTCCAAACATAGGCTGGTCCGCGCCAGCTACCATTATCTTGCATGCCACCCATCACATGGTAAGGCAATTGATTGTCGACATTAATATGATAAAACTGTCCTACAGGCAACTGCTCACTGAAAATCCAATTTCTTCCTCTGTCTCTACTGATTCCAATTCCGCCATCGTTGCCATCAATAATTAGGTTCGGGTCGAGAGGATTAATCCAAAACGCATGATGGTCTGGATGAATACCATTATAAGGAATGACGGTATTAAATGATTTACCACCATCCTCACTCATGGAAATAATCTGTGTAATATTATATAGCCTGTTTTCGTTTTTAGGATCTACCCTGATATCCTGAAAATAAAAAGCACGATTGGTAACGTCTGTTTTATTGCTGTTGATTAAGTCCCATTTTAATCCTCCATCATCCGATCGGTATAAACCATTCTTAGTGGCTTCTACCATTGCATATACCCTGTCGGGTTCATTGTAAGAAATAGCCAATCCAATTCTACCTAAATTTCCTTCTGGCAACCCCTCTTCCTTTCCCAGTTTTTTCCAGTTTTTTCCTCCATCAATAGTGATATACAATCCACTTCCCTTGCCGCCACTGGTAAAACTCCAGGGGGTTCTTTTGTGTTGCCACATAGCAGCAATAAGTTTATTAGGATTACTAGGATCCATCACTAAATCCGCACAACCACTGCTATCATTGGTATGCAATAGCAGGTTCCAACTCTCTCCTCCATCGGTTGTTTTATACACACCTCGCTCTGGGTGCTCCGTGTATGGGTTACCGATAGCAGCTACATATACCGTGTTGGGATTACTAGGATCAATAATGATGCGATGAATGTTTTTTGTTTTTTCAAGACCCGCTAATTTCCAAGTCTTACCAGCATCCATGCTTTTAAAAATGCCGGCTCCTAAATTCAAAGAGTTTCTTGGATTGCCTTCACCTGTACCCACCCATAACACAGCGGGGTTCGATTGCTGAATACAAACTGCACCAATATTCAACAGGGGCTGTTCATCAAATAATGGCTCCCATTTGGCGCCACTGTTTTCTGTTTTCCAAACGCCTCCACTGGCGGTGCCTACATATACAATATTGGGATTGGTTTGTACTGCATCAATGGCGGTTACTCTACCACTCATGCCAGCCGGACCAATGCTCCGGGGCTTCATATTTTTAAATTGATCCAGTGAAATTTTTTGAGCTTGCACACCATTGCAAAGCAGACAAACCAAGGATAGAAATAAGGTAGTTTTTTTCATTGCAGAAAGTTTGAACAATGAAGTTGAGACAAAATTGCTATAGAACAAAAAGAAATAGATGAGTGGAGGATAAACTCGAAAAAGGGGTGAATTATTTATATGGAAAGTTCTTTTACCTACTACAATAGTTATTATTCAATGCACAAAAATTGTCCAATCAATTTAGGGTATGTGCTGCTAGGTGAATTCGATTTTAATAAACCGCATTAGTTCGTCTTCTTGCCATCCTTGTATTTATCCGAAGCCTGTTTTGCCTTATCAAAATCCAATATCACCGAATTAATACAATAGCGCAAACCGGTGGGCGGGGGACCATCTTCAAAAACATGGCCTAAATGCGCTTTACATCTACCACACATTACTTCGGTACGATTCATGCCATAGTTATTATCAGGTGCATAAAGGATGCTGCCCTTGCGGATGGGTTCAAAAAAACTTGGCCAACCACAACTGCTTTCAAATTTTCCATTGCTGGAGAATAATGGATTGCCACAAGCCGCACAATAATAAGTGCCTACTTCCTTGTGCTCATAATACTTACCAGTAAAGGCGCGCTCGGTTCCTTTATTGCGGGCAATATTATATACCTCTTCGGGTAAGTATTTTTTCCACTCTTCATTGCTCATATTCACCTTGCTGGTATCCGATTTAGAAAATGCCGGATGGCTGTTTTTTATACTATCCATTTTACCCTCCTTGGTTTGTGTTTGTGCATATTGATTACAGGAAGCCAATAAAAACAGGCAGGTAATCAGTGCCGTGTACTTAGTTGTCATGTTTGTAATACAAATTTTCATAAAAATGGTTGAAGCCTTTCTCAAAAATTGATTCAACAATCTACGAAATCTGTTTAAGTAAGGTTTTTCAAGAGATTCTTTTAATTGTTAAAGGTTATTTAAAGTCCGTATAGTATTTTTGCAATCTTCACAATGACAGCCACAGCTTATGTTTAATTTAATCTTATTCGGACCTCCTGGCAGCGGAAAAGGTACCCAAAGCGAAAAGTTAATTACCCAATACGGCCTCAAACACCTGAGTACTGGTGATTTGCTTAGAAGCGAAATTGCTGGTAAAACACCCTTGGGCATTGAAGCAAAAGCCATCATGGATAAGGGCCACCTGGTACCTGATGAAGTGGTGATTGGCATGATTAGTTCGGCCTTGGAAGCAAATCCGCATGCAAAAGGGTTTTTGTTTGATGGTTTTCCACGCACAAGCACACAAGCCGAAGCACTGGATAAATTACTCGATCTTAAAAAAACTTCTATTGCTGCAATGATTGCCTTGGCCGTTAGCGAAGAAGAATTGGTTAAACGATTATTGAAAAGGGGGGAAACCAGCGGCCGATCTGATGATATCAACGAGGGAATTGTTCGGGAGCGGCTTGTTGAATACCACAAAAAAACATCGGTGGTAGCAGATTACTACAAACAATTTGATAAGGTAGTGGTGATAGCGGGCGAGGGTACAGTAGATGAAATTTTTGCCAGACTTTGCAAGGAGATTGATGGGATTTTGAATAACAAGTAATCCGTTTTGTATATTACTGCGCGTATTTGTATGGTTGATATACTATACAGCGGCAAATACTATAATTCCAATAGCGCTTCTCTTATTAAGTCGCTTTCAAATCCTTTCTGAATTAAATAATCCTGCAACTTTCGTTTTCTGATAAATATATTCTTTTCGGCACCAAGGCTTTTTAACTTATCTGCTAAATGCTTTTTTAATACCACCATATATACTTCTTCGTCAATACTAGCCAGCGCTTTTCGTATACAGTAGTCCGTTACCCTCTTCTGTTTTAATTCGTACTTTATTTTTACTTTGCCCCATTTTTTCATCCTGAATTTTCCCCCTGCAAAATGAATGGCAAATCGTTCTTCATTCAAATAATTTTCCTCAATTAACCGGCTCAGTAATTCATCCACTTCCTTACTATTCAATCCGTATCCATACAGCTTATCCTTTACTTCTTGGTGACACCTTTCCTGATAAGCACAATAATGCTTTATTTTTGGCAAAGCCTGTTGCGGTGTTAGCTTTTCTGCATACTTACCCTTGGGGCTATACATGAATAAAATTTATTTGAATAGTTGGTAAACCAACCAGCTCATTAAATAAGCCAGTCCGGTCATATAACAAAGCTGTATGAAAGGCCACTTCCAAGACCTGGTTTCTCTTTTTACTACCGCCAGCGTACTCATACACTGCATGGCCAATACATAAAAAATCATCAGCGACAAACCCGTAGCCAAATCATATACCGAACTACCATCAGCTCTTTTCGCCGCCGTCATTTTTTGTCTTAATGTATTGCTGCTTTCTGTAGCATCCTCGCCTACGCTATATAGAGTAGCCATGGTTCCCACAAACACCTCCCTGGCAGCAAAAGAAGTAATTAAGGCAATCCCAATCTTCCAGTCATATCCCAGGGGGCGAATAATGGGCTCAATCGCTTTTCCCAATGTACCCGCATAGGAATGTTGCAATAAAGCAGTCTTATAATTTTTATTCAACTCGTCTTTCTGTTCGGGGTGTTGTTGAATCAGCGCCTCGTGTTCTGCTGTCACTTTTTGCATCGCTTCCTTGGGACCATAATTACTCAATGCCCACAAGAGCAAACTAATGACCATAATGATTTTACCGGCATCCAAAATAAATATCTTGGCTTTTTCAATCATCGTGGTAATAACATTTTTCCAACGGGGACCCCTGTACACAGGCAATTCTAAAATAAAAAAACTTCTTTCTGTTGATTGAATAAACCATTTCATTATCCACGACACCGCCATCGCCATTGCGGTACCAAAGAAATACAAGAACATCATCACCAGGCCTTGTAAACTTAAGAAGCCAAGGTATAATTTAGAAGGTATTACCAATGCAATCAAAATAGTGTATACCGGTAAGCGCGCACTACAACTCATCAAAGGGGTAATCAAAATGGTGAGCAATCGCTCTTTCTTATTCTCAATATTTCTGGCGCTCATAATCGCAGGAACAGCACAAGCAAATCCACTAATCATGGGCATTACACTTTTTCCATTGAGTCCAACTTTTCGCATAAGCTTATCCGTTAAAAAACTAATGCGCGCCATGTAACCCGTATCCTCTAACAATGTAATTAACCCAAATAAAATCATGATTTGAGGAATAAAAACCATGATACCACTCAGTCCTGCTACCACCCCATTAATCAACAAATCGCTCCACCAAACAATGGGAAGGTTGTGCGTAAGCCATCCGCCTAATTTTCCAAAAACCCATTCAATGCCATCCATGGGATAATGCGCTACCCAAAAAACACTTTGAAATAACAAGAACAAAACGATTAATAATATAGCATACCCCCATTTTCGATGAAGTAGAATGGTATCAATTTTCTCCGTCTGCATGGCCCTTTGCTGCGGGGTGGTTTCTACCACAGATTGCTGCATGATTTGTTTGATGTGCCCATACCGCTGCAATATTTCTTCGGCCTGTGTCTTCGTGGGATTAAAAGCAGCGTCTATCTCTATTTGCTCAATACGATCCTGCATCTGTGCATCAAAATCAAAATTTTCGTGATTGATTAAATAGTGAATCGCCGCATAATCTGGAAGGGATGGAAATATTTGTTGTATCGCTTTTACAGGCACCGCTGCCAATTGCATGCTATCAATAAAATCTTTAGGGGTTGGTCTTTTAGTCTGTTTTATTGTTTGCTCAATGGCTTTTTTTAATTGAGGAATACCTTTGTCCTTGCGTGGGTTTACAGTAACCACCATCACCCCCAATTCTTTTTCAAGCCCCTCGATATCTATTTGTGTGCCGTTTTTTTTGGCCAGGTCCATCATCGATAAAGCCACCACAACGGGTATTTTAAGGTCGATGATCTGAGAACAAAATAACAGGTTACGTTTTAGATTGCTCGCATCGGCCACCAATACTACCATTTCGGGCTTGATCGTTTTGTCCTGATTCAACAATACTTTATAAGAAACCCATTCATCTGCTCTGCGGGGATATAAGCTATAGGTTCCTGGTAAGTCAATCAGTGTTGCTTCTAATTGCTCGGATATGCGCGTGTAACCAGTTTTTTTATCTACTGTTACACCCGGAAAATTTCCCACCTGCTGGTTCAAACCGGTAAGGGCGTTAAACAAAGATGTTTTTCCGCTGTTAGGATTTCCTACTAATGCTATGTTTATGTGCTTTGTCAATCGATTCTTGCAAAATTAAAGGCAAAATACCCTTATTTCTTACGAAATGAGAAATGGTTAACACAGAATAAGCTCCCTCATTGGTAAATACCGAAAACCGGACAGACAAAACCCGAATCTTGTTAATTTTTTTTAATCGGTATGGCATCAATCAACTAAGCATATAACTTTGCATCTATGAAAAAAATATTCTTTGCCTTCCTCTTGCTGTCTGTTACGGCTTACTCACAAAAATTATCTAAATCGGATAAAAAAATACTTGCCGGCCTACAAGCGCATATTGGCTATTTGGCTGATGATAAACTAGAAGGCAGAAGAACTGGTACCGCTGGTGAAAAATTGGCTTATGAATATATCAGTAGTGAATATCAAAAAGCTGGATTATTGCCCAAGGCCGAAAACGGTGGCTATATTCAAGATTTTGAAATTAATGAAGGCAAACAAATTAATCCTTCTACCCATTTTATTATTAATGGAAATGATTTGCAGGTAGACAAAGATTTCTTTCCGCTTGTTTTTTCTCCGAACACTAGTTTTGAATCGAGTTCCTCCATGTCTATTCCCGAAGCGGGAGCCATCTGGTTCAGCGATCTGAAAGATTTGTTAGAGGAAAACAAAAAGAATCCACACTTTGATTTAACTGAAGCCGTTAAATCGGCCGCCAACAATGCTGGAGAAAAAGGCGCTACCGCTTATGTCATTTATAATACCGGTACCATCAAAGACGAATTAAAGTTTGAAGCGAAAGCTAAAAACGATCCAATAAAAATTCCTGTGCTATATCTGCAGAAAGAAGCGAAACAAAAATTTTTAAACGACGAAAAATCTGCATTGGATATTAAATTAAAAGTTGTCATTGAAGATAAAAAAAGAATTGGGCACAATGTGGCCGCCTATATTGATAACGGTGCTGCTACAACTATTATCCTGGGCGCACACTACGATCACCTCGGTTATGGAGAAGATAAAAACTCCTTATACGTAGGAACTACACCCGCTATTCATAATGGCGCTGATGACAATGCCAGCGGAACAGCCGCCTTAATTGAAATGGGAAAAATATTAAAAGCAGCTAAACTAAAAAACAATAATTACCTATTGGTTTCCTTCAGTGGTGAAGAGTTGGGCTTATATGGTAGTAAATATTATACCGAACACCCTTCCATTAATTTAAGTACCGCCAACTACATGATTAATATGGATATGGTAGGCCGATTAAATGACAGCACCCATGGTTTAACTATTGGAGGATACGGTACTTCGCCCACCTGGGGAGAAATGATCACCGAAAAAGACGACTACTTTAAAATAAAATTTGATAGCAGTGGTGCTGGTCCGAGCGACCACACCAGTTTTTATAGAAAAGATATTCCTGTATTGTTTTTCTTTACTGGGGTACACGGCGATTACCACAAACCAAGCGATGATGCAGATAAAATTAATTACACCGGCGAGTTGAAGATTGTAAGATACCTATACCGCCTTATTGAATCAGCCAACAAAAAAGGAAAACTACCTTTCACCAAAACGAGAGAAACCACCGCAAGCTCCAAGAATAGCTTCAAGGTTTCTTTGGGTGTTATGCCCGATTATACCTTCAGTGGCGGCGGCGTTAGAATTGATGGCGTAAGTGAAGGAAAACTGGCACAAAGAATTGGATTAAAGGCCGGGGATATTTTACTAGAACTGGGTGAACACAAATTCTCAGATGTGCAATCTTATATGCAAGTATTGGGAAAATTCAACAAAGGCGAAGCCACTAAACTAAAAATAAAGAGAGGAACAGAAGAGCTGGTTTTTGATATTGTATTTTAATTAGCGTATATAATATATCGTGAGTTTGAAACTTAAAATAGACAACGAATCCATCGCGGAGGAATTTTTTGAAGATGCTATTCTTCTAGGATTGGTTGCGCCGGTGAAAGACTATCAATTCAGTTGGCAACTCAACCAAGCACTGGGTTTTAATTTCAGGATTAACCACGATCTCGAAATTAAACTCGGTAAAAAAGACAGGGTTTATTATTTTTCGATTTTTGAATACAACGTACCTTCTACATCTATCACACATTATTTGTACAACAATCAATTTGATGGAGAATATCTTTTACCGGAATTCAAACACCTCGACTTCGTTTGGTTAATAAAAGGAGAAACTATTGGCGCCGCAGAGTTGAGCTCCTTGATACAAGCCATTAAAACAATCTCGGGTGTGCAATTGGTAACAGAAATGACGAATGAAAAAATTAAAAACAAGCAACACTTAATTTTTTAAATACACCGTCTTTTCAGCCTTTGGTCGCATTTCCCCAATTGGGCAAATAAAATCACTTAATCCATTTTCTTTCAATAGGTCAATCACCTCCGCCACTGAGTTTTCGTCTACGGCTATCAGTAAGCCTCCGCTGGTTTGAGGATCGGCTAAAACAGCTTTTTGTATATCAGTCAATGGAGCAATTTTTTCTCCATAACTATCCCAGTTTCTTACTGTACCGCCGGGAATTGATTTTTGTTCTATATAATTCAATAGGTCGGGGATAATCAAGGGTACTTTATCAAAATCAACAGCAGCACTCAAGTTGCTCCCCTCCGCCATTTCAACCAAGTGACCCAATAAACCAAAACCTGTTACATCTGTCATAGCGGTTACTCCCGACAGCTTACCCAACAAAGCACCAATCTTGTTGAGCTGCATCATTTGTTTGGCAGCTATACCACGATGCGCCGCTTGTAAAATACCTTTTTTCTCTGCTGTTGTTAAGATGCCCACACCCAATGGTTTGGTGAGAAACAAAATATTTCCCTCCTGGGCCTTGTTGTTTTGTTTGATATTTTGAAGAGGCACCAACCCGTTCACCGCTAATCCAAATATTGGCTCAGGTGAATCAATGCTATGACCTCCTGCTAATGGAATACCCGCCTCTAAACAAACGCTTCTACTTCCCTCAATCACCAATTTGGCCACAGCGGCCGGAAGTGTATTGATGGGCCAACCCAAGATAGCAATCGCTAATATGGGTTGACCACCCATTGCATAAATATCACTGATGGCATTCGCAGATGCAATCCTTCCAAATTCATAAGGATCATCTACAATGGGCATGAAAAAATCTGTTGTAGAAATCAATGCGCTGCCATTACCTAAATCATATACAGCTGCATCATCCTTACTATGGTTGCCTACAATTAATTTATCATTATCGGGCATAGCCAAATTGCTGCTTAAAATTTCATCCAACACCTTGGGTGAAATTTTACAACCGCAGCCTGCTCCATGAGAATATTGTGTAAGTTTAATTTCGTTCATGATACAAATTTACTAATTGTGCTGCATGCCTTTCAACAAGAACAACTATTATATTAATGACTATTTCCTTTTACGAAATACAATCGCCGAACTTCTTTGTAAATCGCCACTAAACCTAATTTCATAACGCTCACCACCATCGTTTACAATTAACAATCCTGTATTGGGTGGTAAACTACCCAAGGTTTCTGCATACATCACAATTTGTATACTATCACCCGTTCCTTGTGTGTAAATGGTTTTTCTAACCGCATTGGTACTCAAACCAACCCTTGACATAATAACCTTCCCGTTCATTAATACACTTACCGTATCTCCATCTACCTCTCCATTATCATAGAGGGTTATTTCAAGACTATCTGATTTATAATACACCGATTCAATATTTTCAATCTTCCTTGTTTCAAATGCAACGGGTGGATTGGCTACGGGAATATTTGCTTTTGCAATAATGGTCACGGGTTTTTCAACAGCACTTACCGCCACAGATGGCGGTGGGGTAGGATTTGTTTTTATAGGAGTTATAACAGCGGGCGTATTGTTTACCACTACTGATGCTGGTGGCTTCATCACTGGTTTTGTTGCTGTAACCGGTTTGCTAATAGGCGGTGCAGCAGTAACCGTTGTTGCCACGGGTACAGCGGGAATAAGCTTGTTGTTAGATGAAGCAACCGTTGGGCTTACCGGCTTCGCTACCACTACAGGGGTACCTGTTTTGGGAGACTGTACAATTGGCTCCTGCTTTATTGCCGCAGTAGTTGGCTGAACCTTTGTTTCTATTTTTATCTGTTGCTGTTGGATAGCGGGCTTTCCCTCGGGAATGGTTTCGTTTGGACTAAGCACTGCTACTGTATTGATGGGTGCAAGAATTGGCTTGGTATCCACAAAAGAAAGGTTCTTTACCAAATCCAATTCTTGCAGGTGTGGTATTAGGGCCGATTGCCAATAATTTCTTTTTCTTTCAATATGTATATAACCAGTTACTGAATGATACTCACGGGTAGTAGTAGTGGTAAATAATCCCGTAAGCATCATAACTGTATCTTTTAATTCAAACACCAACGCGCTAATTTGATGAACCCCCCGAGGTGGAGCAACCGGATAATTATTGGCAATGAGCTCTACATCTTCAACAATCAACCGATCTTTTCTTTTATTGATTTTTACCTTTTTTACGCCGTGGTATTCCTTGTCATCAATAATAAAATAGGTATGGCTATACCCATATAATTTTCCCTTTTTCTCGCTAATCGCTATTTCGTATTTATAATTTTTTTGGGTGGTATCATTGTACATATAACCCTTCCAAAGTCCGGTTACATCCTGCTGCTCCCAACCTGCTGTTTGTGCAAAAAAATAAAGCGGGGATAATGAAAAAATTAATAAAGATAAAAATGTTTTTTTTCGCATTATTGTATTTTTTGGACATTGGTAATTGTATCAACGCTTAAACAGGGGATTTTATTTAATAGCGAAGTTATATTTTCCCGATTCTGTAGTCCCTTTTCATACCACTTATCGTAATACCTGAGTAAAATTCTAAAACTCTCTTTGGTATTTTCTTCCAACAAAAAATTGATGGCGTTTTTTGTTTCCAATCCTCCTAGTCTTTTTTGTATTCGCATGATCGCGGTAACAAGTTTATCCCTTTCTAATTTTCCGTAGGTTTCTGTGATATAATTTAACCTTTCCTCAAAGGGAATATCAAAAAATAAAATTTTACTATTTCTTATATTCGGCCACAAAGCCATCGGAATTTGTAGGTTTCCAATTCTTTGACTTTCGTCTTCAATGTAAATGGTATGGGTTGGGTTGGATGATTGTTGCAGCTGATGTGTTTCGGAAAATAGTTTAGTAGCCAATAAGTTTTCAAACATTTCCTGCCTGGGTTGCGCACCCATGCTACCAAATGCCGATCCTTTGTGATTGGCCAAGGCCTCTAAATCAATGATCCTTTTGTTTTTTTGTTGCAAGCCCTCCAACAAAAGCGTTTTTCCGCTTCCGGTATATCCACCAATTACAGTGAAGGGATATTTTTTTTCAAATTGTTCGAGTACCCATGTACGATAGGCCTTATACCCACCCACCAATGTAAATACCTTAAATCCATACAAGTCAAGTAACCAAGCCACCCCGGCGCTGCGCATGCCACCTCTCCAGCAGTGTACCAATATAATTTTATCGGTAACTGTTGGGTGATGAGTTTTAATTGCCTCCACCGCTTCTACCATCTTGCTCATTTTTCCACCAAAATAATCCAAGCCTAATTTAATCGCCCGTTCTCTGCTTTCTTGTTTATATGCGGTGCCTACTACTTTTCTTTCTTCATCTTCAAACAATGGAATATTGTGTGCATTGGGAATATGCGCTTGTTGGTATTCACCGGGACTCCTAACATCCAATACAGGATGCAGGGTTGCCTTCTTAAGAAATTCCTCTATTGATAATTTTTGAATTGCCATTACTTAATGCCATGAAGTTACAAAAAGAAAAAGCCGCTAATTAATTCAGCGGCTTACAATTTATTTTAATTCTTTTATCCATTCATAGATGTTAGGAATTCGGCATTGTCCTTGGTTCCCTTCATGTTTTTCAAGAGTAAATTAATTGCTTCTTCACTATTCATATCGGCCATGTGTTTACGCAATACCCACATGCGCTTGAAGGTGTCTTTGTCTAACAATAAATCATCTCTTCGAGTGCTAGAGGCAACAATATCAATGGCAGGATAAATACGTCTATTGGATAGTTTTCTATCTAATTGCAATTCCATATTACCCGTACCCTTAAATTCTTCAAATATCACCTCATCCATCTTGCTACCCGTATCAACCAGGGCGGTAGCTAGTATTGTTAATGATCCTCCGTTTTCTATTTTCCTTGCAGCACCAAAAAATTGTTTGGGCTTTTGCATGGCATTGGCTTCCACACCACCACTTAATACCTTACCACTAGAAGGCGCAACGGTATTGTGTGCCCTGGCTAAACGAGTGATAGAGTCTAATAATATTACTACATCATGACCACATTCAACCAATCGTTTTGCTTTCTGCAATGCAATGGTGCTAACCTTCACGTGTTTGTCTGCTGGCTCATCAAAGGTAGAAGCAATAACCTCTGCCTTTACACTTCTTTCCATATCTGTTACCTCCTCTGGTCTTTCATCCACCAACACCACCATCAAATAACATTCAGGATGATTTTCTGCAATGGCATTGGCCACCTCTTTCAACAACATGGTTTTACCCGTTTTGGGTTGTGCCACAATCAAACCCCTTTGTCCTTTACCAATAGGAGTAAAGAGGTCCATAATACGCGTGCTATAATTATCAGAGGTAGTGCAAAGATTTAATTTTTCAAAAGGAAATAACGGTGTTAAATAATCGAAAGGAACACGATCCCTTACTTCGTCTGGGCGCTTACCGTTAATGGTGTCCACCTTTAGTAATGCAAAGTATTTTTCTCCTTCTTTTGGAGGTCGAACACTTCCATAAACCGTATCGCCCGTTTTTAATCCAAATAATTTTATTTGTGAGGGTGATACATAAATATCATCGGGGGAAGAAAGGTAATTGTAATCACTGCTTCTTAAAAAGCCATATCCATCGGGCATCATTTCTAAGACACCTTCCCCTAAAATAATTCCATCAAACTCTATATTAAATACATTCTGCTCCTTGCGTTGGGGCGCTTGTTTTTGTTGTGCTTGTGTTTCTTCTGGCAATTGCACCTCGGGCTGCTGCTCATCTTCTTCTGCTAATAATTTCGCAAACAATGGCGGCAGGCTGCTTTGTCCGTCGAGTATGGGTTGCAACTCCTCTTCCGTTTCGATCTCGTTCACCTCGGGCTTGGTTTTTTTCAACGGTTTTGGTGGTTCTGTTTTTTTAGCTTTTTGCACAGGTAATTCCTTCTTCTCTGGCACAGGTTCTTGCATTACCTCCGCTTCTTCTGCTGAATTATCAGTAGTGGCTTTTATAATTCTTTTACGCTTGGGTTTTTCTCCTTCGTTTTTTTTGTCTGCATTCATAATAGCTTGTTTATCCAGGATTTTATATACCAATTCCTGTTTGTTTAATTTTTTTGCGTTGGGGATGGTAAGTTGCTCAGCAATATCAAGCAACTCGGGAACGAGCAGGTCGTTCAGTTGTAAGATGTCGTACATAAAAGATGGTAGTAATTAAGTCTCAAAAACCGGTCTTAAAAAGTCTGAAAATTGAATTGAAATTTTTTGATGAGGAAATGGCCACTGTGATAAAAAGAATGATTGAGTAATCTTATCGGCTCTTTCCGAGGTCAAAAATAGGTTGTTTTTTGATAAAAAAACAAAATTTTTACCCTTTTGAGGTTTAGTAATGAGTAGAATGGCCTTTTCACGCGATTTTAATTCCTTTATTCAACCCAAAATAGGTACCCGGGGCAAAACCAGTAGGGTGCAAGCCCATCTATTATTATATTTGCAGCTATTAATTGTATACTATGTTTAATAAAAGAATGAGGATTAAGGAGCTGTTGGCCAGCGAAAGCACAAACTACGAAACAACGGTAATGGGGTGGGTAAGAACCTTTCGCAACAACCAGTTTATAGCACTTAACGACGGTAGCACCAACCATAATATACAGATTGTTGCAGCGTTGGGGAAATTTGAAGAGGACCTGCTAAAGCGTATTACCACGGGCGCTTGCATAAAAGCAACCGGCGAAGTGATTCCTTCACTGGGCAAGGGGCAAAGGGTAGAATTAAAAGCCATTTCTATTGAAATTTTAGGAGACAGTGATGCTGAAAAATTTCCCCTTCAACCCAAAAAACACAGCCTTGAATTTTTAAGAGAAATTGCACATCTTCGTTTTCGTACCAATACTTTTGGTGCCATTTTCAGGGTACGCCATACCCTGGCTTTTGCGGTTCATAAATTCTTTAATGACAAGGGTTTTGTTTATTTACACACGCCTATCATAACCGCTAGTGATGCCGAAGGGGCTGGTGAAACTTTTCGTGTAACCACACTCCCTATTGATGGTAGCGCACCCAAAAACGAAGATGGTAGCATTAATTTTAAAGAAGATTTTTTTGGACGCAGCACCAATCTTACCGTAAGTGGCCAATTAGAGGGAGAGTTGGCAGCAATGGCGTTTAGTGATATCTATACTTTTGGTCCCACTTTTAGAGCAGAGAATAGCAACACCGCCCGACACCTTGCTGAATTCTGGATGATTGAACCAGAAATGGCCTTTTATGATTTGGAAGACAATGCCAATCTTGCCGAAGCCTTTATCAAATTCATTATTGGTTATGCCCTTGAACACAATAAAGAAGATCTTGAATTTTTAGCACAGAGGCTTGCTGAAGAAGAAAAAGCATTGCCACAAGATAAACGCAGTGAATTGGGCTTAATGGAAAAACTTGATTTTGTAGTTAATAACGATTTTGAAAGAGTAACCTATACCGAAGCCATCGATATTCTTAGAGAGAGCAATCATAATAAGAAGAAAAAATTTCAATACCTGATTGATAAATGGGGTATTGATTTGCAAAGTGAACACGAAAGGTACCTGGTAGAAAAACATTTTAAAAAACCTGTTATCTTAACCAATTACCCTGCAGAAATTAAAGCCTTTTACATGCGCCAAAATGATGGTTGCGAACCCGGTAGACAAACGGTTGCGGCCATGGATATTCTAGCACCCGGTATTGGCGAAATTGTTGGTGGTAGCCAAAGAGAAGAAAGGTTGGACAAGCTGGAACAAAGAATGAAAGAAATGAATATCCCCACAGAAGACCTTTGGTGGTATTTAGATACTAGAAAATTTGGCGCTTGTCCACACGCTGGTTTTGGGCTTGGATTTGAAAGGTTGGTACAATTTGTAACCGGAATGGGAAATATCAGAGATGTTATTCCTTTCCCTAGATATCCAAAGACGGCAGAATTTTAATGGCTATTTTTAAAATACTTTATGACGGAGCCCTGCGCTCCGTTTTTTATGCAATAGCTGTTTTTCCGCCGTATATTTATTGCCCAAAAGCAATCATATGCGTTTTCGTCTACTGGTTTTATCCTTTTATTTTATTACTATCGGTAACGCACAAACTCCAAGGCCTTCTTCGGGAACAATTAGGCAGTTCGAAAATTTCTCTTCCGCTTATGTGGAGCCAAGAACTGTTGATGTTTGGTTGCCCGATGATTATTCAGCAAAGAAAAAATATGCAGTCCTGTATATGCAGGATGGAAAAAGCCTATTCGATAGCAATATTGTATGGAACCACCAAGAATGGATGGTAGATGAAACAATCGGCCGCTTATTAAAAGAAAAAAAAATCAACAACTGTATTGTTGTGGGTATATACAACACCGAAACATCCCGCCACCTGGAATATTTTCCACAAAAAGCATTTGAATCACTTCCTAAACCCCAACAAGATTCGCTTTTTAAAACAAACAGAAGCAGTGGGGTGGCTGTATTCAAAGAAAATAAATTGCGCTCCGATAATTATTTATTGTTTTTGACAAAAGAATTAAAACCTTTTATTGATAGCAGCTTTTCAACCCTGAAAGATAGTAAGCACACATTCATTGGCGGTAGTAGTATGGGAGGATTAATTTCTTTGTATGCAATTTGTGAATATCCTGCCGTTTTTGGCGGTGCCGCCTGCATCTCTACTCATTGGCCCGGAATTTTCACCATAGACAACAACCCCATTCCCGCTGCTATTTTTGAATACCTGAAATGGCACCTCCCAGACCCCAAACAACATCAACTTTATTTTGACTATGGGGACGCAACCCTAGATGCACTATATCCTCCATTGCAAAAACAAGCTGATCAAATTATAAAAGCTCGAGGGTATAATAATAAAAACTGGAAAACAATTTATTTTCCTGGAGCAGATCACACTGAAAAATCCTGGAGCAAAAGATTTGAACAACCTCTTATTTTTTTATTGAGTAAATAAAAACGATGCAAATAAAACCAACCAGCTTTTTTGTTCCCCATTTAGCCTCCGAATTTCTTCGCTTGAAAGAATTGGGTGTCGAGTTCCACTCCAACCCAAAAGCAATGGGCCCCGTTTTTATCGTTCTCATTAACGACACCTGTGGTAATCTTATTCAACTGGTACAACAATAGCCCGAAAAATTTATGTCAATCTTCCTAATATTAAAAAATAGCTGGCAAACACCATTTGCCCTATATAATATTTTGGCCGGACTGCGGCGACAAAAAAAATTTTTACAAACCCATATACAACCGCATATAAACAAAGCATTGGCGGTTAATGATGGCTCTATTAGTAGGGAAGACTTAAAAAAAATCAATCAATATTATGGGCTTGCGGTTCCGGCTATTTTAGGTGAAGGCTTTGCTTTATTAAATGGCCAAAGGCTCTCTTCACAAGAACGCATGGCCACCACTTGCCAAGGGGCCATTACCGGACTAGGAGATGACTTCTTTGATAATAATAAGTTTTCTGAGGCAGCATTAAAAGATTTTCTAGAAAATCCACATCACTTTAAAGCCAATAATGCGGCCAATGAACTTTTCCTTCATTTTTATACCAATAGCCTGTCGCAGTCTGCAGATACAGATAAAACATTAAAAAGATTAAAGGCCGTTTATC
>CAIOIZ010000055.1 GCA_903858475.1 uncultured Bacteroidota bacterium
AAATTTCAATAAAAATTAGGCGACCGTGATTTCAAAATATTCCATTACAGGATTGGCTAATAATTTTTTCGCCGCTTCAGCAGCAATATTAGTGGCTTCCTCTTTGGAAATAGCCTCAATTTGTAGGTCAATGTGCTTGCCAATTCTAACATCAGAAATGCTTTTGATGCCTAAATTGCTTAGGCCTCCCATTACAGCCTTCCCTTGTGGATCTAACAAGTCTTTTAGAGGCATTACTTTAACTTGAACGGAAAATATCATATTAATTATTGTTTGAAAAGCAAAGATAAAATAATGTATACAAGAAACACGACTGGCACAGCTATCCAATGTAAAATCAACGCTGCTAGGATGGCTACTAGTACTAAAATTATTTTAGGCAAATTGTTTTTTATACTGCGGTCCTTAAATTTCATAGCCATCATTGGAATTTGGCTAATCATCAAGCCACTTACTAGTAAGATTACAGTATACCATACCCATTTATTGGTGAATATAGATAAAACAGTTTCGTTTGAATTGCCCCAATAGATAAGTGGAAAAGATGCAATTAATAAGCCCACGGCTGGTATTGGTACTCCTTTAAAACCGTATTGTTGATCAGTAGCTATATTAAACCTTGCCAGTCGGTAGGCGCCAGCAGCGGCGATTAAAAATGCAGGCATTAACCAAATAAAGGAAGCGTCTAGCCCATCTTCTTCTTTGGCAATGCTGAGTCTTAAAAATTGATATACAATCAGTGAAGGAGCAACCCCAAAACTGACCACATCTGCCAGTGAATCTAACTGTTTTCCCATGTCAGAATTAGCCTTCAGTAATCGAGCGATAAACCCATCTAGGAAATCAACAATTCCTGCAATAGCTATAAATAAAGAAGCCATCCAAATTTTTTCTGGTACTGCTAATAATTGATTGCCTTCTTCATTGGTGCTAATTACAATTCCATTCTGTAAAATGGCAACAATCGCTAAACAGCCAAATACTAAATTAAGTAAGGTGAAAATATTGGGAATTTGCTTCATAATTTATTTTTTCACACCTGTTTTTAAGGAATGAGTTCAAGTTAGTAATGATTAATTTAAAGTTTATACTTATTTGCGTGACTGCTTCATCAATGCTTCAATCTCCTCTACTTCAATAGGTATATTTTTCATTAGATCTTTATTGCCATTTCGGGTAATCCAAAAATTATTCTCAATTCTTACACCCATTTGTTCCTCTTCAATATAAATACCTGGTTCAATGGTAAACACCATTCCTGCTTTTACGGGTGCTGTACGAGTACCTAAATCATGTACATCTATTCCTAAATGATGGCTGATGCCATGATATAAATATTTTCTATAAGCCCTGTCCTCAGGGTTTTCATTTTTAATATCAGATTTTTTTAATAATCCGATTTTTTGAAATACTACGCTTGCTTCATCACCTATTTTTTCTGTATAATCTACAATACTGATTCCTGGTTTTAAAATGCTGGCTGCATAGCGATGCAGATGCAGACAAGCATTGTAAACGATTTTTTGTCTTTTGCTAAATTTCCCGTTTACAGGTACAGTACGGGTAAGGTCAGCACAGTAGTATCCATATGCTGCTCCAAAATCCATCAGCACTAATTCTCCATCCTTGCATTCTTTGTTATTTTCGATATAGTGCAAAACCCTGGCGCGATCACCACTCGCAATGATGCTGCCATATGCTGGTCCGGTACTTTTATTAGAAAGGAAAGAATGATAGATGGTGGCCTCTATTTCATGCTCCATGATACCCGGTTTAATTTCTTTCAATAATCTTCTAAAAGTAATATCTGTAATATCAATCGCTTTTTGAATGAACTCTATTTCAGCGGCTGTTTTAATGGCCCTGAGATCTTTCATGATTCTGGCACTCCTTTTATATTGATGTAACGGATACCTAGTTTTAATTTCTTCTGCAAAACGATAGTCACGCACAGGCACTAAATTGGCTTTGCGATCATTTTCATTTGTATTTAAATAAATCGTATCAGCTAAATGAATCCAAGCCTGTAATAAGGCGTCAATACTATCAAGCCATACAATGCAAGAAATACCAGCAGCAGCTTTTCCTTCATCGGCTCTTAGCAAATGGCCATTCCATTTTTCCTTTAATTCATTTGGACGCACCAATACCAATACCTCCCTATACTTCGGATCAGGATTGTCTGGAAACAATACGAGCATGGTATCTTCCTGGTCGACTCCCGTGAGCCAGAAAAGATCACTGTTTTGTACAAATCGATGCAGTGCATCACCATTTGATGGCAATTCATCATTGCTGTTAAAAATAGCAATTGCGTTCTTATCCATTTTTTCAACGAATCTTTTCCTGTTTTCAGTAAATAATCCAGGATTGGGGGCAAGATATTTCATGTGAATTTATTTATTGTTTATTAGTATTACACAGTATAAAAAGGAAAGGATACATATCCGTCATTGCCCTTCTATATTGGTACTGCAATTTACATTTTAAATATATTATTAGTTCAATGCAGTTTTCCCAATATCTCAACCTCAACCTCAACCTCAATCTCAACCTCAACCTCAATCTCAACCTCAACCTCAATCTCCCCAATAGGCCTATTTTGTGTATTAAGTACACAACAAATAGTAAAAAAATTCATTCCATTCAATCTTATTAAGGCATTATTCAAACCTGTTCAATAATATGGCTTTCATTTGAATTTTTGCAAAGGATAATACCTAATCAATGTATCCTTTTAAAATAGGGAGGCCTCGTTTTGTAATGGTTCTAAAATAGAGCCCATAAATTTACATTGGTTATATGAAATTTTTAAAATACGCTGATGGAGGCATGATCTAATCCCCTTGACAGCTTTACAGATTTGATACCAAAACAAACAACGATTGTTAGCTATCAAAAGTCCCTCTGAGTTATCAGGGGGACTTTCTTTTTTATTGTTTCATTAATGAATATACATTTGTAAAAAAAAATTCATGTTATCATTTAGCCAAAAAGTTGAAATTCGTTGGGCAGATATTGATCCTAATTTTCATGTGCTGCATTCAAAATATTATGATTATTGTGCCACCGCCAGGATGCGGGTGTTACAGGAAAATGGTATTACCATGGAGGCCATACAGCAATACCATATTGGGCCAGTTATCCTGCGCGAAGAATGTGTTTTTAGAAGAGAACTAAAGTTTGAAGATCAGATTGAAATAAAAATAAAATTACAAAAAGCAGCTGCTCATTTTGCCCGGTGGTCATTTGTAAATGAAATATGGAAAAATGGAGATGTTTTGGCTGCAATCGTAACAGTAGATGGAGCATGGATAGATACCCTCATTAGGAAAATGGCGATGCCTCCTGAACTATTTCAGCAGGCATTTGCCTTGATACCAAGAACAGAAACATTCAATCAATGATTGGTACCACTATTACCTTATATAAAAATGCATACAATGGCTTAACCAGAAGAATTTGGTTGCTAAGTGTTGTGATGCTAATTAATAGAGCCGGTACAATGGTACTGCCCTTTATGACCTTGTATTGTAAAAAGATTGGCTATAGTACCCAAGAAGCCGGTTGGGTAGTGGCTATATATGGGTTGGGGGCTATTTTGGGCGCTTTTCTTGGCGGAAAAATAAGCGATCGACTTGGGTTTTATTATACTCAATTTACTTCATTATTGCTGAGTGGTTTTTTGTTTCTCCTGTTGGGACAAATGCAAACCTATGCCTCTATTTGTGTCTGTACATTTTTACTGAGTTTGGTGAATGAATCCTTTCGTCCTGCCAATGCAACTGCAATTGCCTATTACAGTTCATCTGCCAATAGAACTCAATCGTTTTCATTGGTTCGTTTGGCCATTAATTTGGGTTGGGGAGTAGGTGCAGCCTTGGGTGGCTTTTTGGCTTCGGTTAATTATCATCTATTATTTTGGGTGGATGGATTGACCAATCTGGCTGCAGCATTTTTCTTATTACAGCTGTTGCCTAAAGTAAGTTTGTTGCAACAGAAAACAGACAGGATGAATCCCAAAAAAACGGATGAAAAAATATCCCTATCCAGTTCTGCCTATAAGGATAAAACTTTTCTCATTTTTATTGGTTTCAAAATATTATTTGCATTTTGTTTCTTTCAATTATTTACCACTGTACCGCTATTTTTTAAAGAAGGCTTGAACTTGAATGAATTTAATATTGGCATAATCATGTCACTGAATGGCATACTGATAGCCCTATTTGAAATGGTATTAGTATTTAAGTTGGAGGGCAAATACCCTTACTTGAAATTAATGGTGTATGGGTCTGTTTTAATGGCATTGTCTTTTTATATGTTAAACCTGCCTATGCTTTCTGGTGCTTGGGTAGCTACCCTTTCAACAATCATGGTAACGATTGCCGAAATGATTGCGATGCCGTTTATGAATACCTGGTACATTAGTAGAAGCAATGAAACCAATAGGGGGCAATATGCTGCATTGTATACAATGGCTTGGAGTACAGCCCAGGTTTTTGGCAGTAGTGTTGGTACCTTAATTGCATTTGCATTGGGATTTTCTACTCTCTGGTGGATTGTTGGTACGATCTGTTTAGTTACCGCAGTAGGCTATTTTAGTTTGTTGAAAATGAAAGAATAGTCGACATAAAAAAGGATGCTCCAATCGAAGCATCCTTTTTTATTAATGATAATTTATTTATTGAAGTTGGTAGTAGGTAACCGTTGTTAGTTTGCCTGTAACTGGTACAGACATTCCCATTACATCAATGCTATTGCTAGGCTCTACAACACTGGTTCTTTTTTTAACCAATCCGTTACTAATGTCTACAATAATTTCGCCATCCAATTTTCCGCCAGCCGTCATATTCATTTCCATTCCTTGCATTTCCATTTTTCTAGAACCGCTCATAACACCCATTACAGTAATGGTAGCTAAATTATTGTCAATACTTTTGATAATATAGGTACGGGTTGTTTTGATGCCCTCAAAAACAGTTGAATCTGACCAAGCGCTACCGGTCGTGCTATTAGTAGGCAATAGCATGAAAGCATTTTCAGTTGAATTGCCACCCACTCCTCCGGTAAGATTTTTAATCATGTCAGCTGCACCGCCATTAGGTTCTTCTTCTTTGGTAGCTATTTTTTCAGGAGAGGGAACTGTTTTTCCTGAATTGTCAAGGGTAATATTTTCTGCTTTGTTCAATTTTTCTTCAAATGCCTTTCCAACCTCAGAGCCCTTGTCGGCAGGTTTATCAGAATCGTAATCCATATCCTGTCCCATGACACTTGAATTAAACGAAATGTGTAATAAGGTGCTGGTAAGAATAGATTTGTCTGCATCACTAGATTTAATTTCCAATAAGGTACTTGATGAAGTAGCACCAGGCATTTCCATAGTTTGTCCCATGGCTTCTTGTACAATATTAAATGATAGGCTATCTACAATCTTGATCTTTTGGCCTGCAGAAACTTTTATTTGTTGAACAGGTGTTTGCGCCGCTGCATAAGTGGCTAAGAATAAAAAGGAGAGGAGTGATAATTTTTTATACATATTTATTTTTTTGCTTGAGGCAAAAATAGTCAAATGATAAGTATCCAGCTTTTTTGTTTAAAGTTATTTAACAAATATTAAGTATATAAAAAAAGCTCTCCATTACTGGAGAGCTTTAGAAATGCGGTAATAATATGTATTAACCTATTACTTTTACATTAACTGCATTCATGCCTTTCTTGCCTTCCTGCGTTTCAAACTCTACTTTGTCGCCTTCTTTAATTTCGGCGCCATCAAGACCGCTAACGTGCACAAATGTTTCTTTGTTAGAATCGTCATGTTTAATAAAACCAAATCCTTTGGCAGTATTAAAAAACTTTACGATTCCGGTGATTTTGTTGTCCATTTTAATTTGTATTGTATTAATAAAGTACGAAGATAGCTTTTTATTGCCTATTTCTGTATATTTTTTTGGGATTCCTCCCCAGCTTTTTTGACCTTGATGACTTCTACATCGAATATCAAGGGGCTATTGGGGGGTATTTCCATTAAGTTTCGTATGCTATAGGCTAAATAGGAAGGGATTATTAATCTAATTTTTCCCCCTTCCCTGCATTCTATCAAACCTATTTGCCAGCCTTTAATCAGTCTGTTTAGTGGAAAGTTGATCGATTTGTCCTTGGTTTCATCAAATATAAAGCCATTAAATAACTGGCCTTTATATATTACTTCTAAAGTATCTATGATTGCAGGCTTTTCGCCATTTCCCTCCTTTAGTATTTTGTAATATACGTCTTTGGATACATTCCAATGGGCAATGGTATCTCCTGCTTTAAGCAAAAATGAATCTATCAATGTCTTTTCTTTTTCAATTTCAACTGCACTATCTATATTTTTATACAAATCAATGATGGGTCTTTTGTTGGTATCCATTCTACTGAACTCATCTCCATAATTGGTCTGGGTATTTTTAAATCCGCCATGCCATAATACGAATTTGTTGTTCCATACACCCGCTCCAACATCAATTCGATCTTTATGCCTTCCAGTTTCATCGTAACTAAAACTTGCCTTTGATATTTCCTTCCAGCTTCCATTTTCACATCTAACCCATTGATTGCCGAAAAAGGATTGACGATAGAACTGTCCATTGCTTCCGTCAAAATTTTCTGAAAAAGAATACAAATGGTTCAACGGTTTCCCATCTTTAGGTGCCCTAAAGCAAGCAATCAATTTCCAAGATTGTGTTTCTGGTACGAAGAAATAACCAGCATAATTATTTATTCTTTTGGCTGAATCATAGGTAGTGGTTACCAAAAAGCGGTAGGTTTCATTCGCCTTCCAGGGATATACCCAGTGACTGTGGCCTCCGGTTCCTTCATTGCCAAATCCATCTGCATATACTCCATCGCCCTTTGCTAATAATTGCACTTTGTTTTCATCTCCCACTTTATTTCTATCGATTGCTTCATTGCCTGCATCCCATACCGAAAAGATTATTCTTCTTTCAGTAGGACTGATAACCTGCATGCCAAAATAGCCTCTAGCAAAGCCACATGCCATAAAATAGCTATGCGGGATATCCGAAGCAGGAGCTACTGTAACTTCATTGTAAAACGCCGATACTTTACAACTATCGGGAAGGGGATAGCGCAGATGAACTGAAGCGGCATTTTTTCTTGTTTTTAGGTTTACATGTATATTTTCTATTGCCGGGCCTGATAGTTCCAATGCTAATATGTCAGCAATAAGGCCTTTCGTTTTATTAGCGGCCTTGATGGTCAAGCAATAAAAACCACTGTCTTTGATGACAACAGAGCCTACGGTAATTTTTTTAAATTCGAAAGCTACTGGCACGGCTACTTTGAAATGCTGTTGAGCAATGCCAACATCAATTTTTTGCCCAGCATTTTGGCCTTTTAGCGATAATGCGATATTTAATTGACCTATTTGTTTCAATTTGAAATAAAACTGAATTTCCTGTTTGTCATTCGACCAATTAAATAATCCCTTATTGGCAGAAAACATATTGCTTTCTTCTGTTTCGGTTGATTGGTCTGCAGGCACAGCATAGGCAGTGTATGCAGGAATTTTGATTGTTTGTTGGGCTAACAAGTTTGGCGACTCAGTAAGTAAACAAGTTGCCAAGACTGTGATAATAATTTTATGCATAATTCGGTTGGTTAAAAATCATATTCTACTCCAGTGGAGAGGCTGTAATTTACGGAAGGAATTCCTTTAGCTGGGAAAGGGTCGTTCAGATAGTTCCAATTTATTTTTACAGCAAGCTGTTTTCCAGCCTTTGCCTTAACGCTAATTTGGGTAAGAAATCTACAATCATTCCATTGTTTTAGTAATGGTTGGTAAAAGCTAGTACTGATAATTTCTAACATCTTATTAGGTGTAAATGAAAAGGAAAAATAATTACTGTTTCTTACATCCTTATGTAAGATTGGCAAACTGCCCGTTTCCTGTTCTTGTTCATACATTATCAAGGTTCCCGCATATAATCTTAGCGTTTTATTTGAAAATATTTTGAAGCGCGGGCCAGTCCCTAACAAGAATCTTGATTTAATTAGAGTGATTGTATTTTTTTGTAATTGTGTAAATAGCTCCCATCGAACGACTTTGCTCATTTTGTAATTGTATCGAAAGTGTATAAAAGCATGGTCAATTAGCCTATTATTTGCGCCTTTTAGAAATCCATAGCTACCTAAAATAAGGTAGAGGCTTTTGGCAGATTTGTATTGAAGATGTGTATCTAAATCGCTAGAGAATACCTGTTGGGTGTTTTTGGTAAGCGACAGGGCGGCGCCTGCACTACCCATCCAACCCGTTGTATCGGATTGCATCCGTGATTTTTCAATGTTTACAATTTGCGCCCGACTATAAAATGGCAGAAAGCTGCAACAAATAAATAGGCAAAGGATACTCCTTAGTATACACATGAATATGAACTTGGTTTAAATAAATATACAGATTTATTTAGATAGTTAATTCGCCTATGGTTGATTTGGATAAAATATTTTCAATGCCTAATGGCCGTTTTTTAATATCTTTATGCTGCAACCTTTTCCTGAAAATTATCTTTAAAAAAAATGAAAGTATGCAAAATGTACATACAGTTATAACCGGTACGGGCAGTTATATACCTCCCATTATTAAGACCAATCGCGACTTTACAGTCAATAGTTTTTACGCTGAAGACAATACCAAAATAGACACAGACCCTACTGAGGTAGTAAATAAGTTTCAACAAATAACAGGCATTGAAGAACGACGTTATGTAGATGCTGGCATGGAATCCTCCGATATGGCTACTATTGCTGCGAAGGCTGCTATTGAAGATGCAGGATGTGATCCCGAAACCATCGATCAAATTATTGTGGCACACAATTTTGGGAATGTATTAAAACATACCATTCAAACTGATGTGCTTCCGGCGCTGGCAAGTAGGGTTAAGCACGATCTTCAAATTAAAAATCCCTATTGTGTGCCCTATGATATTCTATTTGGATGTCCTGGCTGGGTGCAAGGTGTTATTCAGGCAGATGCTTATTTTAAAGCAGGTATAGCAAAGAAATGTTTGGTTATTGGCACAGAAACGCTCTCAAGAGTAATTGATATATATGATCGAGATAGCATGATTTTTTCTGATGGAGCAGGCGCTTCTGTATTAGAAGCTTTTGATGCTCAAAACACTCAAAGTGGAATACTAGGTACGGCAGTGCAGTCGCATTGCATGAATGAGGTAAATTATTTAAATCTTGGGAAGTCTAATTTTCCTGATAGCGATCCACGGATACGTTATATCAAAATGAAAGGTAGAAGGGTATATGAGTATGCAATCAAGCATGTACCTGCAGCTATGAAAGATTGTTTGGACAAAGCAGGTGTTAATATTGCTGAGCTTAAAAAGGTTTTTATCCATCAAGCAAATGAAAAAATGGATGAGGGTATTATTAAAGCGATGTATCGTTTGTATGGCATTAATACAGTGCCACAGCATATCATGCCCATGAGTATACACAAACTTGGCAACAGTTCGGTTGCTACCATTCCAACATTATTTGATTTAGTTAAAAAAGGCACCATGCCTGATCATCAGTTAACAGCTGGCGATGTAATTCTTTTTGCATCAGTGGGGGCGGGGATGAATATTAATGCAGTTTGCTATCGGGTATAATAATCAACAAATTTTGTTGGAGGGTAATCATACAATCTACCATTTACCGCCCTTGCGCAGTTGAAAATTACAGGGAATGCTTTGCTGCGTAACCCTACTGGCGAATTGTTCTGTATTGCAGCATATTCCTCGCTTTTAGCATCTTAATAATTATCCCTAATTTTA
Organism: uncultured Bacteroidota bacterium; assembly: GCA_903858475.1. Taxonomy (GTDB): domain Bacteria; phylum Bacteroidota; class Bacteroidia; order Chitinophagales; family Chitinophagaceae; genus Ferruginibacter. The sequence goes on from CAIOIZ010000055.1 coordinate 9,828, forward strand.
ACCATCACTATTCATTAAACCGGTTGAAGCAAAAGAACTTATACCTGTGCCTTTTTTTTCTTTTCATAGGGCATTTTATAACTGCGCAACAGCCTGGTTCCATTAGTAATCTAAGGCACAAATACATCAGCACAAAAACTAGCCAGGTATTGATTGATAGCCTAAGTATCATTCCCAATAGTTTTCGTTTATTAAATGTTCCCGCAGCTAATTACAAAATCGATGAAATTAGTTCGAAACTGACCTGGATAATAAAACCAACCGCAGATTCCGTAAGTGTAGTGTATCGGGTGTTTCCTTTTCGCTTGAATAGCAGTGTGCATGGATTGAATTATGATAGCATACGGAATAATTTCATTGCTGAAAAACCCTTTGTATTTAATTACAATAACAAAAACAATACGCCCTTATTTGATTTTGGTAAAGTTAATTTAGAAGGTAGTATTGGTCGTGGTCTTTCCTTTGGTAATAACCAGGATGCTGTTTTGAATAGTAGTATGAACCTTCAATTAAATGGGTTCATTGGGGATAGTTTAGAATTGACAGCAGCTATTACAGACAACAATATTCCCATACAACCTGATGGTAATACACAAGACTTAAGAGACTTTGATAGAATTTATTTGCAAGTAAAAAAGAAAGGCTGGCAGGCCAATTTTGGTGATATTGATATTCGAGAAAGTAAGAATTATTTTTTGAATTTTTACAAGCGATTACAGGGTGTTTCCTTTATCACTGAAAATAAAATTGGCAAGCATACTTCCAATTCATTCCTAGTCAGTGGCGCTATTGCCAAAGGAAAATTTACTCGAAATACCTTGCGTCCTATTGAAGGAAATCAAGGCCCTTATCGATTGCAAGGCAGTAGCAATGAATTGTACTTTGTGGTATTGGGCAATACAGAAAGAGTATTTATAGATGGCATTTTATTGCAACGTGGCGAGGACCAGGATTATGTGATTAATTACAATACCGCTGAAATAACATTTACGCCTAAACGATTAATTACAAAGGATAGCAGGATACAAATTGAATTTGAATACGCTGACCGTAATTTTTTAAACAGTCAGGTATACCTCAATGATGTGGTTAGTTTCAAGGATAAATTAGTGCTTAGTCTGGCAGCCTACAATAATACAGATGCAAGAAATTCTTCCATTAATCAAGTATTAAATACTGAACAAAAGCAATACCTAGCCAATGTAGGAGATGGAGTGGATACTGCATTTTATCAGAATGCTGTAAGAGATAGCTTTGCTGTTGGAAAGTTATTATACAAGAAAATTGATACTGTTTACAATGGCAATATCCATGATTCGATTTTCGTCTTTACCAATACAGCAGCTCCCGATTTATACAGTTTGTCCTTTATGTATGTAGGCCCAGGGAAAGGCAGCTACACGCCAGAACTAAATGCCGCCAATGGGAAAGTATATAAATGGGTAAATCCTGATGCTGCAAATAATAAATTGGGAGACTATGCTCCCGTCATGTTATTGATTAGTCCGAAGAAACTACAATTGGTTACTGCAGCTGCTGAATATAAATTTTCGGCCAACACAAAATTGAAAGCAGAATTGGCCATGAGCAATTACGATGTCAATTTGTTTAGTAAAAAGGACAAGGCGAATGATCAGGGGTATGCTGCTAAAGTTCAATGGCAACAAGATAATAAGAAACTTGTTTTGTTTAAAACGGCAGTATTGCTACAAACAAAATTCGGATATGAATACGTGCAAAATAGATTTAAGCCGATCGAAAGGTTACGCAATATTGAATTTTTACGCGATTGGAGCCTTCCTCAAGAATCAGTTGCAGCCAATGAGCAATTGGCAAATTTTTCTTTGAAGATTGCAGACAAATTAAATAATCGTTTGCAATATGAAATAACTACTTATAATCGATCAGATGGGTATAGTGGATTTCGCCAGGCAATGGATCATTTTCAGGAAATAAGAGGTTGGAAAATAACCGATCGATTTAGTATTACTTCCTTAAACAGCATCATTCAGAAAGGGCATTTTGTTCGACCCTTCATTGATTTGAATAAATTATTGCCTGCAATAAAAAATATGCAAATTGGATTCAATTATCAAGGAGAACAAAACAAATTGTTTAATAAAATTTACGACACACTTACTCCTGTAAGTTTCGCTTTTAATATTTATCAGGCTTATTTAAAATCAAATGCAGCCAAACCCAATAAATGGGGCATTGCCTATTTTAGGCGAAATGATTGGTATCCTGCAAAAAATAAATTAACGGTTGCTGATAAGAGTGATAATTATAATTTCTTTACGGAGGTAATGAAAAACGAAAATCGGCAGTTAAAAATGAATGTGACTTATCGTCGCTTGCATGTGTTGAATACCACTTTGAGTAAGCAAAAAGAAGAGGAGAGTTTGTTGGGCAGGGCAGAATATCTGTTTAACGAGTGGAAAGGGTTAGTAACAGGAAATTTATTGTATGAATTAGGGGCGGGACAAGAACAAAAAAGAGAATATACTTATATTGAAGTACCAGCAGGGCAAGGTGAATATACTTGGATTGATTATAATACCAATGGCATTCCTGAACTCAATGAATTTGAACTGGCCTTATTTCAGGATCAGAAAAAATTTGTGCGAGTATATACTCCCGGTCAGCAATACGTTAAGGCGAATTATGTGCAATTCAATTATAGCGTAGATATACATCCCAAAGTTATTTTTAAAGGCGTTAATAGACGTGGCCTACAAAAAATGCTAAGCAGAAGTAGTACTAGTTCAGCCATGCAGATTAATAAAAAGGATTTGAGTACTGGTAAATTTCAATTTAATCCTTTTACCAAAAAACTGGTTGATACCACCCTGATCAGTCTCAATTCATTTTTATCCAATACTTTCTTTTTTAATCGTACAGACCCTAAATGGGGATTTGATATCACCCATACAATTAACAGTGCTAAATCGCTTTTACAATATGGTTTTGAAACAAGAAAACTGAGTTTGTTGGCATTTAAATCGCGATTCAATTTCAATAGAAGCATCGTGGGAAATATTTCGTTGCGTCAATCCAAGAATGAGCTAAGTACCAATGGATCGAAATTCGCAAATCGAAATTATCGGATTGAACAAAATAGTGTGGAGCCCTCTGTAAGTTATATTTACAAATCTAATTTTAGGGTAAGTCTTATCTATGCTTATTTTTCAAAAAAGAATACGATTGATTCCATGGAGAAATCCAATAATCATTCATTGACTACCGAATGGCGATATAATATTCTCAATAAGAGTACCATCAATGCTAAGTTTACATTCAATCAAATCAGTTTCAAAGCATATCCAGGTGCAGCCAATACTACCGTAGGATATATACTCTTAGATGGGTTGGTGCCAGGTAAAAACTATTTGTGGAATCTCGAGTACAGTAAAAGGTTAGCTGGCAATATTGAATTGAGTATTCAATACGAGGGAAGAAAGCCTGGTAGTTCCAAAACTGTACATATCGGACGGGGATCTGTCAGGGCCATTTTCTAAAAATAATTGCTATAAAAAAAGCTCCTTTATAAAAGGAGCTTTTTTTAAAAAATTATATAGGATTAACTAAACAATCCCCCCTTCTTTAAGCTTCTGATGCCTTCGCCAATTTTGAAGCCATTTTGATAAACTTCAATCTTGTAATCACCCGTTTCAAAATTGCTATTTTGTTTCCAGTCAAAACTAACTGTTTGACGCTGCCCCTGTGTATAATTTATATCTACTTTTTGAGTATATACTTTTTCTTGGCCATCTCTAGTTGTGAAACTTCCAGATCCTAATGCTTCTACTGCAATTGGAGTTCCATTGGGAGCGGTAATACAAACGAATAAACTCTTGGTACCGGAATTGGCTATCCTGTTTTCTGCCAAATCAAATGAGATACGTAATTTGTCAACTCTCTTCGCAGTGGTGGTAGCTTTTTCTTTGCCACTTTTTTTCTCGTTGATTCCTACTATCGAAAAATTAGAGGCATTCAATGTAGAGCCAATGTCAACTGTTTGGTCTCTATCTTTAATAACAGTAGTAGCACTATCGTAATCTTTTTGTGCAGCATCTCTTTGACGGGTTACTGTTTCTTTTTCCTGTGTTAGCACCAATTTCTCATTTTGTAATGTTTCAATTTGCACTCTGAAACTGGTGATATCAGTATTTAAGGAGGCAATTAATGTCTTAGCTTCTGCCAATTCTTCTGCAGTGGCATTTACTTTAGCCAATAATTGTTGTATGCGACTTTTCTTGTTTGCGATATCCCTATCACGTTTTGTAATAACACTGTCTTTGCTGTGTTCCATATCTGCCATGGCCGTTTTAATCATATCAAAACGAGCGGTAGCTTCATCAAGTGATAATTGTAGTTGATCTTTTTGCGACATGGTGGTGCTCACCAATAAATCTTTTTTATCGTCAATTTTCTTTTGTTGGTTTTTATCCCAAATAATATAACCCCAGGTTCCCAGTAGGGCAATAATTAATGCCCCTGTTAAAATGTTTCGCATATTGTTTTTACTAGGAGTGGGAGTGGGCGTTGAGGCCGGTTGTTCTGTTGTTGGAAAATTTTCAAATGCCATAATAGTGAGATTTCTTTTAATAAAATTAGGTTTATAACGGAAGATTTGATTAGGATAAGCAAATCTATCATTATTTTGTGGTACCTGTATATTGGTTCCCAAAACTATGCCAAATATATTCGCATTGATTGCCAACCTTTAACTTTGTACCATGAGCGCGGAAAAAATTATATCAGATTGGAAAAAAAAGAATTTCAAACCGGTCTATTGGCTTGAGGGGGAAGAAGATTATTATATGGATAGTGTGATGGAATTTGCTGAAACCAATATTCTCACTGCAGAAGAAAGTAGCTTTAATTTAACGGTATTTTATGGAAAAGATGCGGATTGGACGGCTGTTATCAATGCCTGTAGACGGTATCCTATGTTTGCAGAAAAGCAGGTGGTATTACTGAGAGAGGCCCAGCAGATGAAGGAAATAGAGCGGTTAGAAGCGTATGTCGAAAATCCATTACCCTCTACCATTTTTGTTGTGAGTTATAAAGGGAAATCGCTGGACAAGCGAAAAGCTTTGTATAAAAACCTTAAAAAGACGGCAGAGATTTATGAATTTGAAAAAGTAAAGGACTATAAATTACAAGAATGGATTGCCAATTATGTAAGAAGTAAAGGCTATACGGTTAGTTCAAAAGCAATTGTTTTGTTAGATGAACATATTGGGAATGATTTAAACAGAATTGCCAATGAAATTGAAAAGCTTGCGTTAAACCTGGGTGGGAAAAAAGAAATAACGGAAGATGATATTGAAAAATATATTGGTATAAGTAAGGAATACAATGTATTTGAACTGCAGGCAGCCATTGCCAAAAAAGACCTTAGCAAGGCGCTTACTATTATTCAATATTTTGAAGGAAATCCAAAAGCAAGTCCGATTCATTTAGTATTGCCAGCATTATATGCAAGTTTCAGTAAAATATATAGCGTATTTGGCATGAAGGATCAATCTGATGCAGCATTAAAACCTTTGTTTTATTTTAATCTAACTGCGGTAAAAAATGCACAAGAAACCATGCGGAATTATCAATATGCAGGTATTGAAAAAATATTATTGCTTTTACACCATTATAATTTAAAGGGAGTTGGCGTAGGTGATGCTGGCACCAGTGATGCTTCACTGATGAAAGAGATGGTAGTAAAGATGATCGCAGGATTATAAACAGGCGAGACTATCTTTCTTATCCTTGTGGAGTTGTAATTTAAGTGCATCCAAACCATTAAATCGAACTTCAGCTCTTAAATATTTCTTTACAAATACTTTCATAGTAAATCCATAGATTTCTTCATCAAAGTCAAATAGATTTACCTCTGTTACTCTTTTCTTCCCGTTTACTGTAGGCCGGAAGCCAATACTCATCATGCCCTTGTATCTTTTATTTTCTACTTCGGCATATACAGCATAAATGCCATCTCCCAATGATATTTTTTCCTCCTTGGTACTTTTTAAATTGGCGGTAGGATAGCCAATTGTTCTGCCAATTTTGTCGCCATGTATTACTTCCCCTTGGAAAAAGAAAGTGTAGCCCAATAATTTATTAGCTTCTTCAATTTGGCCATGTAAAATTGCATTGCGAATATTGGTACTACTTACTTTTACAGCATCCAGCAAATGTTCGGGAATCTCCTTTAGTTGGTATTTATATTTACTAGCCAGTTCTGCTAATAGTTTAAATCCTCCCAGCCGGTCTTTGCCAAAACAGTGGTCATATCCAATAATAATGGTGTGCGGGTGAAATTGTGTTACTAAAAAATCGCTGATATATTCTTCTGCAGACTGATTGGCAAAATAATCAGTAAAAGGAACTATTACTAAATGGTCAATGCCTGTTTTTTCTAATAATTCTATTCTTTCCTCCAGGCTATTGATTAATCTAATACCAGTAACTATGGAAGAAACTACTTTTCGGGGATGAGGGTGAAAGGTAATAATGACCGATTCTCCCCCTACTGCAAGGGCCATTTCCTTCACTGTTTGAATGATCTGTAGATGCCCTTGGTGCACACCGTCAAATGTTCCAATTGTAATAACAGCATTGTTGAATACTGGTAAGGGGTCGGTATGATAATATAATTTCATGGGAAACTGGTGCAAAACTATGAATATTGAATCTTGAATATTGATTACTGATCAATTATTTTTGCAGCCTAAATTATTATCATGTCGCTTTACTCAAAAAGGGGTGTATCTGCACAAAAAGAAGAAGTACATGCAGCGGTACAAAAGCTGGATCAGGGCCTATTCCCACATGCTTTTTGTAAAATTTATCCCGATTATCTGGGTGGGGATGATAATTATATTAATGTCATGCATGCCGATGGAGCTGGCACAAAAAGCATTCTAGCCTATTTATATTGGAAAGAAACAGGCGATATCAGTGTTTGGAAAGGCATTGCACAGGATGCGATTGTGATGAATTTGGATGACCTGCTATGTGTTGGTATATATGATAATATCGTTTTTAACAGCACAATTGATCGCAATAAACATTTAATTCCGGGGGAAGTGTTACAGGCAATTATCAATGGAAGCCAGGAATTGTTTGATACTTTGAAGTCCTTTGGCGTAAATATTCACTATTTGGGTGGCGAAACGGCCGATGTAGGAGATGTGGTGCGTAGTGTAGCCGTTAACGGTACCATGACCTGCAGGTGGCCAAAAGATAAAATCATTACCAATGAAAAAATTAAAGCCAATGATGTAATTGTTGGGTTTGCGAGTTTTGGACAAGCTAATTATGAAACAACTTACAATAGCGGTTTGGGCAGTAATGGGTTAACCAGTGCCCGGCATGATGTATTGAGTAAGTTTTATGCTAATAGTTTTAAAGAGAGTTATGATACCAATCTTCCGGATGAAGTGGTATATATTGGTAAGCATCGCTTAACAGACAAAACTAGCGCTGGTACTACCATTGGAAATTTACTGCTTAGCCCTACAAGAACGTACGCCCCTGTTTTGAAACAATTATTAGAGCAGCATTTTGATAAAATTCATGGTTTAATACATTGTAGTGGTGGTGGGCAAACAAAATGTATGAAATACCTGCCCGGTAATTTTAAAATCATCAAGGATAATTTATTCAGTCCCCCCGAAATTTTTAATATCATACAACAGAACAGCGGTAGTAGCAATAAGGAGATGTATGAGGTATTCAATATGGGTTGTCGGTTAGAAATTTATTGTGATGCAGAAAATGCACAAGTAATGATTGATGCTGCTCAGTCATTTGGTATCGCCGCACAAATCATTGGCAGGGTAGAAGCAGACACACAAAAAGAACTGTTGATTCAAATAGGCAGTGAAAGAATCGTTTATTCATGAAGCGGTAAATGCTAATCAGTCAAAATAATAGTTTCGGTGTATTAATTACTTATATTTTTTTTAACAAGTCTTCATAAATTATTTTTCATATTAGTACACGTAAAAGCTAAATTTGCTAACTGTCGGCTGGTATTATAAGCCATGTCGAAATCAACCATAAATCTGCTAATTATGTCTCAGTCAATTGTAGAATTAAAGAATGTAAATATTTATCAGGGAACAAGCTTGATATTGAGTGCAGTGAATATATCAGTAGATAAGGGTGAATTTGTGTACCTCGTAGGTAAAACAGGCACTGGTAAAAGTAGTTTGCTTAAAACTTTATATGGCGATTTACAACTGACCAATGGCGAGGGTTGGGTAGCGGGTTATAATTTAAAAGACCTCACTTGGAAAACAGTGCCATTTCTGCGCCGGAATTTGGGAGTGGTATTTCAGGATTTTCAATTACTGACTGATAGAAATGTACACAATAATTTAAAATTTGTTTTAAAAGCCACCGGTTGGAAGGATGAAAAGCTCATGGATGAAAAAATAACCGATGTACTGGACAAAGTGGGTTTGAAAACTAAGGGTTTTAAAATGCCTTTTGAATTGAGTGGTGGCGAACAACAAAGAGTGGATATTGCACGTGCCTTGCTTAATTCGCCCAAATTGATACTGGCCGATGAGCCCACTGGTAATCTTGATCCTGAAACCAGTGATGAAATCATGCAGTTGTTATTTCATATCAGTCGCGATTATAATACTACGATTATCATGGCCACCCATGATTATATGGTTATTAATAAATTTCCTGCTAGAACTATTAAGACAGAAATGGGAAAGGTATGGGACAATGCCTCGGTAACTGTTTAGTTTACTTATTGTTTTTTCCTGCCCAAAACATTTCTATAAGTGCCGTAGCATTGGCATTATTATTATATAGCCTATGCAGTAAGCCATTTCTTTTTTCAATTTCATTTTCTGAAAATGGTTGCTCATAATAGAGAAGGATTTTATCTTGAAATGCTTCCGCTGTTTCAGCAATAATGCAGGTAGTATCTAAGCCGGAGCCCGCTACCCCTTGCTCATTGACGAGGCAATGTCTTCCATTGAATACAGCATTGATTAATTTTAACTTAACGCCCGTTTGATTAAAAGATGGTAGGATATGTATTTGTGCTTTAGCAATAAGGTCCTGCATTTCCTGCTGCGAGGGGTTGGCTACCAAGCAAGTATTGGATTGGCGATGGGCCCATTTTTCTAATAAAGGCGATGGGTTTTTTCCAGCAATAACCAATGGGGTATTGATTTGGTTAAATACCTTTTGCAAAAGCCATAGTGCTGCTTTCTCATTTTCATTGATCGAAAGATTTCCATGGTATAGGCAAAAGAGGCCCTTACCTTCTTTTCCAAGCGCCAATTGATGTGGAATAAAAACAGGCATTGTTTGAATGTCCTTGGCACCTAATACTGATTTATATAATGCAGTATCTTGTTCGCTCACTGATAGAATACTGACCTTGTTGGCAATGGAATGTTCATATTTTTTTAGCAGGTTACTTTCCCATGTATAATACCATCGCTTTATCCAATTGGATTCATTTCGGGCTAGTTGCTGGTAATACTTACATTCGGTATTGTGCAAACGAAGTATACATTTCCTGTCATTTAATAGTTCCTTGTAGAGATAATAACTACAATGAATGCCTTCTATTAAAATGGGGAAATTGTCTTTTTTTAAATTGGCTAAAAGCAATTGGCTCTTACGAGAGTTAACGATAAAGGGTATCCGAAAAGAAAACCCCTTTAGATTTCTGTTTCTGGGATAATAGGATACCTCTTCGCAATATTTTTCAAGTTCCACCTGTGGCTCCCTTCCTTGCGTAAAGCAATGCAAATGTATTTTTACCCCTGCTTGATGGAGGGCTTTTAATTTATAAAAAAGGTCCACCACTCCGCCATAATCAGCCGGCCAGGGTACATCATGAGTTATAATATGTAAATGTTTATCCAAGTAATTGTTTGTAAAATTGAATGAGTATTTTTTCTTCTTCTTCCCAGTTTAAATATTTTTTTGCCAACGTACAATTGGATTTTAAACGTTCATATAGATTGGAATCGTTTAGTAATAACTGTATGGCAGTTGCAATACTTGTTTCATTTAATTCATCTAGTAAGATAGCCACTTCATATTGGTCATTGATTCTTTTGTATTCTGGAAAATTCATACTTATTTGAGGTGTTTCAAATTGGATGTAATCAAAAAATTTATTAGCCAATGAATAGTATTGGTTGAGCCCAATATTTTCTACCAGGTTAATCCCTATTTTGGCCCTTTGTGTAATCGCATCCAATTCCTTGGGCAAATGCTTGCCCATTAATAACAGCTTTTCCGACAAATCGTTCTCCTTTATTAAGGCAATTGTTTCATGCATGAAATTACCATCTCCGTAAATATGAAGTGGGGCATCTATTGCTTTCATGGCAGGAATTAAAAATTCTAAACCCCTTGCTACATTGACCGCACCCTGATAAAGTAGGAAGTTTTCTCGGGGCAGCGTATTGGCATTGTTTTTTTTCAGGGGTAGATTTCTGATGACTGTATAGTGAACCCCATAGTTTTTTTCAAAAGCCTCCGCAATACTTTGGCTTACTGTATACCCCTGTTTAAAAGCTGGGATAGTCTTTTTTTCTATCCAGTGCCATATTTTATAAATGGAGGGTCTGCTGATAATCTCTTTTTGTTGACTAAAATATTCATGCGCATCATATACTCTTTTAATGCCTTTCAATTTCGAAACGAGTAGGCAGGGGAGGATGGTATCCAAATCAATCGCACAGATACAATCGGCAGATTTAAAAAGAAGGAAAAACAAAAGACGGATATTATATTCTAGGTAAAATGCTTTCCCTTTATGAAAAAAACATTTCAAACGCTTTTGTTGGTAGGGACAAGCCGTTAAAGCGGGCGAGTTTTTTAATTCCCGGCCAATTAATTGAATATCAAAGCCTGCGTTCGCCAAGGATTGACATATTCTCATCATTCGCTGGTCGAAACTCAGGTCTGAACTAACTGTAAAAATGATTTTTTTCAACTAAAAAGGGTTTGGCCGGAGGCAAATTACTACCAAATTACAAATTAAGCCTTTATAATTGATGGTTTTACCGAAAATTTGACTTACTTTTGCAGCCAATTTTTGAGATAATAATTGGATGAACTAAAAAAAACTGAGATGCCGTATTTAACAATCGAAAAGAAAGCAAACATTTTTGCAACATTTGGCGGAAAAGCCAGCAACACTGGTTCTATTGAAGGACAGATTGCATTATTAACAGAAAGAATCAATCACATTTCAAATCACCTGAAAGTGAACAAAAAGGATTTTTCTTCACAAAGGGGTTTGATGATGATGGTAGGTCAGCGTAAGCGCCTCCTTACTTACTTGAGCAAGCATGATTTGACTGGCTATAGAGCCCTGATTGAAAAACTTGGTCTCCGTAAATAATCTTACTACACTATGTACAAATAAATTATTCCCAACAGTTTTTATGGCAGTTGGGAATTATTCTTTTTGCATAGATTTTATCATGGTACAACAGGTGTTTGTACCTTAAACTTCAATTTATGTCAGCATTAAATCCTAAAAACGTTACGTTTGATATAGGTGGTGGCCGTATGGTTACCATCGAAACCGGTAAATTGGCCCGCCAGGCTGATGGAGCCGTTACTGTACGTCAGGGCAATTGTATTATTTTGGCTACTGTAGTGGCTAATAAAGACCCTAAAGATGGTCAAAGCTTTTTCCCATTGTCTGTAGACTATCAGGAAAAATTTGCCTCTGCAGGTCGTATCCCAGGTTCTTTCTTCAAAAGAGAAGCAAGGCTGAATGATTATGAAATCCTTACCTCTAGGTTGATTGACCGCGCTTTGCGCCCATTATTCCCAGAAGATTATTTGTGTGATGTACAGGTATTGGTTACCCTCGTTTCCTCAGATGCGGAAGTGATGCCAGATTCATTGGCTTGCTTAGCTGCCTCTGCAGCACTTGCTGTTTCTGATATTCCTATTCAGGAAATTATCAGTGAGGTTAGAATTGGGAGATTGGATGGACAATTCGTTATCAACCCAAGTAGGACCGATTTAGCTAAGTGTGATCTTGAATTCATCATTGCAGCTACTGAAAAGAATATTATGATGGTAGAAGGTCAGGCAAAAGAATGCCAGGAGGACGACCTTGTTAAAGCCATAGAAATAGCGCACGATGCTATTCGTATTCAAATTAAGGCACAAGCTGATTTAAGAGATTTGATAGGTATTACCTCTAAAAGAGAGTATAAAAAGCCTTATCGTAATGAAGAGTTAAACGAAAAAATAACTGCATTCGCTAAAGATAAAGTGTACGCTATTGCTGCTTCAGCATCAGCAAAGCACGAAAGAACAGATGCATTTGCCGCTTTAAAAGATGAAGTAAAAGTTTATTTAGGGGATGATTTGCCCGATGCAGATAAGGCCTTGATTGGACATTATTACGGCGATTTGCAATATTATGTAGTGAGAGATATGATTTTAAATGATCGCAAGCGCTTGGATGGTAGGGGTACTGAAGATATTCGTCAACTTACTATGGAGACAGATATTCTTCCAACTCCGCATGGCTCTGCTTTGTTCACAAGAGGTGAAACTCAGTCGCTTACAACGGTTACTTTAGGAACTAAATTAGATGAGTCTTTAAGTGAAAGTGCTGCTATTTCAACTTTTACAAAATTTTACTTGCATTATAATTTCCCTCCATTTAGTACTGGTGAGGTTAAAATGATTCGTGGTGTTGGGCGTAGAGAAGTGGGGCATGGTAACCTTGCCTTGCGTTCTTTGAAGCAAATGATGCCTGGAACGGAATATCCTTATACTGTAAGAGTAGTGAGTGATATATTGGAATCTAATGGGTCATCTTCTATGGCAACAGTATGTGCCGGATCTTTGGCATTGATGGATGCCGGTGTGCCAATTGCCAAGCACGTAAGTGGTGTTGCAATGGGATTGATTACGAAGGGAGATAAATTCGCCATTCTTACTGATATCTTGGGTGATGAAGATCATTTGGGTGATATGGATTTCAAGGTGACTGGAACCCGTGAAGGTATCTGCGGTGTGCAAATGGATATTAAGGTAGACGGTTTAAGTATGGATATCATGCGCCAGGCACTAGCACAAGCTAGAAATGGTCGCTTACATATATTGGATGCCATGTATGCTACTATTGAAGCAGCAAGACCTGATGTGAAGCCACATGCTCCTCGAATGGTGAAAATATTTATTGATAAAGAATTCATCGGTGCTGTAATCGGGCCACAAGGTAAAGTGATACAAGAAATTCAACGTGAAACTGGTACAACCATCACTATTGAAGAAGTTGGAAACGTTGGGGAAGTGAGTATTTTCTCTGCTGCTAAAGAAGGTTTGGATAAAGCTTTAGTATGGATTAAAGGACTAGTTGCGATGCCTGAAGTAGGTGAAGTTTATGAAGCTACTATAAAGGGAATCAAAGAGTTTGGCGCTTTTGTTGAATTTTTACCTAAGAAAGAAGGCTTGCTACACATTAGTGAAATAAGCTGGAAGCGTTTGGAAACCATGGATGGTGTTTTCAAAGAAGGCGATCGTGTAAAAGTGAAATTGATTGGTATTGACCACAAGACTGGCAAATTCAAATTGAGTCGCAAGATATTGATGCCAAAACCAGAGAATTTACAAAAGCCTGCAGGAAATGACCAGGCAAATGAAAATTAAATTGACAATTGAATTATAAAAAAGGGCTTCCATTGGAAGCCCTTTTTTTATTCTAACTAAGTATTAAAGTGCTGCTTCTTTTGTTGCAATCCATTTACCGATGCCATTTGAGTAAAGGTTAATGCATTCGAAAGGAATACTAATGTTCACTGATCCTGTGCCATTGATGCTATTGTCGCTGGCAGAGGAACTATTGATGGTCACGGTATGGCTGGAAGCATCGGTTCTGATGAATTTAAATTGAAGCCCGCTATTGCCACTTACAATTGTAGGTAAAGTGATAATGATATTTGAATTTGAAGCGTTAATGTATTGAATTTGAGATGCTTCATAGGCTAAGTTAATATTTCCATTTATTTCAAAACTGCCTGTAGCCGCTTGCATTTTCTTCCAATCTTTACCATTAAAATATTTCATTGTACTATCTGATTTGTCAAATAACATCAATCCCTTTGTGCCGGTTTGTTGTGAAAGGTTAATCGTTTCAGGCATTTTAATACCCGATTCGCTAATGTAGCTATATACATTATTACTACCCCTGGATCCTCTTATAAAATCAATCCGGTCTGTGCTATCTATTAGGCGTATGCGCAAATTGCCTGCAGAACTTTGATTGAATTGTTCACTTGAAATTTCGGTAAATTTTATATTGCCGCCGTTTGGTATATTGTTTCTGGCAGTCATTCTCAAACCTCCATAGTCATTGTCATCTCCAACCCAGAATACTCCTCCCCATCCGCTTCCTCCATCTCCCATATCGTAGTAATTAAATCCACGGTGTATAGAAAATTCGCCCACCCAGTTTTCAAGTACTCCATTGTACTCCACTGCCATACCATATTCGTAGGGCATAATTTTAAAATCCTGGTCAGGCGAAATGCCATTTATGCTTCCCGTAACATTTTTGGGGTGGCGGATTCGAATCATTGGGATATTATTTCCAATGGAATTGGCCCAGGCAGTAGGAAGCGTGGTTGCCATGGTGCTACTGTCGAAATACTCCCAGCTGATAGGGTTCATATTTTGGCCATTAGAAACAGACATTGACTTGGTGCCAGTATTGTATGCCATTGAGCCCTCGGGGGCTTGGGTGGATGCAATTTTTAATTGGTTGGCAGAAGGCATTTTTACCCAATTACCATTAAAATAATAGGAGGGTGAATTCATTTGAATACTCGAGTCGTCCATTGAAATTCCAGATATTAAAAGATTCGATTTAGTATAATAGAGTCCCAATGCATTTTTATTCATTTCAAGATGCGTATTTCCAGAATCAATATTGCCAGCGGCAAGTTTAAGTAAATTGCCATTTTGCTCTATCGTAGTATTTAAATGGTTTTCTGAACGCTGGCTAAAGAAATTAGAAGGATTAATATTAGTGAAATTGGCGGAATCTTTTTTGATAGTATAAGTATTTCCTCTAAGGTTGATGCTGGTATTGCCATCTAAATTTCCACCCAGTTTTAAAATTCCATTTAAATTGGTAATGCCATTGTTAGCGCTATCAACAGTGCCATTTATTTTGAATTTATGTAATCGGTCACGCAACACAAACAGGGTGTCATTAAAAAACCAGACAGAATCTACTGCATAATTAAATTCTGTTAAACCGCCTCCTTTATTCTTTAAATATGAATTTGTTCTATTTTCTGTACCATTTAGAATCATTAAATGATTCCCGCTATTATTGGTATTGTAAAATTTGGTAGTGTCTGCGCCAATGGTTACGCTCTTCATGAGCTGGCTTTTAGCTGTAAGGCAGTGTAGCAGTAGGATGCTAACTAGTAGAGGTTTCATAGTGTTTTTTGGTTGTTTCAACATATCAAATAATCACGCTATTTGTAATTACTTGTATATTGACTATTTAAATCGATTAAAGTTTAATTAGGTAAAAACTTTAATCAATTTTATATGAAATCAAATCATAGGTTATTTATTAAAAGCCCTAACTTGATTATTCATTAAGTATGCAACGTATTTTTATTTTCATTATTGTGTAATTGATTAATAGTCTTGTTGTAATTTTTGGAAAACCGTTTTTATACTTAGTAAATTGCTCCGTATTGGGCTATTTTTTTAATTAATTTGCAGCTATGAACTACCTACAATTTGAATTTCAAACAAAGAATATTGCTGAAAATGAAATCCTGCTGGCATTATTAGCCGACGCAGGATTTGAAGGTTTTGAGGAGGAGAAATCAGTGTTTAAGGCCTTCATAAAGGAGTCTTTATTTTCCCAAGGAATAGTAGATGAAATAGTTAAGTTGGTCCCGGTTCCTTATTCCAAAACCTTGATTGAATCAAAAAATTGGAATGCCATTTGGGAATCAAGCTTTGAGCCAGTTAGAGTAAAGGATTTTGCTGCAATACGTGCAACTTTTCATGCACCCATTAAAAATGTGGTCCATGAAATTATTATCACCCCTAAGATGAGTTTTGGAACAGGGCATCATGCCACTACCTGGATGATGATGGATCAAATGAGTAAAATGGACTTTATAGGTAAATCTGTTTTCGATTTTGGAACAGGCACTGCTGTGCTAGCCATATTAGCTGCTAAATTAGGAGCACAATCAATTATTGGAATTGATAATGATGAGTGGAGTATTGAAAATGCCAAGGAAAATATTGCCTCCAATCAGACTCATCAAATTAATATTGAAATGGGCAGTGCTGTGCCCCCCCACACTAAGTTTGATATTATACTTGCTAACATCAACTTACACGTACTCCTAAATAATATGGCTTCTATGTCCGCTGCCTGCGATTCAGGGTCCTTGTTGTTGCTGAGTGGTATTTTGATAACTGATTTAGCGAGCATTGAAAACAGCCTACAGGAAAATGGTCTTACACTGGAATCCACTCTTCAAAGGAAGGAATGGCTTTGCCTATCAGCCAGGAAAAATTAATAAATAGCTGATATTCATATAGTTGTATAAGAAGTAAAATATCCACAATGGGGAGATTAATATTAATTTATTGTTAACTCATTTAATAATTGCTTAAATTTGTCCCTCAATTCACCCGGTTCAAGCATGAAGGAGTTATTTCTAATTTTAATTGCATATTTACTTGGTTCTATCCCCTCTGCGCTAATCATTAGTAAGAAGTATTTTGGGATAGATATCAGGGACTACGGTAGTGGCAATATGGGCGCTACCAATACATTCCGTGTATTGGGTAGTAAGTTTGGTACCATTGTAATGTGTATGGATTTATTAAAGGGTGTATTCGCTGCTTCTTTATATGTATTTATTCCTTACTATATGCACAATGACTGGGACAGAACCAGTCTGATTGTAGTATTAGGGTTAGCCGCTGTCATCGGACATATTTTTCCCATTTTTGCTGGATTTAGAGGAGGAAAAGGAGTAGCCACGCTAGCTGGAATGTTATTTGCATTGCAACCCCTTGTTGCGCTTAGTTGTGTTGGGGTATTTGTAATAGTATTATTTCTTACCCGTTATGTATCGCTAAGTTCTATGTTGGCAGGTGCTGCTTTACCTGTATTTGTTTTATGGATTTGGAGGGATGATGTAATTGTTTACAGGGTATTCGCTGTTGCAGTAGCTGTTTTGGTAATTCTCACGCATAAGAAAAATATTGTTCGCTTATTCAAGGGGGTGGAAAGTCAAGTGCCCATTTTGAAATATCGCGATCGAAGGAAAAATCGTCGTAGAAACGAATTGTAAATCTCCCTTTAGGCTTGTTTTGTTGCAGCCTGTATTTTCTTTTTCTCAATTAACATTATTTATACATTTTTGGTACGCCAATTGTTTTTGAATAATCACAAAATGTAATCAACATGAAAAAGTTAGTCCTTTTTGTATTAACCTTAGTTGTATTTGAAGCTTGTCATAATAATTCGATTACTGGCCGTAAGCAGCTTGCCTTATTTCCAGAATCAACACTTCAAAAGCAGTCAGTGACAGAGTATCGTAGTTTTCTTTCTCAAAATAAAGTATTGAGTGAAAATGTAAATAAGGATGCTGAAATGGTTAGACGAGTAGGAACTCGCATTTCAAAAGCCATTACAGATTATTATTCTGCAAAGGGCTTAAGTAAAGAATTAGAAGGATATAAATGGGAATTTAATTTGGTTGATAGTAAGGAAGTCAATGCATGGTGTATGCCTGGTGGTAAAGTAGTGGTCTATACTGGCCTCTTGCCAATCACACAAAATGAAGCGGCATTAGCTGTTGTACTTGGTCATGAAATTACCCATGCCGTTGCGCATCATGGGAATGAGCGAATTAGTCAGGCGGTGATTGCGCAGGGTTTGGCAGTAACAGGAGATATTTTTACTTCCAATAACGCGAAGGCAAACTCGATTTTTAAAGGAATTTTTAGTCCTGGTGCACAATTGGCCGTTTTACTACCCAATAGTAGAAAGCAAGAGCTAGAAGCCGATCATTTTGGGCTCAATTTTGCTGCAATGGCAGGTTATAACCCACGGGAGGCCATTTCCTTTTGGCAACGGATGAGCCAGTCGGGAGGGCAAAAGCCACCTGAATTTTTAGCTACACACCCTTCTGATGCAAATCGCATCACACAATTACAAAAGCATATGGAGGAAGCCTTGGCATTGTATAAGCCAATTAGCCCCGTTAAATAACTATCTAGCATAATCGATAAAAACCTGCTTTGTGCAGGTTTTTTTTTGGTATTCAGTTGAATGGCCAATATTTTTTTTTAAATTTACAGAGTAGAAAGGAGAACACTGTTACAAGATTTTCTTCCTCGATTGTATAAAAATAATTGCTTAATGCGCACTTGATTTATTTCTTTTAAAGCTACCGCCCATTTATTCATCACCCTAAGTATTTCATCATGGCTAT
The DNA here is from genome assembly GCA_903858475.1 of uncultured Bacteroidota bacterium. Taxonomy (GTDB): domain Bacteria; phylum Bacteroidota; class Bacteroidia; order Chitinophagales; family Chitinophagaceae; genus Ferruginibacter. The sequence goes on from CAIOIZ010000055.1 coordinate 28,343, forward strand.
TCAGACACTTCCTGAGAAACTGGAAATAAAAGATGAGAAAAACCTATTGATTCAGGGCTTGCCTTCCTCTATAGAAAAACAATTTGTAAAATTATCCTTTGCTAAAAATGTAACGCCGCTTCTGAAAACTAGAAAAATTGATTTCGCTTTGGTTTTCGCAGTTAATCAAAAACAATTAAAAGAGATATTAAAGGATGTTGTGCCTGCTTTACACAAGGAGGCTAAATTGTGGGTTGCCTATCCAAAACTTACCTCTAAAATTGCCAGTGATCTCTGTAGGGAAGTAGACTGGGATTTTATTGGATCCTATGGTTATGCTTGTGTCAGAGCGATATCGCTCGATCCTGTGTGGACGGCCATGTGGTTTAAAAAGCCAGTAGCAGGGGATAAGAAAAAGGAAAGTTTTTCAGCTGAAAATCCTGCACCAGGAGTGGATTATGAGGAAAGAACTATTGAAGTGCCTGCAGCATTGGATGTATTGTTAGAACAAAATAAAAATGCGGCTCAATTTTTTGAATCCCTCTCTTTCTCTAATAAAAGGGAGTTTATAGAATGGCTTGCAGCAGCCAAAAAGCCTGAAACCACGACCAAGCGATTATCTACGATTATCGAAAAATTAATCGCTGGTAAAAGGAATCCAACTGAGAAATAATATTTACCATTAAACAAGCCTGTAACAGGCACCATACATGCATCTGAATATAGAAATCAAGGCCATCGCACATGACCCCGTGAAAATTCGTGAATACTTAAAAAAAGCGGAAGCGTCCTTTAAGGGCACGGATCATCAAACAGACACTTATTTTAATGTGCACAAGGGTAGATTGAAACTACGGCAGGGGAACATAGAAAATAACCTGATTTATTATGAAAGAGAAAATATACAGGGTGCTAAATCATCGGATTTTAGTTTGGTAAAAGTAGCAGATGGTGAAGCACTAAAAGCAACGCTTACTCGAGCATTGGGCGTAATGAAAGTAATAGAGAAAAATAGAGAAATTTATTATATTGATAATGTTAAGTTTCATATAGATCAGGTGGAAGGACTAGGAAGTTTTGTAGAGATCGAAGCCGGCAATCTATTAGATCCCACCAAGCTTCGCGAAGATTTACAGCAACAATGTGATTTTTATATTAGCGCGTTGGAAATAAATGCCGATGATATGTTAACGCATTCGTATAGTGATATGCTTTAGTAAAATTTCAGGCTATACAAATAAGCTACCTATATTTGTACAAAACGAATTTTAGTAAGCTTCATGAATATTTCAGTGAATCAATCATCCATAGAGCAGCGACAGCTAGCCGTACAAAGATTAACAGCCCTTTGGGCATTTAGTGAATCTGGATTAGGCGGTATACTACATGCTTTACAAATGCCATTCACGGGATTGTTGGTAGGGGGAATGGCTATATTATTGATTAGCTTAATTGCTTTTTTTCCTCTGGCAATTTTAAAATAATTCTTCGAAGTGTATTGATTGTTTTAATTGTAAAGGCGATTGTAAGTCCTAATTCACCCTTTCCTGCATACATTGCTGTTGGATTTCAAGCGGTACTCGGCTATTTGATTTTTAGTGTAATGAAAATTAATTTATTAAGCCTTTGTATTTTATCCTTACTGGCGATGTTCGAATCTGCAGTACAAAAGCTACTTATTCTTACATTGTTTTTTGGACAATCAATCTGGAAGGCGGCTGATAATTTAGGCAACTTTGTTGCAAAGCAAATGGCAGTTAGTACAATTCAGGGGAGCCATTGGATTATCGGCATTTATTTATCTATTTATTGTTTAGGAGGTTTTATAGTAGCATGGATGGCGTATAAAACAATAAAGGGATTTTCTAGTGATATTCCTTGGGTGAAGTGGAAGGAATTTCCTTCTGCAGGACTTGGTCTGCAATTGCCTGCCATGCAACGAAAGCGAAATAAATTTAAGTGGATCTTAATAATTTTATTGGTGGTATCTGTTTTGCTTTATGTGTTTGCTGCAAATTCTAAACAAGCTTGGTTGGATATTATAAAAACAATTTGTTGGACTATTACAGCAATTGTGGTTTGGTATCAATGGGTGAGTCCTTTCATTACGAAAGGAATTAATAAAATTTTAAGGAGAAAGTCATCTCTTTATGCAGCTGAAATTACTAATATCATTTCCTTTCTACCAGTTTTAAAACAACTGGCAGCAATGGCCTGGCAAACAACCAGTCAATATAAGGGGGTTAAGCGGTTGCATTATTTTGCAGTGCTATTAATACATTGGTCATTAACTTGGACCGACGCCTCTATTAAAAATACAGTATGAGTATTTACTTATTTTCAAGGCCTGTGCAATCTGGTAAAACAACTGAATTGGCAGCATGGGCGAGGTGCCAAAATAACGTGGCTGGTATATTAATGCCAGATCAATTGGGCAAAAGATGGATGCTCGATTTAAATGCAAATCTTTCTTTTGAAGCAACTTGTAATGATGCTAAAATACCCGAAGATGAATTATACTCCATCGGAAAATTTAAATTTTATAAGAGTGCATTTGATACTGCTAATCAAATATTGTTAACAGCATTTGCACAAAATCCTGCATGGTTAATCATTGATGAGGTGGGCAAATTAGAATTGCAAGGAATAGGATTTTATTCGTCATTAATTAAAATGATTGCTTATTATGATACTGCCAATACAGAAAAAAATCTGCTATTAGTTGTTCGCGATGGATTGCAGGAATCGGTGCCTCTTTTCTTTGGGATCAAAAATTATTTGGTAATTCATCAATTGCCAATAACAGGCTGATTTAATTAAACTGCTTTTCATCAGTAATTTTTAGGTTTAGGGGTGATACTCGTCAGTTATTATACCATTTAATAGTTTAATTTTACAGGGTTATTAATTATGTCTGGTACTTAATTTATCAGACAATTATTTTGTATTGAACGATTGCTTGCATGTATACTAAAAAAGATTTAACTGCTATCATTTTGGCTGGAGGCAAGAGTACCCGCATGAAACAAGACAAGGGGCTTACTTATTTGCAGGACACTATGTTAGTGGAAGCTGTCTTGGAAAAGGTCAAAAAAATTAGTTCTACTATCCTTCTCATTACTGCACATCCAGGATATCTGCAGTTTGGCTTTCCCTGTATTGCAGATGTATATTCCAACAAAGGACCATTAGCTGCAATTTATGCAGGGTTACTACATTCAAAAACTTCACTTAATTTGGTGATGGCATGCGATACTCCATTTGTTTCCGAGCATTTATTGAATGGATTGTTGGATGCCTATTCCAATGAAGACGTATTGTATTCCGAACACCTCGGTAAGCCAGAGCCATTATGTGCAATCTATAATAAATCTTGTGCGAATCATTTAAAGAATAGGATTGAGGCGGATGTCTTGAAAATCACGGATGCAATTCAAGGTCTTCAAATTCGACCCATTAGTTTTGATACCGAGCCATGGTTTACTGCTCATGAATTTGCTAATATTAATACGCCCGAAGAAATACTGAAGTATAAAAAAATATAATTTAAATCCATTGTATGAATAAAATAGTTCCTTCTGATTTGGTGATAGCACAAGCAGCTGCTATCAAACATATTAAAGAGATTGCTGCCAGTGCTGGCATTTCGAATGACGATTTAGAATATTATGGTAAGTATAAGGCTAAACTTCCTTTGAAATTAATTGATGAAGAAAAAATAACGAAAAGTAAATTGATATTGGTGACTGCCATCAGTCCTACTCCTGCAGGCGAAGGAAAAACTACAACGTCAGTAGGATTGGCTGATGGGTTGAATAAAATTGGCAAGAAAGCTATGGCTGTTTTGCGAGAGCCATCACTCGGACCAGTTTTTGGTATTAAGGGTGGAGCGGCTGGTGGCGGCTATGCACAAGTTATTCCGATGGAGGATATCAACCTGCATTTTACTGGTGATTTTAGCGCTGTTGAAAAAGCAAATAATTTATTAGCAGCCTTGATTGATAACAATATTCAAAGTAAAACAAGGAATTTAAATATTGATCCCAGAACGGTGGTTTGGAAAAGAGTGATGGATATGAATGATCGAGCTTTGCGAAATATTATTATTGGATTAGGAGGCACGGCCAATGGTGTTCCTCGATCTGATGGTTTTAATATTACTGCTGCTTCTGAAGTAATGGCCATACTATGTATGTCTAAAAATATAGATGACCTTAAGGAAAGATTAGGCCATATTTTAGTAGGATTTACGAAAGACAATCAACCTGTATATGCTCGACAATTAAATGCACAGGGTCCGATGGCAGTGCTTTTAAAAGATGCCATTAAACCCAATTTGGTGCAGACATTAGAGGGCAATGCGGCCATTTTGCATGGTGGGCCATTTGCTAATATTGCACAGGGAACCAATACCATTATTGCAACAAAAATGGGACTTTCTTTGGCAGACTATGTAGTTACGGAAGCTGGATTTGGAGCCGATTTGGGCGCAGAAAAATTTATGAATATTAAATGTGGTTATGCTGGATTAAAACCAGATGCACTGGTATTAGTGGCTACCATTCGCGCTTTGCGTTATCATGGAGGAGCTAAAAAAGCAGCTTTTAATACGCCTGATTTAGAAAAAGTAAAAAAAGGATTTGAAAATCTTGAAAAGCATATTGAGAACTGTAAAAAATTCGGCTTAACACCCATTGTTGCCATTAATCATTTTACAACAGATGCACAAGAAGAGATAGATTTTGTAATTAGTGAAACTGCTAAACATGGAGTACAAGCTATATTCAGTGATTGTTGGGCAAATGGAGGTGATGGTACTACCGAATTGGCACAGGCGGTGGTGAATATGATTGATTCAGGGGAAAATCATTTTAAGCCATTGTACGACTGGAATCTTTCTATAGAGGAAAAAATAAAATGTATTGCAACTGAAATTTATGGTGCAGATGACGTAGAGTATTCTCCAAAGGCCAGGGAAGGTTTGAAAACCATTAAAGAACTAGGGTTAGACAAGTTGCCAGTATGTATGGCCAAGACGCAAAAATCATTTTCCGATAATGAAACTAAGATTGGTCGGCCAAGAAATTTTATTATTACTGTACGGGAATTTGAATTTGCAGCGGGAGCAGGATTTGTTATCCCAATTTTAGGGGATATGATGAGAATGCCTGGTTTGCCAGCCATTCCAGCTTCTGAAGGAATGGATATTGACAATGAAGGGAAAATAATAGGGTTGTCCTAAAAATAATCAATGACTATAAATTTTCATTTAGCCTATTTAAGTATTAAATTTGGTTATGCAGCATCCTTCAATTGCTTCCGTTCAAATCAATAAAATTAGGAATTCCGACCAAGGTCTTTCTCCATTTCTGAGTGAAGATGCGTTGGATTTATTAGCTGTGGAAGATCCACTGGAAATAAGAATATTGTTTGGTCCCCAAAACCAACAGAGAGAAAAAAGTATTTCTGTCACCATGTGCACTCCAGGACATGATTTTGAGTTGGCAATAGGATTCCTATTTACAGAAGGCATTATTACTCAAAAAGAGGATGTTTTACATGTTTCTTATCTTAATAAGGGAGCAGCCGCTGCTGGTCAAGATAATATTGTATTGGTTCAATTAAAAGAGGGCATACAATTCGATCCGCAGAAAATAGAAAGGCATTTTTATACCAGTTCGAGTTGTGGTGTCTGTGGCAAATCATCTATTGCTGCCGTAAAACAACAATTTATCAGTAAGTCTAGCAATTCTTTCACAGTGGATGCTGCCACTTTGATGGAGCTGCCTTTTATTTTACGAAACAAACAAGAAGTGTTTGAACAAACAGGCGGTTTGCATGCTTCTGCATTGTATAATTTAAAAGGCAGTATGTTAATGAGTAGAGAGGATGTGGGTAGGCACAATGCATTAGATAAATTAATTGGAGCATGTTTGATGGAAGAAAATATTCCCTTGCAACAACATATTTTATTGTTAAGTGGAAGGGCCAGTTTCGAATTAATTCAAAAAGCTGCTATGGCTGGTATCCAAATGGTTTGTGCAGTGGGTGCTCCCTCTAGCTTAGCTGTATCCTTAGCTGAAGAGCGGGGGATGACCCTTGTTGGATTTCTTCGAGACAGAAGATTTAATATTTATACAGGAAGGGAAAGAATTATTTTCAAAAATTATTCTGAGTAACATGAAAATAAGAATCAAGGGCAATTCCGTTCGTTTGAGATTGACTAAAACGGATATTGCAAATTTTGGAATAAATGGCATAGTTACTGAAATAACTGAATTTCCAGGCGGGGCTATGTTTTCCTATTCCATTCAAAAAAAAGAAGGCATCGAACATTTAGAAGCGAGTTATACTAATAATACGGTAATCGTTTGGGTACCTATTCCAATTTCAGTGGAGTGGGTAGCATCTGAAGTGATTGGGTTTAATAACAAATCAAGTGTCAGGGACAAAAAAGATTTATTTATATTGATAGAGAAGGATTTTGTTTGTCTGGATCATAGTTTCGAAGATCAGAGCGATAATTACCCCAATCCCAATATTGTTTGCTGAATGTAAAATTATTCACATGTCAAAGAATTTGAGTGAGCTTTCTGGTAGGAAAAAGGTAGAAAATAATCTTTTTGAGCAATTAGGAATAGCTGCAGAAGCAACTGGCAGTCCATCAAAAAATAAGATGGAGCAATTGGCAGATGAATTTGTGATGGGTAAGGCAAATATATTTGGCACTGTTAGCTTTTATGATTTTTTAAAACCATCCAATCAAGGGAAGAAGCTGTACGTATGTAATGGCAGTGCATGTATGAATGCAGGCACTCAACCCGCCATTAAAAATGAGTTGTTGAATCATTTTTCATCTGAAGAAATTGGTGAAATGACTTGCCTTGGTAGATGTCATGAAAATAGTGCCTTTCATTTCCATGGTCAAAATTATTCTGGAAAGGCTATCCAGTCTATCGATCAAATAAAATCCAACAAACTAACAGTAAAGGATAACTATTTTTTTACTCATCATGGTACGGCTGTATTGACTGCTGAATTTCCAGGTATCTCTATCTATTACAATATATTAAAAAAAGTTATACAAACACCGGCAGCAGATTTATTACGGGAATTAAATGTATCCGGACTTCGTGGAAGGGGAGGCGCAGGCTTTCCCATTGCTTTTAAATTAGATGCCTGTAAAAAGGCAGCTGGCAAAAGAAAATTTATTGTTTGCAATGCCGATGAAGGCGACCCTGGAGCGTACAGCGATCGTTATTTACTCGAGCATCAACCTCATCGGGTGTTGCTGGGAATGATGGTTGCAGGATATATCGTAGGCGCTAGTACAGGTATTTTGTATATACGAGCAGAATATCCCGAATCAATTGCGGTTGTCAAAAAGGCCATTGCCGATTTGCATGAAAATAATTTATTGGGCAAGGATATTTTGACTGCTGGCTTTGATTTTGATTTTAAAATAATCAGTGCACAAGGAGCTTATATATGTGGTGAAGAAACGGCATTGCTTTCTTCTATAGAAGGTCAACGACCCGAAGTAAGGGTGCGTCCTCCTTATCCGGTTCAATCGGGTTTGTTTAACCAACCTACTGTAGTTAATAATGTGGAAACGCTTGCTTGTATTCCATATATTATTGAAAATGGGGGTGCTCTTTTTGCGTCTATTGGTAGGGGTAAGTCAACTGGCACTAAATTGGTTTCGCTGGATGGGTTTTTCAATCGGCCTGGTATTTATGAAGTAGATATGGGTACTCCCTTGTCAACCGTAGTACATACTTTGGGGAAAGGGTTTAAAGATTCAATAAAGGCCCTTCATATTGGTGGTCCATTAGGTGGATTGGTGCCTGTAGAGAAAATAGATGATTTGACAATAGATTTTGAATCTTTTTCGCAGCAGGGTTTTTTACTTGGACATGCATCAGTGGTATGTATTCCTACTTCATTTCCTATTATTTTATATATCCAGCATTTATTCAAATTTACTGCTCATGAAAGTTGTGGAAAATGTTTTCCTTGCCGAATTGGATCAACCAGAGGATATGAGTTATTGGAAAAAGCTTTGAAAGAAGACTATTTGATAGATATTAATTTGTTTAAAGATCTTTTAGAAACTTTAGAAATAGGATCCCTTTGTGCACTGGGAGGCGGTTTGCCCTTGCCTATAAAAAATGCTTTGCAGTATTTTGATAACGAACTTTCAACTTATTTTAAAAATTCCTGAATATGCCTATTTCGTTTAAGAAGGAATCACTTCATGGGAATAAGGAAAATGGCAAGACGGTTGCCTATTCCGAAGCAATGCATATAACGGAAAAAGCTTGTGCATATATTAATGATGAAGCATTTGAATTATTATCTGCTGAGGATGCCAAAGGGAACGGCGAAACGATCCTATCTTTTATTCGGAGAATAAAAGGAGGCGATGCCATTCCCACTTTATGCGATGCTCCACAATTAGATCCATTTGGATCCTGTAGGGTATGTAGCGTAGACGTAGCATTGAAATCGGGAGGGCCATTGAAAACGATGGCTTCCTGTCATACACCTGTTGTACCTGGTTCTTATATTTACACAGATAGTGAACGCATTCAAAAACTGAGGAAGAATATCATTGAATTGGTATTAACTGATCATCCATTGGATTGTCTCACTTGTGAGGTAAATAATAATTGTGAATTGCAAACGGTTGCCGCTAGGGTAGGTATTCGTTCGGTAAGGTATCCAAGTGGTAAGAATCATTTGGATAGACAAAAGGATTTAAGTCATCCCTATATGACTTCCGATTTTTCTAAATGCATTAATTGTTTTCGTTGCGTTCGGGCATGCGATGAAGTGCAGGGGCAATTTGTGCTCAGTATGGCTGGCCGTGGTTTTGATAGTCATATCGTAAAAGGGGAGGATGTGAATTTCAAAGAGAGTGATTGTGTGAGTTGTGGTGCCTGTGCACAGGCTTGTCCTACTTCTGCAATAAGCGATGTTTTTGAATCTAAGTCCATCAATTTTGATAAAAAAGTTAGAACCATTTGCACTTACTGTGGCGTTGGCTGTAATTTGGAAGTAGCGGTGAATGCAGGTGCTATTAAATCTATTCAAGCGCCATTAGATGCTGCGGTGAATATTGGTCATACTTGTTTAAAAGGCCGCTATGCTTTTTCATTTTATAATCATCCCGATCGTTTGCGTACGCCCTTGATTAAAAAAGAGGGGGTTTTTGTTGAAGCCAGTTGGGAAGAAGCCTATGATTTTATAGCTCAAAAATTATTGGCCATTAAAAATAATGATGGCCCCGACTTTATTGCAGGAATATCTTCTGCTAGATGTACCAATGAAGAAAATTATTTGATGCAGAAATTTATTCGGGCAGTGATAGGCACCAATAATATTGACAGTTGTGCCCGTGTTTGTCATTCGCCCACTGCCATTGGTATGCAAAGGACATTTGGAACGGGTGCTGCCACTAATTCTGTAGTTGATTTGAAGTATACAGATTGTATGATGGTGATAGGTGCTAATCCAACAGATGCTCATCCCGTAACAGGTGCTAAAATAAAGCAACAGGCATTGAAGGGTAAGACCTTGATTGTAATTGATCCACGCAAAACTGAATTAACTAAATATGCCCAATATCATTTACAGCTAAGGCCGGGTACTAATGTGGCATTACTAAATATGATGTTGTATTATATCATCAATGAAAACTTAGCAGACCGAGCATTTATTGAAACCAGAACGGAAGGTTATGAAGGATTCAAAGAAAGCATCTTGCAATTAAAGATGGAAGAGTTGGAGCGCATTACTGGTGTAAACCGTTTCTTGGTAAAAGAGGCTGCCATTGCATATGCCAGTGCGGACAATGCAATGTCCTTTCATGGATTGGGGGTAACGGAGCATTCACAGGGCACGTTTACGGTGATGTTAATTGCGGATTTGGCTATGATTACGGGCAATATTGGAAGGAGGGGAGTGGGGGTAAATCCTTTGCGTGGTCAAAACAATGTTCAGGGTGCTGCAGATATGGGCTGTCAGCCATATCAAGGGGCAGGTTATTTAGATGTTACAAATGCGGATAATCATCGCCGTTATGAAGCATTTTACCATGCCCAATTGCCATTGCATGTAGGCTATAAAATTCCGGAAATGTACGACGCAGCATTGAATGGTCAATTAAAAGCAATATGGGTTATTGGGGAGGATATGGCACAAACAGATCCCAACACACATCATGTGTTGGCTGCTTTAGGAAAATTAGAATTATTGGTAGTGCAGGAATTATTTATGACAGAAACTGCTAAATTAGCAACAGTGATATTGCCTGGGGCATCCTTCTTAGAAAAATCCGGCACATTTACCAATGGCGAACGTAGGATACAACGTGTTAACAAAGTAGTAGATCCCATTGAGGGAACCAAGGCGGATGGGCAAATTATTGTGGATATCATGAACAAAATGGGCTACCCACAGGCAGATTATAATCCTAAAGAATTATTGAAAGAGATTGCTGCTATTGTTCCTTTTTTTGCTGGAGTAAATTGGGATGAATTAGGCGAAAATGGCAAGCAATGGCCCGTGGCGATGGATGGTAGCGATACAGAGATTTTGCATACTAGTAGTTTTTCTCGTGGCAAGGGAAAGTTTCAATACAATGACTTTAAGGAGTCTGCCGAGATTGTTCAGCATGGGAAAGAATATCCTTATATCATTACTACTAACCGAGAACTAGAGCATTATAATTGTGGCGCCATGACCAGGAGAACACGCAATGCTCAAATAATTACAGAAGACGTTTTACTGATTAATCCATTGGATGCCGCTAAACATTTTATTGCTGATGCAGATATGGTATGTGTAGAATCGCCTAGAGGTAAGGTAGATATTAAAGCAAGAATCTCAGATGAAGTAAAACCAGGTATTCTTAGTAGTACTTTTCATTTTCCGGATATCATGCTTAATAATATAACTTCCAGTATTAGCGATTCGGAAGCCATGTGCCCTGAATACAAAGTGGTGGCTTGTAATATTAGAAAAAGTAAAGGGAAGTATAAGGGGTGACTCGTCCAAAAAAAAGTTTACCCCACAACCTGTTATTTCGGTTCGTGCAGACACGA
>CAIOIZ010000056.1 GCA_903858475.1 uncultured Bacteroidota bacterium
ATACAATTGGTCTTCACCAATAATTTAACATAACTATCATAGGCTTCAATGCTATCAAAATGATCGGGTATGCCTGTACGTGGGAACTTATCAAATACCTTGGTTCGAAAACTCTTATAGCCTGTTAAACGACCTTCCCAAAACGGACTATTGGTGCTGAGCGCATAAATATGCGGTAAAAAATAACGAGCACTATTGGCGATATGAATGGCCATTTCCCTGGTTTCCATTCCCACATGCACATGCAATCCGAAAATAAGGTTACTACGTGCTGCTTCCTGCAATTCGTTGACAATTTCATTGTAGCGTACATGCTCTGTAATCAATTGTCTTTCCCAATGACTAAATGGATGGGTACCACTGGCCCCAACCCATAAGCCCAGGTTATCGGCAATACCACTAATGGTTTTGCGAAGGGTGGCTACATCCAAAAAGGCTTCATCCACATCATTGCAAATATCCGTACCCACTTCCACCACGGCTTGGTGCATTTCGGCCTTCACCTTATCCTTGATTAACTTATGGCCTTCCTGCACAATCTTTTGTTCATGACTCTTCAATTCCCTGGTATGGGGATCAATCACCATGTATTCTTCTTCCACACCAATAGTGAAATGTTTGTAAGATAAATTTGCCATCGGATCTAATGATTAAACTAACAATAATGAATAAACGTAAATAAAAATGTATTAATACAGCTTTTGCTTATTGGTACTGCGCTTGATGTATTCACCCCAAGTCAGGTTATCCGCATTGTCCTGGTGCTCCAATGCTTTTTCAATAGCATAATTAGCAGCCGTCTCCACCACCCACTCAAAATTTTCCTGACCAACACTGGTTACTTCTGCATCGGGTGCAGGATTACAGAAATCAATAGCATAGGGTACGCCATCACGCAATGCCAATTCAACTGTATTAAAATCGTAGCCGAGATAACGACAAATGCGCAATACAATTTCTTCCATCTCCTTGTATTTTTCTGGCGTTGGTTTAAAATCAGCCACATAGCGCAAATGATGTGGGTTACGTGGTTCGTAAGGCATGATGCGTACATATTTACCACCTATGCAATAGCAACGATAGTATTCTTCAAACTTAATTTCTTCCTGCAACATCATCACCAATTGTTCTGTTTCTGCATGTTTTTCAAAAAACTCTTCGATGCTATTGAGTTGGTAAACACTTTTCCAACCTCCCCCGGCAAATGGTTTCATATAGGCAGGAAAACCGATGTATTTAAATATCCCTTCCCAATCCATGGGATATTTTAAATTGGAAAATGATTCAGCGCTTGTATCCGTAGGTAAATCTCTGGAAGGCAGAATCACCGTCTTGGGTACTGGCACGCCAATTTTAGTAGCCAAGCAATTATTAAAGAATTTTTCATCCGCACTCCACCAAAAAGGATTATTGATAACCGTTGTACCACAAAGTGCTGCATTTTTCAAATAGGCACGATAAAAAGGCACATCCTGACTAATACGGTCAAAAATAACCGCATATCCACTGGATTCTCCCTGCATGACCTTATCGATACTTACTGGCTCAGCAACAATACCCGGTATATTTTTACTATTGACCCTGGCAACAAATGCATCGGGGAAACTTCTTTCCTTGCCGAATAACATGCCTATTTTCTTCATAAAGATGATTTTTGATTAAAATTTCAATGTTTACCAAATATATTTTTTAGCAGCCAATAAAAAAAATATAGTTCTATTCTTTTATACATGGCCCTATTCCCATGATTGTAGAAATTATAGCCCTGCTTGTAGTACTCAGCCCCGATTTGCTTATTTTTGACGATATGGCGAAGGCGAATACTAGAGAGGTGCTTATTGAGAACCATCTTTTTCAATCAAAATTTTTATCCAGGGAAGTTAAAGTGGATTGCTATCTGCCAGCAGCAATAGCGGATTACAATGACCTTAGTTTATTATTGATCAATGATGGCCAGGATCTGGTAACCATGTCCTTTGAAGAAATTTTGCAGCAGCTGTATAATACTAAGTCCATTCAACCCCTTATCTGTATTGGCATTCATTGCAGTGCCGATCGTAAAAACGAATATGGTACGGCTAAAATACTCGATCATAAAGGCCGTGGTGCTAAAGCAGCTCTATACACGCGTTTTATTCTAGAGGAATTGCTGCCCTATTTTCGATCTACTTACCAAATTGCCTCTTTCAAGGATAAATCCTTTGCTGGTTTTTCATTAGGGGGACTAAGTGCCATTGACATTGTTTGGAATAACCCACAGGAGTTCAGTAAACTGGGGGCATTTAGTGGCTCCTTCTGGTGGAGAGATCTGGATCAGGATGAACCCGATTTTAAGGAAAATGAAAATCGCATTATGCAACGTCAAATTAGAGAGGGTGGCTATTATCCTTGGCTTTCCTTCTTTTTTGAAGTGGGCACATTAGACGAAACAGCCGATAGAAATAATAATGGTATTATCGATTCTATTGATGATACACTTGCCCTCATAGAAGTATTAAATAATAAGGGATATCCACCCGCAGCTACACATTATCTTGAACTACCCGAAGGAAAACATGATGTGCCTACTTGGGCGAGTGCGTTTCCGGCCTTTTTGAAATGGGGATGGGGGAGGGAGAGAGGTTGAGAAAGGATGAAGAAGGGTTTAGGAAGGGTTTAGGAAGGGTTTAGAAAGGGTTGAGAAGGGTTGAGAAGTTGAGGGCTTCCAAAACATAAACCAATTTCAATTTGAACAACTAAAAACTAAAGACTAAAAACTAAAAACTTTTCCTACTTAACCACACTAATCGGCATCGTCACTACTCCATTATTCAACTTGATACTACTGAT
>CAIOIZ010000057.1 GCA_903858475.1 uncultured Bacteroidota bacterium
ATTGCGAAATTTGAGGGGTATAAAGGTATTGAACCCTCCCGTTTTGTCCTGCAGTTCTCTTAAACGGCGCATATGATCTATTCGATGCTCATAGGTTTCTATATTTCCATAAAGCATCGTGGCATTGCTATGCATACCCAATTGGTGAGCTGCCTCATGAATGGCCAGCCAACCAGTAGCGTCTACTTTATCAGCACATATCTGTTCTCTAATTTCGGGTGCAAAGATTTCAGCACCACCTCCTGGTAAACTATCCAGCCCGGCAGCATGTAGTTGTTTCATTCCCTCTTCGATGCTGAGTTTTGCTTTACGGAACATATAATCCAATTCAACCGCAGTAAAAGCCTTTACATGTAGGGTAGGGCGATGTGCTTTTATTTTTTGCATCAATTCAATGAAATAGGCCATGTCCATTTTTGGATGTACACCGCCTACTATATGTACTTCAGTAATTTCTTTTCCATCATAGGATTTTACGATGTCAAGCATTTGCTCAATACTCAATTCCCAGCCTTCTTCTCTTTTAGCATAGAGTTTACTGTAACTGCAAAATTTGCAACTGAATACACATACATTGGTGGGTTCAATATGGAAATTGCGATTGAAATAAGTTTTATCGCCATGTTTTTTCTCTCTGATGTAATTGGCGAGTGCTCCTACAAAGGAGAGGCTGCCTTTATTAAAAAGCACTAAACAATCCTGATCAGTTATTCTGGTTGCTGTAAATACTTTCCGCGCGATTTCCTGCAATTCCTTATCAGTAGTACTTGATAGGATAGTGGCTAAACTTATTGACATAGTTAAAAATTTAAGATCACAGATATTGAAATACAAAGATACTTATGCCTTTGTTGCAAAACAAAAGAGAGCCGCTTTTGGCGGCTCTCTTTATATAATAAGGGATACTTATTAATTAGCTTTTACAATTCTTTCAGTAATTGTCTTATTTGCGTAAATCAATTTAAGCAAGTAAGTACCATTAGCCCATCTTGATGAGTTTACAAACTCTTCAGTATTGGCATCGCCATTGAAGCGTTTATCCCACATCAACTGACCAACAGAATTGTATACCTGTGCAGCTTGCAAATCAGTTGGTTTAATCCAATGATGTATTCTGAAGCTGCTATTAAATGGACTTGGGTAAACCAGGTAACCTTGGTTTTTAAGTCTTGCAGGTAATGTTCTAGAAGTAATATTGATATTATCTAACCAGATATTGTTTTGTTTGTTTCCTTTTGCAACGAAATAAACTTGGAAATTTGCTGATCCAACAAATGGAGTCACATAAATTTTAGTGTTATTCCATTCTCCAGCTTGCGTTGGAGTAAAGGAAGGAACATTTGCATAGTTAGGGTCATTGATTGTTTGCAAATCTTCACCCCATTTCTTCCAAATAGTTTTGAAAGTAGCACCGCAATCAGTAGTAACCAACACTTCCAAAGTATCCAATTCGAAAGCAGTAGAACCAGGGTAACGTAGACCAGCAATATAGCTATGATCAAATGCTACAAACATGGAGTCAATTGTACTATTGTTTGCAATTACTGGAGATAGGAATTTATCTACATCAGTAAGATTAGCATTTGCTGGGTTATTGATCAACATTGATCCAGCACCAGTTCTAGCGGCAACAGTGCTTCTAGCCCAAGTTACAGAACCATTGATATTTTGTAAACCCCATCCTGAAGGAGCAAAAGTTACACCTTCAAATCCTTCGAATACTGGAGTATTTACGATTGGAGAGATAGTGAAGCTTTTCTTAGCTGTATCATTGATTGGAGCCTGATCAGCAGATCCATTTGGATTAGTTGTGTAAATTGTTAATATATGTGAACCAGAAGTGCTAGTCATAGCTGGCAATGTAAATACCACTGTTGAACACTTAGCTAAGCTACCTGTCCAGTTAGTAGTAGCTGGAGTACCACCATCTATGCTTACATTAAATGTTGCACTAGTTAATGTAGTTGAACCATAGTTAGCCAATGTAACAGAAGGAGTAAATCCAGTTGTACAAAGGGTATTTGATGGTGAAAGAACATTCAATACTGCAGCATTTGGAGTTACTGTATTTACTTTAGTAATATTAATGTTATCTATAAATATATTGTTACCGAAACCATTTTGGAATTGGAATCCAATCATGATATTTGGAGAAGTAATATTACATGTTGAGAAATTTAATTTTTCAGCTATCCATTCACTTGCAGACGCAGGCACATAATCACCTGATTGACCAGCAGCAGCAATGGTATTGAATGAAGCCCCACCTTTTTTGTATCCAGTTTGCTTCCAGGTAACACCACAATCATCAGAGTAAACTACACGCAATGTATCACCCAAGAAACCAGGCCAGTAAGTTTTAGCTACATTCCAGGTTACATTGATTGAATCGATACCAGCCAAATCAATTTTCTCAGTGCGGAACAAATCCATTTCACCTTGCGTACCGTAGTTGGCAGCATCAATCCACATACATGAAGTACTTGCACCCGTAGGACCCGTTACACCAGTTCTCTTAGCCCAAGTTCTTGCACCATCAGGGTTTTCAACAACATAACCTGTAGGAGGAAATGCAGCGCCTGAAGGTTCGAAATCAACAAGAGAATTCAATGCCAACAAAGGTTTTACAGAGAAGCTGATAAATACAGTATCATTAGTCAATTTCATATCAGCCAAGCCATTTGGTAATTGTGTCCAAGCTTTTACTGTATGAACAGTACCTGGAGCCAACGTGCCAATATTTGGAGCTAAAGTAACGTCAGTAGTTTGTAGTGTAGCCAAACCTGGAGCAACGTTCCAAGTGGTAGGAGTAGGTAACTGAGTTACACCATCCAATTGCCATACAATTTGAACACTTTTTAATGTATCAGTACCTAAGTTTTTAATAGTTACTTTAGGAATGATAGGGAAACTACAATAAACAAATCCAGGAATTGGACTAGCTACAGCAGCTAAAGAAGCATCTCTTTGTACCAAAGACGAAGGGAACATAACTTGCGCCCACCATACACCATACCGGCTATTATTGTCGCCAGTACCACCTGATTTCAAGTCGGCATATTCTTCAATAGTCCATAAAGAATTATCTGTAGCGTCTAAAGAGCTATGGCTATAATCACCCCATCTTGCTCTTCCAGAGCCAAAATCTTTCCAATATACATCCATACCGGTTTTATAAATTAACTCATCATCCGTAGTATTTGCTGGAGTAATAGATTGTCTTGTTACATATGCAGCACCAACCCTAGTAGTAGAAGTTGATGAAGTGTAACCAATCAATACATCTTCAAATTTATTTACAGCAAGACTAGAGAACCATTTGAATTCGTTTGCATTAGCACCTCCAATACGGCCTCTTTGTAAGATATTACCAAAGCTACCAGCAGATGCATCCAATTGCCACCACTGTACAGCTACTCTGTCTATAGTACCTGTAGAAGGAAGACCAATATGGTGTGAAGCCCAAATTTTTCCATTCATCATTATACCACAACTGATACGAGGATCGTTGATAGCCAGTCCTCTTGTTTCACCCAATTGCTTAGCAATATTACCACCTGCAGTACTCCAAGGAGAAGCGGCTGCAGAAGGGAAAACAGCAGAAGCAGTATTCCAAGTAGCAGAAGGGATATTACCAGTAATAGTAGATAAACGAATGGATGTACCATTCCAAGATTGTAAAATGTAAAAAGTATTTGCTTGTGGGTTACCAGAAGCAGAGAAAGGAGCATCGTAAACAGTTACTGGTAATGGAGCATCTCCATCAGCAGATGTTTTTTCGATAGCTTGTGCATTGGTACCGAAAGCGATAGCAGTACCAGCATACATTGCTGCTTTATCAAAAAGGAACAAGATTGGTCCTGTAAAGCCAGAAGGGAATTTACGTCCACTTACTACAATCCATCTGTTGTCAAACCCAACATATGGATGATCCAGTAAAACGGAACCATCAGTAGAAGCGGGAACCCAGGTAACTTTTCTCCAAGTACCAGTGGGGTCAGAAGTATTAGATGACATCAAAATAACTCTATTACCATTACTGGTACATTCGATGGCACTGAAAACCCATTTTTGTGCTGTGGGATCCCAAAGCATGTAAGGATCACAAGTGTTTGCAACGCCAGTGAAAGTAGAAATACCTACCTGACTTACTTGAGCACCACCTGCTTTATTGTGAATTTTAATGAAGTCATTGGTTGCAGTAATAACGTGGGTTAAACCAACCGCACCATGTGTATCCGGAGGAATAGATTGTCCTGGATCAACATGACCAAGCCAGTTTTGCGCTGGTGCTATAGAAGCAGCCAACGGATTGGTTGGGTTGTTAGGACCAACAGGGCTATTTGTATTAGCCTGTGTAGTAATTTTCGCACCAGCAGGAACCGGCCTGTTTTGGTTCATTAAATTCTTCCAACCACCATCAATTTCTTTTCTTGGACAGGTATTGCAAGGCTGAACCGGATGTTGAGCTTCCCAAGCAAGCATGTCCTGAAAATTGACGATACTGTTGGTAACGGTTTGAGCGGATGCAAATGAGCCTGCCACAATAGACAGAACGAAGAGAAAATAGAGTTTTTTCATCGCAGAGAGTTTTGTTTGATTTGGGCTAAGTTACGTTTAAATAAAATTGTATTGTTTACCGTACATACTTTTCCCGTAAAATAAAGTGCTAATATAGGATAAAAAACAAGTTTTGATAGAAAAAAGCAGCATCTTTTTTTGTAAATTATTTTCCCCATCTGTTAATTACTGGATTTTGTGCTAGCTATAAGGTAAGTTTACCAACATCCTTTTAACATTGCTCAATTAAGTTTTATGGTTCATTATTTAATTTCTACCTTCCCTTTTCCGGTATTTCATTTGAAAAACATTAAAATTGTTATATGAATAGTAAGTTTAGGTTAATAAATCTTAGTTTTTTACAATTTTTTATTTGGGGATCTTACCTTACTTCTTTAGGCGGCTATTTGTATGGAACCCTGCATTTTCAAGGCCAGCAAATTGGGGCTGTTTTTATGACATTAGGATTCGCCTCTATTTTTATGCCCACTCTTTTGGGAATTGTGGCAGATAGATGGTTGAATGCAGAACGCGTTTTGGGGCTTTGTCACCTTGCAGGAGCGGCCATGCTGTATTGGGCATCGACTGTTACAGATCCTGATAAAATGTTTTGGGTAATGATGCTGGTAAGTATGGCTTATATGCCTACGATTGCAATGACTAATACCGTTTCTTACTCCGTATTACAAAAAAGTGGACTTAACCCACAAATCGCTTTTCCTCCCATCAGGGTTTGGGGTACCATTGGGTTCATTTGTGCAATGTGGTTTGTAGATTTATTAAACTGGACCCTAAGTTCCAATCAATTACTAGTTGCTGCAGCTGCTTCTGTAATTATGGGATTATATTCTTTTTCAATGCCAGCTTGTCCGCCACAAAATTTAAATAAAGGTGGAGGTACCTTAGCAACTTTAGGATTAAACGCATTTTCATTGTTTAAACAAAGGAAAATGGTGGTGTTTTTTCTATTCGCCATGCTATTAGGAGCAGCCCTACAAGTAACCAATCAATGGGGCGTTCCCTTCCTCGATCATTTTAAATATACGGATGTATACAAAGAAACATTTGGTGTAAAACATCCAAATATTTTAGTGTCTATATCTCAAATTTCAGAAACGCTTTTTATTTTAACCATTCCCTTTTTTCTTAAGAGATTTGGCATTAAAATAGTTATGCTAACAAGTATCATTGCATGGGTACTACGATTTGCTTTATTTGGAATTGGAGATCCTGGATCGGGCTTATATTTACTCGTACTTTCAATGATTGTATACGGAATGGCATTTGACTTTTTTAATATTTCTGGTTCTCTTTTTGTTGAAAAAGAAGCCGACAAAAGTATTAGAGCTAGTGCACAGGGATTGTTTATGTTGATCACCAACGGCCTTGGTGCTGTAATTGGTAGTTATGGTAGTGGGTGGGTAGTTCAACATTACACTGCAGCAGGTATAACCGATTGGCAAATGGTATGGTTTGTTTTTGCTGCTTATTCATTAGTGCTTGCGGTAATTTTCCCATTTGTATTCAAATACAAACACGATCCGGCAGCGCTGGAAAATATTTCACATTAAAATATTTCAAGAAATTTAGATACAAATGCGGCTATTCCTAGCCGCATTTTTTATTCCATTATTTTCTCTGTATAAAAAAGTTTTCCATATTGATCCATACCCTCAATTACAATCCTAATTTTTTTGCATATATCATCATTGTAAAAACTAAAGCTATTATTAACTTCAGTAGGATTAAAAGTAGGGTTCCAATATAGGGTAGGACGAAGATCTGCGCTTTTAGCAGCTGGATTTAATTTTGTATAATCCATGGCATAGAACTCTTTTTTTACAGCATAGCCTTCCTTTTTAAAGCTTTCAAATCCTTTTTTTCTCCAGTCATTGACAGATTTGCCTTTCACTGTATATAATGCAATCGCTCCTCTGCCTGCCCCCAACGCAATGGCCGTATTTCCTTTGTACACCTTAATCAATCCAACATCAGATGGTAATAACATATCAATGATATCTACACTTACTGGTATTTCATTTAAAAAAAACTGTACTCCTGCATTACCTGTATTCTCCGAAAAAAAATCTAGTCCCTGATATCGAGTGAAATTTACTTGTGGCCCAGAATCTGTTCTATTAATATTGATTCCCGGAACCATTGCCTGTAGATACCGCCAGATGTCATTATAATTGACATTTTCATTCATTACCAGCGATTGATCCGATTCCATAAATTGGTCAGATGCATATAAAGAATTCAAGGAGTCGATAGTGGAATGTTTTTTAGATCTCATTACCACTTCCTGCAGCATTTTTCCTGCAGCAGTATCTGGCCCTTGTTTTTGTTGAATAATATTATTTAAATAATTGGATTTTTCAATTACCAATTCATTTGATTGATTACCTGTAAATCCTTGTGCAGGTAAATGGGTACTGTCAAAATAAGCAGGGTTTAATTTAACTGCTACCAATGCTTCTGAATTCTTGAGATTGGTACCTTGATAGTAAATGGTGGCAGACTTTTTAAAATCAAGCTGGTCAACCACAAAATTGCCTGTTTCATTGGTATTGGCCTGCGACATAATACTAGTTGAATCTTCTCCTTTAATCATCAGGTTAATTTTGGCGGCCTTTAATACAGATTTTCCATCTACGTGCAGCACTTTGCCACTGATACTCATCCCTCTTTCAAATGGATAATGAATTGGGCTAAATTGATTCTTCATCAGGTCCTCCAATTTATACCTCCTCCATCCATTGGTTAACATTACCAAATCCAGCTGCTGCAAACGATCTGAGGATTTATCCAAAAAATAATAGGAAGGATGATGAATGGTGCCCTTGATTTCAGTAGAAAGTAAAAGCCCCGATAAAATATTATCTGCAGCTACAGCACTATCTGCCAACGCATTGGTAACAGATATGGATAGCCGAAGATTATGAAATCCAGTAGTATCGATTATAAACTGATTTTTCATTCGCTTTCTTAAATCCATATCCTGTATTTGCAACGCTGCAGGCAAACAACTATGATTGGCAATAAAGACAATTCTTTCAGCCAAGGGCAAGCCATTTGGAGTAAAAACGGTCAACAATAAAATGCCTGGCGGGAGATTCTTTTTATTAATGGCCAGCGCATCTTGACCTTCTTCAAAATTCATTTTCCCCATGTAAACAACCTCGTAATTCATTTGAGCAACTACCAGCAATTCATTATACAAATCTTTATTTTTCAATCCTCTTTCAGCTTTTACAAATAATTTATTAGGATTATTATTATCAGCCGATAGTACAATACCTTCATTTAAGACGGTCGGTAAATTGAAATATGCTAGCCTACCATTGGGCTGTTCAATTTGTGCTTTGTACACTTGGTTAACTGCCGGTGTTATTTCAAAACTTCCCATACCATCGTGTACGCTATTTAATTCGAGCACTAATTCATTATTGCTATTTATAATTTTTCCTTTGAAATTAACAG
>CAIOIZ010000058.1 GCA_903858475.1 uncultured Bacteroidota bacterium
ATATTTTTCTTTATCTAATTGTAATGGTGGTGGTACTTGTTTCCTGTAATCAGGAGCAAGGCTTGTTTACAAAATTACCTGCTTCTAAAACCCATATTGAATTCTCCAATACCCTTGCCAAGAAGAAGTTTTTTAATATTTTATATTATCTCTATTATTATAATGGAGGTGGTGTGGCCATTGGCGATATCAATAATGATGGCTTGGCTGATATTTACTTTACAGCCAATAATAAGGGGGGCAATAAATTATACCTTAATAAAGGAAATTTTGAATTTGAAGATATTACAGTGAAGGCAGGCGTTGCCGGAACTGCTGATTGGAATACAGGTGTTACCATGGCGGATGTGAATGCTGATGGCTTCCTCGATATTTATGTTTCTACTGTAAGCAATCGCTATGGTTTAGTGGGACATAATGAATTATTCATTAATAAAGGGAATAATGTATTTTCTGAAGAATCGGAGAAGTATGGATTAAACACTTCCTGTTTGTCTACACAGTCGGTGTTTTTTGATTATGATAGAGATGGAGATTTGGATTGTTTTATTTTAAATCAGTCGCACCATCCACATGCTAATATTGTAGACACGGCAAAACGAAATGTATATGATACACTATCTGGTGATAGATTGTATCGCAATGATATAGCACAAACTGGAAAATTTATTGACGTGTCTGCTGGTAGTGGGATATACAGAAGTAACCTAGGCTATGGTTTAGGGGTGGCTGTATCTGATATCAATAACGATGGTTGGGAAGATATTTATGTTGGCAATGATTTTCATGAGAATGATTACTATTATATCAATAATGGAAAAGGAGGGTTCGTTGAAAGTGGCGCTAAACATTTTAAACATTATAGTCGGTTTAGCATGGGTAATGATGTGGCCGATTATAACAACGATGGGCAATTAGATGTGGTTACAGTGGATATGTTACCTCCTGATGAAAAAATATTAAAAACATATGGCAGTGATGAAAATCCAGATATATACAAAGTGAAGTTGGAGTTGAATGGATATCAAAAACAGTATTCTAAAAATAGCTTACAACGCAATAATGGGAATGGTGCTAGTTTTAGTGAAACGTCCTTGTATTCAGGTGTAGCAGCTACTGACTGGAGTTGGGCACCATTATTTGCTGATTTTGACAATGATGGATTAAAAGATCTTTTCATAACAAGTGGAATTGTAAAGCGTCCAGTGGATTTGGATTATGTAAGATTTGTATCAGATTTGGATATGAAGAAAGGAAGGCAGGAATCCGATGAGTACGATGATGTTGCTATTGAGAATATGCCTGAAGGAAGTTCGCGCCCTTATTTTTTCAAAAACGAAGGCGGGTTTAAATTTAATGATGTAAGTAAAAAATGGGGCACCAAAAATATGAAGGGGTTTTTTACAGGTGCTTCCTATGCTGATTTAGACAATGATGGCAACCTTGATGTTGTGATTAATTGTATCAATGCACCTGCGGTAGTTTTAAAAAATAATTCAGTTGCTAAAAAAACCTTAAACCTATCTTTCAAGGGTACAGGAGCCAATGGTTTTGGCATTGGAGCTAAGGCTTGGGTTTTTGCTGCTGGTAAAATGCAGTATCAGCAATTAGAACTTACGCGTGGATTTCAATCTTCTACAGAGCCCATACTTCATTTTGGTTTGGATAGTCTTAAGAAACTGGATAGTATTTTAATCGTATGGCCCAACCAGCAATTCCAGGTATTAAAAAATATTCAAGTAGCTGGAAAATTACAAGTAAAGCAAGTGGATGCTAAAGATAGTTTTCAATATGATTTGTTTTTTCCGCCTGTTAAAAAATTAATGGAAGATATAACCAGTGAAATAGCTTGCGATTGGCGGCATTTAGAAAATGATTTTCTGGATTATAACCGGCAATACTTGATTCCGCATATGTTATCTTCTGAAGGCCCTAAAATAGCGGTGGCGGATGTTAATAAAGATGGGCTAGAAGATTTTTATGTATGCGGGGCATCGATGCAAGCTGGTGCATTAATGTTGCAGACTGCGAATGGAAAATTTAATCACAAAACACTTATTGATAAAAGTAGAATGAAAGCCACTGAGGAAACCAACGCTGTTTTCTTTGATGCGAACAATGATGGTTGGCCCGACTTATATATTACTAGTGGTGGTAACCAATATGATAATGGTAATCCTGCTCTAATGGATAATCTTTATATCAATGATGGTAAAGGAAATTTGGTACAGGTATTAAAAGCCATACCTGATTTACGTACTAATAAATCTTGTGTAAGTGCAGCCGATATAGATAAGGACGGAGATATTGATTTGTTTGTTGGTGGTTTATCAGATGCCATACAATATGGAGTGCCACAAAATTCCTATTTATTATTAAATAGTGGCAATGGTAATTTTACACAGGCTGCTACAAGTCAAATAGCACTTGATTCTTTGGGAATGGTAACAAGTTCTTCCTTTACGGATATTAATAAAGATGGTTGGCCCGATTTAGTTATTACAGGGGAGTGGATGCCCGTGAAAATATTTATTAATAATAAAGGTCAGTTTAATGCAATGGATATTCCTCATTCCAATGGTTTATGGCAAACTATTACAACCGCTGATGTAAACGGGGATGGCTTTGTTGATATATTGGCAGGAAATTGGGGAGAGAACAATAAATTATGGGCTGGTAAAAATGGTCCAGTAAAATTATATGTAAAAGATTTTGACAACAATGGATCGGTGGAACAGGTAATGGCTTATACCTTAAATGGAGAAGAATTTACATTTTTATGTAAGGATGAATTAGAAAGGTCATTACCGATACTTAAAAAAGCATACCTCACCTATGGCGAAGTGGCGGGTAAATCTGTTCAATATCTGTTCTATGATTTATTCAAAAATTATCGAGAATTAAGTGCAGAGACATTAAGTTCTAGTTGTTTTATAAATGATGGCAAATGTAATTTTGTTAGAAAATCTTTGCCAGCTGATTTACAGCTTTCTCCTGTATTTACATTTACATCAATGAGTACTACCAGTACTCCAAGTTTTTTGGGTGCAGGTAATTTTTATGGAGTGATACCTTACGAAGGTCGTTATGATGCGTTGGCACCAACCGCTTTTAGTTGGAATCAGTCGGGTAATGCATTCAATACTTTTGGTAGTTTGCCATTACCAGATGGTGAAATTAGAGATGCTAAATGGATTAATAGGGCGGGAGGAAAGCGCGTTTTAGTGCTATCAGTGAATAATCAAGGTTTATTATTTTATCAATAATAGCTATTTAGTAGAGGGATTAATAATTTAAATACCATTTATATGAAAACGCAAGTAATTACATTTTTTGTCGCCTTATTTTTTTTAACGGCTTGCAATACAAAAAAGCAAGCCTATAAAGATCCATTTGCAGATCCTTTCATGTATTCCAGAACGGTGAAAGAATTGAATAATGTAGTTATGCAGAATAATTTTCCACCTATTATCGCAAGTCGAAATTATACGTATGCAAATATTGCCGCTTATGAAGTAATTGCATTGGGTGATCAAAGATTTCAATCTTTAGCTGGCCAAATAAAACATTTACCAAAATTACCTGCCATTGAAACGAAGGAGGTGAATTTCAATTATGCTTCGCTGTTAGCATTTTGTAAAGTAGGACAGGCCGTTACTTTTCCTGAAGGAAGCATGAAAGGTTATGTAACAGGATTAGATTCTATTGCAATTGCAGCTGGCATGTCGGATGAAATGATGAAGGCAACCAAGTCATTGGCCGATGCAGTAGCCAATCATATTTTGGCGTGGAGTAAAAAGGATAATTATGCGCAAACGCGTACTGCAGAGAAATTTAATATTACAACCGAAGAAGGCAGGTGGGTGCCAACGCCTCCAGAATATCATCAGGCATTAGAACCACATTGGAATCTAATTCGTCCTTTGGTAATGGATAGTGCCAATCAGTTTCTAACACCAAGGCCCTTGCCATTTGATATAAAAAATAGTGCTAGTCCATATTACAAAGAAGTGATGGCTGTGAAAAATTCGGGCGATAGTCTTACCGATGAGCAAAAGCACATTGCTGATTTTTGGGATGATTTAGGCAATCGTGTTATCATGGAAGGGCATGTTATGTTTACGGCTAAGAAATTCTCTCCTCCAGGCCATTGGATGAATATTGTAGGAATTGCCGCACAAAAAGCGAAGGCTGATTTTTCTACTACTGTGTATGCATATGCTAAAACCGCTATTGCATCTTTTGATGCTTTTATTCAATGTTGGGATGAAAAATTCAGGAGTAATACTGTTAGACCAGAGACTGTTATCAATAAATATTTAGATGCAGATTGGCGCCCTTATTTACAAACACCTCCTTTTCCAGAATATACTTGTGGACATAGTACCGTGTCATCTTCTGCTGCAGAGGCATTGACGAGTGTGTTTGGCGACAATTTTGCTTATACCGATAGTTCCGAATTAGAATTTGGTATTAAAAATCGCTCCTTTTCTTCCTTTAGGCAGGCAGCAGAGGAGAATAACTGGGCGCGATTCTATGGGGGTATTCATTTTCACTACTCTTGTATTGTTAGTACTGAATTTGGAAGGAAAGTGGGTACTTTAGTAAATCAAAAACTTATCATGAAAAAATAAAAAAAACAATGAAACGAATCATTATCTTATCCTTATTTGCTTTTGCCTTTAAAAATTCGTTTGCACAGGGTTGTATTGCCATTAAAACCAACGGTAATACATGTACGATGTCGCACGAGGGGAATAAAGGCTGGGCATTAAACCTTAATAATCGCTATTTCCGTTCTTATAAACATTTTGTAGGAACAGTTGAACAAAAACAACGGGTTGACAGTGGAACAGAAGTGATTAATAAAGTATATGCGCTGGATTTTACTTTAACGCGTGTGTTTGACAAACATTGGTCTTTTGCATTGACAATGCCCATCAGTTTTAATGCCCGCTCTTCAAAGTATGAGCATTATGGCAATACTAATTCGAATACAAATGCCCGTCGTACAACAAGGGCAACGGGTTTAGGTGATTTGAGATTTAGTGTTTACAGGTGGATGTTCAACCCTGCATTGTCTTACAAGGGCAATTTGCAATTAGGACTTGGATTAAAATTACCAACTGGTGATAATCGTTATCAGGATTATTTTTATAAAAATGATACTACTGCTGTATTAGGACCAGTTGATCAATCTATTCAATTAGGAGATGGTGGAACTGGCTTTTCTTTTGAAGCAAGAGGGTATTATAATATCAATACAGCATGGGGTACCTATGCTGATTTTTATTATTTAATGAATCCTAGAGAACAAAATGGGGTATCTACAGCAAGGGGTGGAACACCCAGCGCAAACTCCATAAAGTACTTTTCTAATTACATGAGTGTTGCTGATCAATTCATGGTACGCGCAGGTGCTAATTTCAAGGCCAAGCAATTTACTTTTTCAGGAGGGATAAGAGTGGAAGCCTTGCCTAGCAGTGATTTGATTGGTGGAAATAAGGGATTTCGTAGGCCAGGCTATATTCTTTCTGCCGAGCCCGTTATTAGTTACATGAATAAGCACATGCAATTTTATATTTCAGTTCCTGTGGCATTGAAAAGAGATCGCACACAAAGCTATGCTGATAAATTACAGACGGCTGCTACTGGTATAAAAGTACAGGGTGATGCAGCATTTGCTGATTACTCTCTCAATTTGGGAACTACAATTTCGTTTTAAATTTGATCACAATGAAAAACAGGGTTTGGATTATTTTGGCCATTATTTATATGGCATTCTTTTGTGGCGATTGCTCAAAAAAACCGGGCACCACTAACCCTGTGCCAGATCCTGTGCATACTACGAATGAGGTAGATATGTATTTAACCAAGCCAGATAGATCTGCCTTGATTGAAAAACAAAGTGCGATAATGAGTTTTGGTGTAGGCAATAGTAATTACCCTTACATTATGGTGGATTCTGCCACCAGCTATCAAACGATTGATGGTTTTGGGTTTACATTAACGGGAGGAAGTGCTTCTTTGATTAATCAAATGGGAGCAAATAAAGCGCCTTTATTAACGGAGCTATTTGGCAATGGTACAAATGACATTGGAATCAGTTATCTACGGGTGAGTTTGGGTGCATCCGATTTGAGTGCTGCTGTATTTAGTTATGATGATATGCCGGCAGGACAAACCGATCCTTTGCTTACTAATTTTAGTTTGTCAAAAGATACGCTAGACCTTATTCCTGTATTAAAACAAATACTTGCCATCAATCCCAATATTAAAATATTGGCAAGTCCTTGGAGTGCACCTGTGTGGATGAAGGACAATGCCAATTCCATGGGCGGAAGTTTGTTGCCCATCTATTATGGGGCATATGCAGCCTATTTTGTAAAGTATATTCAACAAATGAAGGCAAAGGGAATAACCATTGATGCGATTACTGTTCAAAATGAACCACAGCATGGCGGCAATAATCCCAGTATGGTGATGTCTTCAGCACAACAAGCAGATTTTGTTAAAAATCATTTGGGCCCAGCCTTTCAAACAGCTGGGATAACTACTAAGATTATTATTTGGGATCATAACTGCGACAATGCTAATTATCCTATTAATATATTAAATGATGCTGCTGCTAAAGCCTATATTGATGGTTCAGCCTTTCATTTATATGCAGGTGATATCAGCGCACTTTCTGCAGTTCATTTGGCCCATCCCGATAGAAATGTTTATTTCACAGAACAGTGGACGGGATCAACAGGAAGTTTTGAGGGAGATTTTAAATGGCATACCAACAATGTATTAATTGGTGCCATGAATAATTGGAGTAAAAATGCTTTGGAGTGGAATTTAGCCAATGACCCTAGTTTTGGACCTCATACACCAGGTGGTTGTACGCAATGCCAAGGTGCTGTTACCATTTCAGGTGCAAATTTTTCTCGCAATGTGAGTTATTATATCATTGCACAGGCATCCAAATTTATACCTCAGGGTTCAGTAAGGATTGCAAGCAATTCTCCTGCCAACTTACCTACTGTAGCTTTTAAAACTGCCAGTGGTAAGAAGGTATTGATTGTACTCAACAATGGCACTGCCAATGCTGGGTTTAATATTAGTTACAAAGGGAAATCTGTTTATACATCATTGGGCGCAGGAGCTGCTGCCACTTATATTTGGTAATCATCAATAGCATATAATATGAAAAAAATCTGTTCTGTACTAAGCCTAATCGTTTTGTTTTCTTGTAATACCAATCAAGAAAAAAACAATACAGGTAAGCTGTTTTCTGCCGAAGG
The DNA here is from genome assembly GCA_903858475.1 of uncultured Bacteroidota bacterium. Classification (GTDB taxonomy): domain Bacteria; phylum Bacteroidota; class Bacteroidia; order Chitinophagales; family Chitinophagaceae; genus Ferruginibacter. The sequence continues at coordinate 7,290 of CAIOIZ010000058.1, forward strand.
TAAAAAGGTATTGGTATATACAACTGCTGATAGTAGTGATTTACGTTTAACCCTTACCGATACAGTTTTGTTTAAAGACAAAGCACAACCTTTTGAAAATGAAATCAGTGTTTTTGTAGACCCCAATAAGACATTTCAAACTTATTTCGGAATAGGGGCGGCCATGACGGATGCTGCCGCAGAAACTTTTTACAAATTGCCGAAGGCTAAGCAAGATGAATTGATTACAGCTTACTTTGATAAAACAAAGGGTATTGGATATACCGTTGCTAGAACAAATATTAATAGCTGTGATTTTAGTAGCGATATGTATACCTACGTACAAGAAAATGATTCAGCATTAAAAACATTCAATATTGACCACGACAAGAAATTTAAAATTCCATTTATCAAAGAAGCGATGAAAGCATCAGGCGGTAAATTGAATTTGTTTGGTAGTCCATGGAGTCCTCCAGCTTGGATGAAAGAGAATAACGACATGTTGCATGGGGGTAAATTAAAAACAACTATGTATGCTAGTTGGGCGAATTATTTTACAAAATTCATTAAGGCCTATGAAGCAGAAGGGGTGCCTGTATGGGGTATCACTATTCAAAATGAGCCAATGGCTACTCAGCGTTGGGAAAGTTGTATTTATACTGCGGAAGAAGAAAGAGATTTCCTTAAGAATAATCTTGGTCCCACCATGGAAAAAGAAGGACCGAAGGACAAAAAAATTATTGTATGGGATCATAATAGAGATATGATTTATCAAAGAGCGTCCGTTTATATGAATGACCCTGCAGCTGCCAAATATATATGGGGTATAGGGTTTCACTGGTATGAGGATTGGAGTGGGGGCGCACCTATGTATGATAATATTAGAAGGGTTCATGAAGCTTACCCCGATAAGAATATATTTTTTACAGAAGGTTGTGCTGAAAGTTTTGATTCTAGTAGGTATTATGCATGGGCATTGGGAGAAGAGTATGCACGCTCTATGATTACTGATTTTAACAATGGAATGGTAGGCTTTACAGATTGGAATATATTGTTGGATGAGAAAGGAGGACCTAATCATGTACGAAATTTTTGTTTTGCTCCCGTGCATGGTGATACGAGGACTGGGCAATTAATATATACCAACGCTTATTATTATATCGGTCATTTTTCAAAATTTATTCAACCTGGTGCCAAAAGGATTGCAGCGGCTGCTAGTAGGAGTCAATTATTGACCACGGCCTTTACAAATGCAGATGGACAAACAGTGGTGGTTGTAATGAACCAAGGAAAGGCGAAGGCCAATTATTTTTTATGGATTAATGGGAAGGCTGCTGAGTTGAATTTGCCAGCTCATGCAATATCTACACTCGTTTTTTAAATTAATTAAATGCGACAACACTTATTTATAAAATTTTCTTTGTTGGCACTTGTATGCACGGGTGTAAGTAGTTGTAGTAAAAAGTCGGGCAGCAATCCTATTCCTGATCCAGTACCGCTTCCTTTAAATTTTGTGGCTGCAAAATTGGGCAGCAATAATGCTCAGACAAGTTTTATAAATTATAATATAGCCACCAATATAGCAGTACGCTTGAGTTTTAATAATTCATTGGACCGAACAACAGTAGCCAATGCCATCAGTTTGTCGGAGAATGGTGTAGTGAGTGTGCCTGTGGGATTTAGCTATGAAAATAATGATAGTACGGTTGTAATAACAGCTTCAGCTGCATTAAAGAACCTGACAAAATATACGGTGTCTGCTGCTACTAGTCTTCAATCAATTAAGAAGGCTGCATTGAATACAGTTTTCAGCTTTCAATTTGTAACGCAAATTGATTCTACCGATAAATTTCCCATTATCAGTGACAATGCATTGTTGGATACGATTCAAAGACGCACATTTAAATATTTCTGGGATTATGGTCACCCTTTAAGCGGCTTAGCTAGAGAACGTAATAACGGTAGTGCTGAAACAGTTACTACTGGTGGATCTGGGTTTGGCATAATGACAATACCTGTTGCTATTAATCGATCTTTTATCACCAGGGCTCAGGGACTTACCCGTATGCAGACCATTGTTTCTTTCCTAAAAAACACCGCACAAAAATTCCATGGTGCTTTTCCTCATTGGTTGAATGGTAGTACAGGGGTAGTGATACCATTTAGCACCAAGGACAATGGAGCAGATTTGGTAGAAACTTCTTATTTAATAGCAGGCTTATTAACTGCTCGACAATATTTCAATGGAGTAGATGCAGCAGAAACTGCATTGCGATCGGATATAAATTCATTGTGGAATGGGGTTGAATGGAGTTGGTTTAGAAAGGCCAATGAAAATGTATTATACTGGCATTGGAGTCCTACTTACAATTGGGATATGAATCAAAAAATTGCGGGCTGGAATGAATGTTTGATTACTTATATAATGGCGGCCTCCTCTACAACTTTTGGTATTCCCAATATTGTATATAAAGAAGGATTTGCTAGAAATGGTGCAATGGTTAACAATGCCAGCTATTTCGGATATCAGTTACCGTTAGGTCCTGCTAATGGGGGCCCACTATTTTGGGCGCATTATTCTTTTCTTGGAATCAATCCCAACGGCTTGGTTGATTTGTATGCCAATTATCAAACACAGGTTACCAATCATACAAAAATTAATTTTGAATATTGCAAGGCGAATCCACACGGCTTTTTCGGGTATAGCAATGCTTGCTGGGGTCTAACTGCAAGTGATGTACCTGGTGGATACAATGCCAATGAGCCCAATAATGACATCGCTGTTATTTCGCCTACGGCTGCCTTGTCATCCATGCCCTATACACCAACTGAGAGCATGAATGCTTTAAAATTTTTCTATTATAAATTGGGTGATAAACTTTGGAAGGAATATGGATTTGTGGATGCCTTTTCTTTAAAAGAGTTATGGTTTGCTGATTCTTTTTTGGCCATTGATCAAGGGCCTATTGTAGTGATGATTGAAAATTATCGTTCTCAATTAATTTGGAATTTATTGACGAGTTGTCCTGAAATAAAAAACGGGATGAAAAATGTTTTAGGATTTACAGCCCCTTATTTATAAAGTCAAGATGGATATGAAGAAATTATTTATTTGCTTATTATGCGTTGCTAGTACTGGTATTGGTCAAGCGCAAAATAATCCATCTGCAAAGCATCCTTTCCTTTCTGGTGAAAGGCCATTGAATATTTCTGATTCTGCTTTATTGGATTTGGTTCAACAACAAACTTTTAGATATTTCTGGGATTTCGCGCACCCAGTAAGTGGCATGTCTAGAGAAAGAAGCAATGTAAGTTTTGGTTATGGAAATGAAACCGTGACTACTGGCGGAACTGGATTTGGCGTGATGTCTTTGATAGTGGCGGTTGAGCGAAAATGGATTAGCAGGGATACTGCCAGTAAATTCTTGTTGAAAATGCTTCGGTTTTTATCCAAAGCAGATGCTTACCATGGCGCATTTCCTCATTGGATGAATGGTGCAACTGGCCAAACGATTCCCTTTAGTAGAAAAGACGATGGCGCAGATTTAGTGGAAACTTCCTATTTATTTCAAGGGCTATTGTGTGCAAGGCAATATTTTAACCAGGGCAATAAAATAGAAAAAGAAATTTATAATTGTATTTCATGGATGTGGAATGATATCGAGTGGAATTGGTTTACACAAGGGGGGCAGGAAGTGTTGTATTGGCATTGGAGCCCGAATAATGGATGGGCTATGAATTTCCCTGTAAGAGGATTTAATGAATGCCTCATCATGTATATACTGGCAGCGAGTGGGGAACATTATCCTGTTTCTGCTGCTGTTTATCATCGAGGTTGGGCTGAAAGCAATTTTTTCAAGAATGGCAAAACATATTACGGATATACCTTGCCGTTAGGATTTGATTATGGTGGACCATTGTTTTTTTCTCAATATTCATTTTTGGGGTTGGATCCTAGGGGATTAAAAGATCGTTATGCCAATTACTGGGAGCAGAACACACATCACAGTTTAATCAATTATGCTTATTGTGTTGATAATCCCAAAAAATTCAAAGGCTATGGGGATGCCTGTTGGGGACTAACAGCCTGTGATACCTATAATGGGTATAATGCCTATTCACCTACCAATGATGAAGGTACCATTGCACCTACTGCCGCAATAGCTGCTTTTCCTTATACCCCTGATCAGTCAATGAAGGCTTTGAAACATTTTTATTTTGACTTGGGAGATAAGATATGGACGGAATATGGATTTGCTGATGCCTTTAATGAAAGCCGCGCTTGGTATGCAAACTCACATTTGGCCATTGATCAGGGACCCGAGATTGTAATGATTGAAAATTATCGTACTGGATTACTTTGGCGATTGTTTATGAGTTGTCCAGAAATTCAAAACGGATTAAATAAACTGGGCTTTATTAGTCCCGCCATTACTAGCAATAAATAAATATAACCATGCCTTGTAAAAAACATACGTTGATTGTTTTACTGTGCTTGTTGATAGGTATCAGCACGTTGAATGCTGTTGATGCACAAACAAAGACCTATTGCAATCCCATCAATATCGATTATGGGTATACGCCGATTCCTAACTTTTCGGAATGGGGTAAGCACCGTGCTACGGCAGATCCTGTAATTGTAAATTACAAGGGCGATTATTATTTATTTTCTACCAATCAATGGGGCTATTGGTGGAGTCATGATATGAGTGATTGGCATTTCATTTCCAAAAAATTTCTTCGACCCTGGAATGAAGGATATGATGAGTTGTGTGCACCCGCTGTGGGTATTATTGGAGATACCATGATTGTGATAGGCTCTACTTATACGAGTAAGTTCACGCTTTGGATGAGCACCAACCCAAAAGCGAATGAATGGAAGCCATTGGTTGACTCATTTGAAATTGGTGGATGGGATCCAGCATTTTTTACTGATGATGATGGAAAACTGTATATGTATAATGGAAGTAGTAATGTATATCCATTATATGGTATAGAATTAAACCGTAGTACTTTCAAACCTATTGGTACAAGAACAGAAGTGCAATCGCTAAAGCAGTGGCGATATGGTTGGCAAAGATTTGGAGAGCATATGGACAATACATTTTTGGATCCATTTATGGAAGGTGCTTGGATGACCAAACATCATGGAAAATATTATTTACAATATGGAGCACCAGGAACAGAGTTTAGCGGTTATGCAGATGGGGTGGCAGTGGGTGACAAACCCTTGGGCAATGGTTTTGTTGATCAGTCTGATCCTTTAAGTATGAAATTAGGCGGATTCGCTAGAGGTGCTGGGCATGGTGCCAGCTTTCAAGATAATTTTAATAATTGGTGGCATGTAAGTACAATCATGCTTTCTGTAAAAAATAATTTTGAAAGAAGGACAGGTATTTGGCCAGCAGGTTTTGATAAGGACGACGTGATGTGGTGCAATACTGCTTTTGGAGATTATCCTCATCTTTTACCATCTGCTTCCTCCAACGAATATGGCAGTGGATTTGCTGGCTGGTACTTACTCAATTATCAAAAGCCCGTGGCAGTATCCTCAACTTTAGGCGCTTATGCTGCCAATCATGCGGTTGATGAAAGTATGAAAACCTATTGGTCTGCAGCCACTGATAATCCAGGAGAATGGATTCAATCCGATTTGGGAAATGTTTCAACTGTCAATGCCATTCAAATTAATTATGCTGACCAAGATGCCACCATATTAGGTAAGTCTTTGGGATTGTATCATCAATACAAATTATATAGTTCATTGGACGGGAAAAAATGGAATCTTTTGATTGATAAAAGTAATAATCAAACAGATGTGCCACATGATTACATCGCATTTGATAAACCAGTTGTTGCACGCTATATTAAATTGGAGCATATTCATATGCCTACCGGCAAGTTTGCTATAAGTGGACTGCGTGTGTTTGGCAATGGGAATGGTGCTAAGCCAAATGCAGTAAAGACTTTTATGGTCTTACGTTCGGAGAAGGATAAACGCAGTGCTTGGATTCGTTGGAGCCCGGTAGACAATGCTTATGCATACAATATATATTACGGAATAGCACCTGATAAAATGTATAACTGTGTGATGGTACATGATGCCAATGAATATTGGTTCAAAGCCATGGACTCTCAAAAACCTTATTATTTTACCATCGAGGCCGTCAATGAAAATGGCGTTTCCACAGCATTCAAAACCATTCGTGCTGATTAGTTTGGAATATGAAAAAGAAAATTTTCTTCCCATCGGTATTGCTTCTCTTGTTTTTTGCAAGTAAGGCACAGCCTTTCGCTGCCGATATTGCTGCATTTAAAAAACAGGATTCGATGGCCTTTCCTGCAGCCAATCAGATTCTATTTGTTGGCAGTTCTTCTTTCACCAAATGGACGGATGTGCAGGATTATTTTCCAAATAAAGTAATTCTCAATAGAGGATTTGGAGGTTCTACATTGGCTGATTTAATTCGTTATGAAAGAGAAATTATTTTGCCATATCATGCAAAACAAATCGTTATTTATTGCGGCGAAAATGATATAGCCTCCAGTGATACGGTAAGCCCAACAATGGTTTTAAAAAGATTTAAAGTATTATACAAAGATATTAGGCAGCAGTATCCAAGCACGCCAATTATTTATATTTCCTTAAAGCCATCTATTTTGCGATGGCAGCTTCGAGATCGGATGAAGAAAGCAAATTCCTTAATACAACAATATCTTTCGAAGAAAAAAAGGAAGGCCAGATTTTTAAATGTTTGGGATGCAATGCTAGGGCCAGATGGGAATCCAATGCCAGATATTTTTATTGGAGACCGATTACACATGAATGCCAATGGCTATGCTATTTGGGAAAAATTATTAGCACCATATTTAATCAATTAAATCAATCAATATACAAATATGAAAAGGGTATTAACAGCAGTTTTGATACTGATTTCTTTACAGTCGTTTGCACAACAAAAGCAGATCGTAAAAATGAATTCGTTTATAGATGCGTTGATGAAGAAAATGACTTTTGAAGAAAAGTTAGGCCAATTAAATCTACCTGGGGCAGGGGATATTACTACCGGTCAAGCATCTAGTTCTGACATTGGAAAAAAAATCAGAGACGGTCAAGTTGGCGGATTATTTAATATTAAGTCAGTAGCAAAAATTCGAGCTGTACAAAAAGTAGCAGTAGAAGAAAGCAGATTAAAAATTCCTTTGTTATTCGGAATGGATGTAATCCATGGATATGAAACAGTGTTTCCAATTCCCTTGGCATTAAGTTGCTCTTGGAATTTACCTGCTATAGAACAATCCGCTCGGATTGCTGCTCAAGAAGCCAGTGCAGATGGAATTAATTGGACTTTTTCTCCAATGGTAGACATTGCACGTGATGCCAGATGGGGCAGAATAGCGGAAGGAAGTGGCGAAGATCCTTTTTTAGGTTCTGCCATAGCTGCTGCCATGGTAAAAGGATACCAAGGTGATGATTTGTCAAAGAACAATACCATTATGGCTTGTGTAAAACATTTTGCCTTATATGGAGCAGCAGAAGCGGGGAGGGATTATAATACAACGGATATGAGTAGACTAAGAATGTATAATGAGTATCTGCCACCTTATAAAGCAGCTGTTGAGGCAGGTGCGGGATCTGTGATGAGTTCGTTTAATGAAATAGATGGAATTCCTGCTTCAGGTAATAAGTGGCTGATGACGGATTTGTTAAGAAGGCAATGGGGCTTTAAAGGATTTGTTGTGACAGACTATACTGCCATCAATGAAATGGAGCAACATGGTATGGGTAATATTGGTATTGTATCGGCACTGGCATTGAATGCAGGTATTGATATGGATATGGTAGGAGAAGGGTTCTTAACAACTTTAAAAAATTCGGTGGATTCTGGTAGAGTTAAATTGAAAGATATAGATGCAGCCTGCAGAAGGATACTAGAAGCAAAATATAAATTGGGTTTATTTGATGACCCATACAGATATTGCGATTTGAATAGAGCTGCCACTGAAATATATACTGATGCCAACAGAGCCGTAGCAAGAAAGTTGGCAACAGAATCAATGGTATTGCTAAAAAATGAAGGACAAATGTTGCCTTTGAAAAAAGCTGGAACAATTGCCGTCATTGGACCATTGGCAGATGCAAAAGAAAATATGCCTGGTACCTGGAGTGTAGCTGCCAATTACAGTAACCCTATTTCGATACTTACCGGAATTAAAAAAGCCAGTACAGGAAAAGCAGCGATACTTTATGCGAAAGGTTCAAATTTGGTAGCAGATGCTGCTTTAGAAGATCGTGCCACCATGTTTAGTAAATCATTGGGACGTGATCAGCGTACTGCTACTGAATTATTAAATGAAGCACTTGAAAAAGCCAATCAGGCCGATCAAATTGTAGCTGTATTGGGTGAATCTGCTGAGATGAGTGGAGAATCATCTAGTAGGACTAATCTGGAGATACCTGATGTGCAAAAGGATTTGTTGCGTGCTTTATTGAAAACAGGCAAGCCTGTTGTATTGGTACTTTGTACTGGCAGACCATTAGTAATAAAAGAAGAATCGGAAAAACTAGCTGCTATATTGAATGTTTGGTTTGCGGGAACTGAGGCAGGTTTCGCTGTAGCAGATGTATTATTTGGCGATGCCAATCCTTCCGGAAAATTAACTACTACTTGGCCTCAGAATGTAGGACAAGTACCAATGTATTATAGTCATAAGAACACTGGTCGTACATTGGGAGAGGGCAAGTGGTTTGAAAAATTCAGGAGTAATTATTTGGATGTAAGCAATGAGCCTGTATATCCTTTTGGGTATGGACTAAGCTATACCAATTTTACTTATAGTGATTTTAAAATTAGTAGTACTCATTTGAAAAAGGGGCAAAGTTTGGATGCTGCCATCACCATTACTAATTCGGGTAAGTATGATGGAAAAGAAATTGTGCAATTGTATATCAGGGATATCGTAGGGTCAATCACTCGGCCTGTAAAAGAATTGAAAGGGTTTCAAAAGATTGATTTGAAAGCAGGGGCTTCTACCACCATTCATTTTAAAATAGGGGAGGAATTATTGAAATTCTATAATAGTGATTTAAAATGGTTGGCAGAACCGGGTGAATTTAACATAATGGTAGGTCCTAATTCCAGCAATGTACAAACCTTGAGTTTTACCTTGGAGTAGATTCAATTAAAGGAATGAAAAAAAATGCCTTCAGTAATCTGAAGGCATTTTTAATTTGCTTACTAATAGTTTATTGAGATAGTATTAATAATTGAATACCGGGGTTGACCGTCATGGTAGCACCAGTGTATAAGGTTACCTTATTTACAGAAAGATTTGCTGCCACTATAGGATAAGGTTTGGCATGGCCATATACCACTACAGTACTGGTACTAGTAGGAATTAATCCTCCTTCCCAGTTTCCACAGTCTAATACATTGCTGGTATTTTTATTGCCTGTCCAGATAGAAGTATTGGTTGACACCAATCCGCTTCCAGAATTCGTGGTAACTACGGTAGGCGCTGTATATTCTAATCTAACCCAAGCTTTTTGACCAAGGGTAGCTTCATTGGTATTCCTGATTTTTGCAATTATCCATCCCTTATAGGTAGTGGTAATGCTGCCAGTTAGTGGAGCAGCCGCAGTAGCAATGCCACTATTGGTTGATATTACTACTCCATTTGAATTGTATAAACTGATGGTAATATTTCTGCCATCTACTTCAGGAGAAAGGGTATAGTTGACTACTTTGTTGCTATCGCTAAAAATGCGTCCCACCACTCTTTCGTTGGTGATATTATCTGGAATACGACCACCTTGTCCAAGGCTGGAACAATGGCTATCACCTAGGTCATCTGCCATTTCCCATTCCTGGGTAGTTACTGGATTACGGGAAGGCGTATACGTAGCTAGGTAATCATAGATATCCTGCACAGTATTAAATGTTACACCATTGGGGGCAGGAGCCCAAACCGAGTATCCATGACCGTAAGCTCCTGGAATGGTATGTCCAGCAGGGGCTGTTTTAACTAATACCCTTCTATCACCAGGTATCGTAACAGTAGTTACTCCATGTGCACCTGAGTAATCATATAATACAGTGCCCACAGCCCAAGCATCATTGACTTTGCAATAAACTTGCTGATCAGCTGCATTGGTAGAACCGCTATTATAGGCGTCCGTAACGCCAATGATGGCTTTGCCCACTCTTTCATATACGATATGATCTTGTAAAGAACCAGTTTGAAAGAAGGGGGCATTAGCAGCAGTGGGTACTCCATAATCACCATCCTTAAAACTTAATTTCTGATGACAAAGTATAATGTTTTTAATTTCTGCCCGAATAGGTAAATCTGTTTCATTGGTAGGAATATGCGACCAACGCTTACCGGTAGTACCAATGTCTAATAAGTCTTCAAAAAAAGCAGCGGGGTTGCCATCCACTGCAAATGCCACTGCATAAGCTGCCGCTAAACGCGGTTCTCTAGGATCGATATGCGCACCATTGCCTCCTAATTCATTGCCTGAATCCCATCCTGTTCCATCTCCCAGAGGCTTTAAGAAATTGCCTGTGGCATCTAGTTTGGGTCGATAGGTATCATGACTATTTACAAAGGGAACTGATCTGAAAACTCTTTTCGTTCCATATTGTTCGTAGCGCAAACTTTGTTGTGCACCGGGCAGCGAACTCATGTCGAAATCGCCTGGTGTACTATTGCCCAGTACCATTCTATAAAGCCCTCCAGTTGCACTGTATCCTCTTAAAGAAAAATCATAAGTGCCGGTATGTTTTTCACCTGCTACTCCATTGCCACTTGCACCACCACCAATACCACCAATGCCACCAGATACATTGCTCATATAATTATCGAGATCTGTAGAGGAGCTTACCCATTCTGCAATGCTGATCATGTTTTCGCCACCTGCTGCCCAGGAGGGAAGGCCATATTTAGCTTCATTGATAAAATATTTTTGCGCATTGATATCAAAATGTTTCACTGCATCAAAGCGATAGCCATCTACATTGGTTTGTTTGCTAAACCATTTAATCCAATTTCTTCCACCATCGGTCATGTAATTGGTGGATTGTGCAGGATTATAATAACTGCGTGTAATACCGCCCACAGTAACGGTACCTGAACTAGGTATATTACTACTTTGGCCAATGGCATTGGGCGATTCGTAATCAATATCGGGTCCCCAGAAACTAGAGCATATATCACCGCCGGTACAGCCATTCACTGGATTGGGGTGAAAGTTTTGATAGTTTTTTTGCCAACGCCCAGCCCTGGTCCAATAATCATTTTGCGTTTCATCAATAAGGGGTGTAGCATAACTAACAAATCTGAAATTCTTGTAACCGCTTTCAGTAATCATGCTAGTGGCATTGGGGTCTTGTCCACCTATTCCTCCTGAATTGGCGCCAGCATTGCTGGTATGATTCATTACGGCGTCTTCTATCACTTCAATTCCATTGGCATGCATTACAGCAATCATACGAAGCAATTCATCTTTAGAACCTGTTCTGGTTCTAGCACGAATTGAATCGCCTCCTTTTTGGTATTTGTCACCTAGGTCATATAAATCAAAGGGACTGTATCCAACAGACCCACCTGTTGCATTTTTTGAACTAGGTGGAATCCATACTGCATCGATGCCAAGTGTTTTAAGTCGAGGTGCTAATTCGCATAAGTAATTAGCCCAACTATATCGGTAATTGTGATTCCAATAATCCCACCAAAATGCCTGGAGAACTACTTTTTTTACCCGGGTTTGTCCAAAACTGTGTTGGCTTGAAATGGTTAGCAACAATAATATTGCAAATAGAAAATTAGCGAAGGACTTTTTAATCATATGCAAGTCTTTTAGGATGTGGAAGAAATAAGCAAATGCAATATATAAATTTTGGTTGGTATTGTGTAATTTTTACACATTTTATTTATCGGCTTCTATTTAGTTAGTTTAAATGGGGTAAAATGATTACTAGTCAATAGGGTAGCGTCTTTTATGGGTAGATCAAATGTTTAACTTGTTAACTATTTAAAATCATTTTCATTAAAATCTTCCTCACTAAATGACTGCGTATCCATATTGAGCATGCTTCCCATGAGGTCTTTAAATTCAATTTTCCCTTCCAATACTTTTTTGCTAATCAGGGAATAGGAAGCAAGTCCATGTAAAACAAATTCCATCAACAATGCATTTTCTTTTTCATTGGCTGATTTGTAATATTTTTTAACCAGCGAATGCAAGCCATCTACTTTATACAAAAGTTGTACTTTATTGTCATCTGAATTTTCAAAAAAAGTATGGAAAGTATTTCCTGCATCAAACCAGCGGATGATGGCTTTGTAGGGATTTTCTTCCGAGCTGCCATCTTTGTTTTTACGCTTTTTAAAAGAATCTGGGTTGGGAAAATATTGCCCAAACTGGGTGCGAATGGATCGTTCCAACAAGTTATAAGCTACTTGAAAAGGCCCTTCCTGTTCCCCTTCATACACCAACTCGATTTTACCAGTAATAGAAGGAATGATGCCGACCAAATCGCTGATCCATACCTGGGTGTGTTTTTCATTATTCATCAATGCCCTTCTTTCTGCAGCACTAATTGCATTTTCATACGCACTAATACTTAGTCTGGCACTCACGCCACTTTTTTTATCAACCAAATCACTTTCCCTTGCCTCAAATGCCACTTGCTCAATTAATCTTTTTACCAAATCGCTTGTGCTAACAGTATTATTTTGATCATCGGAGATGGCTGCTTCTTGTTCTGTGATGGCCAGTGCGGTTTCCAAGGTTTTGGGATAGTGGGTCAGAATTTGACTTTCAATCCTGTCTTTAAGCGGCGTAACAATACTTCCTCTATTCGTATAGTCTTCGGGGTTAGCAGTAAATACAAATAGTACGTCAAGGGGTAAACGCAATTTAAAACCACGAATTTGTAAATCTCCTTCTTCCAAAATATTAAACAAGGAAACCTGTATCCTTGCCTGTAAATCGGGTAATTCATTGATTACAAAAATGCAGCGATTGCTTCTTGGGATGATGCCATAATGGAGTACCCCTTCATCTGCAAAGCTAAGTTTTAGATTGGCAGCCTTGATGGGATCAATATCGCCAATAAGGTCGGCAACACTTACATCGGGTGTGGCCAATTTTTCGCCATAGCGTTGACTGCGGTGTAGCCAGTTAATAGGTGTATCATCGCCCTTGGTATCAATCAATTCCCTTGCATACAATGAAATGGGTTGCAAGGGGTCGTCATTGATTTCGCTACCTGCAACAATAGGAATGTATTCATCTAATAATTCAGTCATTTGCCTGGCCATTCTTGTTTTGGCTTGGCCTCTCAATCCAAGGAATAAAATATTATGCTTCGATAATAAGGCTCTCTCAGTATCGGGAATTACCGAATCTTCATATCCTAGTATGCCGGGAAAAGGATTTTCCTTTGCTTTTATTTTTAGTATGAGATTTTCTCTTATTTCCTGTTTGATGCTTTTTGAATGATAGCCTGCTTTTTTTAAAGCGCCCAGGGTATTGATTTTTTTGATATTCATAAATAGTTTATTGCGAAAACGATGATTAATATAATGTCTTTCTTTTTCCAGTTTCAAAATCCCGGAAAATAAAGGCGCCCAGTTTGTCGAGTGAAGCAAAAAAAGCTTTACCATTATTGCAGTCTGTAAACTCCTGTACAAATTTTTGAAGGTAAGGGTCACTGGCAATCATAAAAGTGGTAATCGGGATTTTTAATTTTTTGCATTGGGTTGCGAGATTCATGCACCTGTTGAGAATTTTTCTATCAACGCCCCAACTGTTTTTATAATATTTATTCCCTTCCTTTAAACAAGTTGGCTTCCCATCGGTAATCATGAATATTTGTTTATTGGGATTCCTTCGCCTTCTTAATAAATCCATGGCCAATTCTAGTCCTGCTACGGTATTGGTATGGTAGGGGCCTACTTGTAAATAGGGCAGGTCCTTTACCTCAATGGGCCATGCATCATTACCAAATACTACAATATCCAATGTGTCTTTTGGGTATTTAGTATGAATCAACTCACTCAAAGCCATGGCCACTTTTTTGGCAGGAGTGATGCGGTCTTCACCATATAAAATCATGCTATGGCTGATATCAATCATGAGTACGGTGGAGGTTTGTGATTTGAAATCAGTCTCTCTTATTTCAAGATCTTCCTCTTTCATTTGGAAGCTATCGATACCATGACTGATTTGAGCATTGCGAATGCTATTGGTAAAGTCGATCTGCTCCATTGTGTCTCCAAACTGAAAAGGCCGGGTTTCGGGATTGATTTCATCACCTCCGCCAGGTTTAAAGCTGCTATGATTGCCTTGTTTTGTTTTTTTTATTTTCCCAAATATTTCTTCGAGGCTTTTCTTGCGAATAGACCTTTCTGTTTTTGAAGTAATTGTTATCTCTCCGTTTATTGGCTTTTCATCGATATATCCCTTTGATTTGAGTTCCTCAATAAAATCCCCAATCCCATATTCAGGATTGGTCAGTTTATAGGTATTGTCCAATTCATTCATCCATTGCATGGCTTCATTAAAATCGCCATTTGTATAGGTGAGTAGTTGTAGGAAAAGGTCCAATATTTTTTCAAAACTCGACTTGGCCGAATCCCCTGGATTGTATTTACTAAAATAAAAACCTGCCATAGTGATAATCTGATGTTTGCCTAATGATTGTAGGCATCTAATGTACGAAACAAATAATTCGACGATTAGTTTGTTAATAAAAAAAAGACCTCCAACAAGGAGGTCTTTTCTATCGTATTGCTACTATTATTTTTTAGGACTATCCTTTTTCGCGGGAGTTGGTGCTGCTTGATTTTGAATCATTTTTTGCATTTCTTCCTGTGTAGGCATTGGACTTGGGTTCTTAAATTGAGCTTCTATTTGCGGTAATTCGGATAACATTCTTTGCGCAGAGTTGATGTCTAAACCAAGATTGTTTTGTTGGTTATCACTCAAGTTGCTGTAGTAATCCAATTGTTGCGTAAGATCTCTCTTAAGGCTTTTGGTTACTTTGGCAGCTAATACGGTATCACCTGCTTTGTAAGCGGCAATCAACATAATTCTAGTAATTTGATTGTGTTGTTGATTTCTACTTACCATACCATAGGGGAAATTGCTTTCTAACATCATGGCATCGCATTTGTTCAACATTTTTTTAGCTTCTTCTTTTTTTCCTGCATCAGCTAGGTTGATGGCTGCAATGGCATAGGTTTGTCTGATACTAATTAAGTGACGACGATTTTCCTCGTCATAGTAAACGCCAGGTTTATCGCAATTACCAAATACAAATTTGTTCATTAATTTATCTACTACCCAGCTCTTATTCACATCTTCGTTTTCTATAGGAACAAAACGATAAGTAAGTCCATCCATTCTTAAGAAATTACCAAAACCTAATTGGTCATAAGGGCTACTAAAATAAATCGGACGTTGCCATTTGTTACCAGCGATAATGGAAAGAATTGCTAGATCGTTTTTGAATAGATAGTTTTTCGGAATAGTAAATTCGATACTACTTAAGATGCTATCATCCGCATTAACCGTTCCATTTTTTCTCACCAATGCTGTATCTACTGGAATAGAAACTTTTTGCGTTGGATAGGCGTTGATGGGATTGCCATCTCTTCCTTCCAAGGTTCTACTTTTATCAGTACTACCAATATAGTCTTTGATTAATGAATAAAGATCAAGGGTTTTATCCGCCATTCCACTGCGTTGATTGAAAACGATTTGGTCTCTATTGCTTCCCTGAATTTGTTCGGCACTTAAGATTACATCAGTAGGGGCGCTTTCATTTACTTTATACCTAAGTTGATTGATATACCAATCGGTACCCAATAAACTTTGGTTAATAACCCGAATATCTTTTCTGATGCCTTCTACTTCTTGTGCATACCAAAGAGGGTAAGTATCATTGTCGCCAAAAGTGACTAAGATGGCATTCTTATCACAGCTTTCAAGATAATCTTTGGCAAGGTCTCTTGCCAATACTTTCTGACTGCGATCATGATCATCCCATTCCTGACTGGCCATTAAAACCGGTACTGCTAATATACAAACAGCAGCAGCCAAACCTGTAGAGGTCATAGCGTTTTTGATAAAGCCTGCCATTAATTCTTTTATATAGAGTACGCCCAATCCAATCCAAATAGCAAAAGCATAGAAGGATCCAACATAGGCATAATCACGTTCTCTTGGTTGATTACCTGCTTGGTTCAAATACAAGACAATCGCAAACCCTGTGAAGAAGAAAAGTAATCCTACCACCAATCCATCTTTTTTGTCTTTAATGAGTTGGTAAAAAATTCCAAGTAATCCTAAAATAAGGGGCAGGAAGAATAGTTTATTATTCGCCTTATTATTTTTTAAACTGTCAGGCAATTTGCTTTGATCACCCAAGCGAGCTTTGTCTAGGAAGGAGATGCCTGATTGCCAGTTGCCGTCTCTTACGTTACCCATATACACCCCTTGTAAATCATTTTGTTTACCAGCAAAATTCCACATGAAATAACGGAGGTACATCCAGCCAACTTGGTAAGACATAAAGAACCCGATATTTTCGGCCATCGTTGGTTTCGCTATGTCACCATCTTCTCTTAGTAATCTTCCTTGATTGTCTCTTACAAATTCTCCATTCTTATCGCGGGGTAATTGCATCCAGCTTGCATAGTAATCTGCATGTCCCTGGTCGTTGCTTTGATCCCACATACGAGGGAAAAAATGCATGTCAGCATCATTGTATTGATAGGATTGTTTTTGTCCTCCTACTTCATATTTGTTTTTTCCTTTTACATATAAAGTGCCTTCCTGTTTAAAGTCGGGATAGCCAGTATCATCTCTTAATACATCTGCAGTAAAATCTTGTCCGTATAATACAGGCCAGTCACCATATTGTTCACGACTTAAATAACCTACTAAGCTTACTGGGTTATCTACATTGTACATATCCACACTAGGGTTTGCATTACTTCTTACCAGAGTAGTAAAGTAAGAAGAGAAACAACCCATGACCATAAAGGCAAAACTCCACAAGCCTAGTTTTAAGAAGTTCCAGTTTTGCTTTTGTGCAATTCTTAATCCGAAGAAAATAATCGCAGCAATGAAAACAAAGAAAAATGCAAATCCTACGAAGAAGGGAAGGTGGAAATCATTTACAAAAAGTATATCGAAAAATCCAGCTCCTTTAATAGTCCATTGAATCATGGCTTTTTGAACCAGTCCGGTAATGCCGCAACCAATGAGGAATGCAAAAAAAGTGCCGCTCAAGCTAGCCTTATACCGTTTGAAATAATAAATCATTACAATGGCAGGGATGGTCAATAGGTTCAGTAAGTGAACACCAATTGACAAGCCCATCAAAAAGAAAATCAAAATAATCCAACGATCTGCGCGTGTAAAATGACCGCGAATGCCGTGTGCTTCTTCCGCATCTACATTTTGTTCCCATTTTAGCATGGACCAAAAAACAACAGCCGTAAAGAAAGAGGAGAGTGCATATACTTCACCTTCTACAGCACTGTACCAAAATGAATCACTAAAAGTATAGGCAAGGGCACCTACAACGCCAGCTGCCATGATACCGAAAACTTTGTCATTGCTAAGTTCGAGCCCATCTTTACTAACCATTTTACGGGCAAAATGGGTGATACTCCAGAACAAAAACAAAATGGTAAATCCACTTGCCAAAGCACTCATCAAATTGATGCCGGTAGCCGCATGGCTAGGATCAAATGGGGCCATAAATAAGCGGCCTATCAGAACGAATAGTGGTGCTCCTGGTGGATGTGGTATCTGAAGTTTATAGGCACTGCTGGCAAATTCACCACAATCCCAGAAACTGCCGGTGGCTTCCATTGTCATGATATATACTGCGCTAGCAATAATAAATACCAACCATCCGGTAATGTTGTTGATTCTTTTGAAACTCATAATGATTTTGGTTATAAGGAGGCAAATATAATCCAGTTTACGCTTTATATGGAGTAGTTCAGTCATTTTTATGAGTTTTTTTATAATACGAGAAGCGGATGAAAAATAGAGCTGTAATCTAGGCGGGCAGTCCCTTTTACTGATTCTCAGTTGGGCATTCAAAAAGAAATTTTATCAATCTTTGGACTATTCTATCTTTGACCTTCATGAAAAAAGCATTACTACAACTTCATTTGGCAGTTTTTCTGGCTGGGTTCACTGCTATTTTGGGTGTATTGATTAAATTGAATGAGGGGCTCCTGGTGTGGTATCGGCTTTTACTTACGGTAATCACTTTATTTTTTATCCTGCTTTTTAAAAAAGAATTCAGCAATCAAAGAATCCGCAAACCCAAACGAAGTGATATCTTAAAAATCTTTGGGGTAGGGGCTATTGTGGCTATTCACTGGGTAAGTTTTTATGGCAGTGTTAAGTATAGCACGGTATCTGTTGCATTGGTATGTTTTAGTGCAACTGGTTTTTTTACTGCATTATTGGAGCCAATTATTTTGAGAAGGAAAATAATTTGGATAGAAGTTTTATTGGGCCTAATTGCCATTGCTG
>CAIOIZ010000059.1 GCA_903858475.1 uncultured Bacteroidota bacterium
CATGGTATTTTAATGATTCTAATATTCCTGATGTATGGAAATATGGAAATGCCAACGCTGGTATTTTCAAATACAGAAAATCAGGCACTATCATTAAAAAATAATCAAATACCAATCATTCTTAAAAAAATAGATTTATGAAAAAAGTAATAATATTATCAGCCATGATGACTTCCATGCTTATGTACATGTTGTCATCCTGTTATAAAAATAAAGAAGACATTCTAGCGCTTCCAAAAATCTCTTTCAGATCAGATGTAGTTCCCATTATTGTTGGGGGAGCATGCGGATGTCACAACAATGGACAACCACAAAGAGCAGTGCAATTTTCACATGCAGATACCGTTTTTTATGATGCTATCTTAGGTCGTGTTGGTTTATTTAATTCATGGGTAAATGGGGGTATCCATCCAGGTGCCGGTGTTATTGACTTTAAACCAAATGAAACTGCTATTATTAAACAATGGATTGCTGAAGGTGCTAAAGACGATGGCGGTGGATGTACAGTAACTGGAGCAGTCACATATACTGCGAAGATTCTTCCTTTGTATACCTCTTCTTGTAAAGGTTCAACTTGCCATGGTGGTATTGCCTTGAATTTAGATTATGCAAAAATGGTATCTAGTAAAGGAACTTTAACAAACATGATGAATAGTGGTGGTGTAACAGGTCACCCAGGTGGAGCCCTGAGTTTAAGTACTTGTACCGTGAAAATATTCAATGAATGGATGGCTCAAGGACAACCACAATAATCAATAGAATGGAACTTAAATAAAACTTATAAAATTTAAATTTTTGATATGAAAAAGATATTATTGTTTCTTGCTATCTGCCTAGGGTTTCTTGCACCTGTCATGGCACAGGATGTCACTGAACCTGCAGTCAAAGAAGCACCAAAAGCCAAATTCACAAGAGTTACCTTTAATGCAACTAAGTTGATTAATATGCAAACCACCGAAATGGTGAGTAAAGGTGCATTGCAATTCATGATCTCTCACCATTTTAGTAATATCTGGACCAAAGATGGAGGTTCTCAAAACCTGGCTCAATTATTTGGTTTGAATTCTGGTGTTGCACATACTTATCTTTCTTTTGATTTTTCACCAATTGATAGATTAAATTTAGGCATGGCTGCAGCTGGAAGTTCTAAATATGAAGGTTGGGCTAAAATTAAATTGTTGCGTCAACAAACAGGTGCTAAAAACATTCCTGTTTCTGTGGCCCTCTATTCTATGGTAAATGTAAATACCGCCAAAAATCCCGACATTACTTTTTCAGGCAATAAATTTTCTTTTTTGAATCAACTATTGATTGCTCGAAAAATGTCTGATAAACTTTCTTTGGAATTAATTCCAACCTGGATACATTTCAATATTGTTCCTTATGGTATCAACAATAGTAATGAAGTGTTCTCATTGGGATTGGGTGCTAAATACAAAGCCACTCCAAAAATGAACCTGACTTTCGAATATACTCGTCAGTTGAATATGTATGAAAATTTGATTACAAAGAATGGTTCTATATTGAATTATAATCCTGATTTGCTTTCTGCAGGTATTGAAGTAAATACTGGTGGTCATTTGTTCCAATTCTATATTGGAAGTACCACAGATGCTTCTGCAATTGATCAATTGGCCAGAAACAGTAGCAAAATCAAAGATGGTAATTTCGCTTTCGGATTTACTATTAACCGTAGTCTAGCCCTGAAAAAATAAAATAAATTTGCTGTATGAAAATCAAAGGCCGGTGTAAAAACCGGCCTTTGTATATTCCGAATTTACGTATAATGGGGTAGCTAATTAGTGGTTACAATTGCCCAGTCAAGGGTTTTATAAATTCTAGGAGGCTTAAACCAACAGTTTCTTTAAATTTGCAGCCGTTTCAATAAAACAGTAAGTCATGTTCAATTCTTTAAGTGAGAAATTAGAATCAGCCTTTAAAAACCTTAAAGGCCAGGCCAGAATAACAGATCTGAATGTTGCCAATACATTAAAAGAGATCCGCCGCGCCTTGGTAGATGCGGATGTGAATTATAAAATTGCCAAAGAATTTACGGATAAAGTAAAGGAAAAAGCCATTGGGGCTAAAGTGCTTTTATCGGTGAATCCTGGTCAGCAAATGGTGAAGATTGTACAGGATGAGCTGACTGAATTAATGGGAGGCTCGGAAAGTGAATTTAATATTAGTGGCAATCCTGCCATTATTTTAGTTGCTGGCTTACAGGGTAGTGGTAAAACAACCTTTAGTGGAAAGCTGGCGAATTATTTGAAAAACAAAAAAGGAAAATCTCCTTTATTGGTGGCAGCAGATATTTATCGTCCTGCTGCGATTGATCAACTGGAAGTGCTTGGTTCGCAAATTGGGGTGGACGTATATTCTGAAAGAGAAAATAAAGACGCCGTTTCTATTATAGAAAATGCTTTGAAAGAAGCCAAGAGTAAAAATAAAAATGTCATCATCATTGATACGGCTGGTCGCTTGGCAGTAGATGAAATGATGATGACTGAAGTGGCGAATATTAAAAATGCCATTAAGCCACAAGAGATATTATTTGTTGTGGATAGTATGACTGGACAAGATGCTGTGAATACAGCAAAGGCATTTAATGATAGACTTGATTTCAGTGGTGTGGTATTGACCAAGTTGGATGGTGATACAAGAGGTGGAGCTGCCCTGTCTATCAAATACACAGTCAATAAGCCAATTAAATTTTCTAGCAGTGGTGAAAAAATGGATACCCTTGATGTGTTTTATCCCGAAAGGATGGCACAAAGAATTTTGGGTATGGGTGATATTGTTAGTTTGGTGGAGAAGGCACAGGAGCAATTTGACGAAGCAGCTGCAAAGAAATTAGAAAAGAAGATTCGGAAAAATCAATTTGATTTTGAAGACTTCAAAACCCAAATACAACAGATTAAAAAAATGGGCAATTTGAAGGATTTGATGGGGATGATTCCAGGTGTCGGGAAACAGATTAAAGATGTGGATGTGGACAATGATTCTTTTAAAGGCATTGAGGCCTTGATCAATAGCATGACACTGGAAGAGAGAAGAAACCCTGATCTTATTAATCCGGGACGAAAGGCTCGTATTGCCAAGGGAGCGGGCAAGGATTTGGCCGAATTGAATGCCTTTTTGAAGCAATTTGAACAAATGAAGGGCATGATGAAAACGATGAATAAAATGCCCATGGGAAGAATGCCTGGGATGGCAGGAAAAAGATAACAAAGTCTTGGTCAGGCGGGATTTATATTGATTTTTCAAATATTTGGATAATCTCTATTTAGTCTCTATCTTCGTGGCCCTTTTTTAAGGACAAACCCTATTTAATAACAACCAAAAATTTCTATTTATGGCTGTAAAAATGAGACTGCAAAGACATGGCTCAAAAAAGCGCCCCTTTTACTTTATCGTAATTGCTGATGGAAGGGCACCACGTGATGGTAAATTCATTCAAAAATTAGGTACGTACAATCCCTTGACTGTTCCTGCTACTGTGCAGGTTGACAGACAAAAGGCTTTGGACTGGCTACAAAAAGGTGCTCAACCCACTGATACTGTACGCCGCATCCTTTCTTTCAAAGGGGTACTTTATTTGAAGCATTTATTGCGCGGTGTTTCTCTTGGCCTTTTTGACGAAGCTACTGCCATGCAAAAATTCACTACTTGGAGTGTTGAGCACGATGCTCACATCGCAAAACGCCAGGGTGCCCATCGTAAGGCAAGAATGGAAAAACGCAACCAACCTGTAGTGAGAAAAGTGGAAGCAGCACCTGGTGCTGATATCGCCGCTGCCGCAGCAGAAGAAACCAAAACAGAAGAATAAAATTACCTCTGTTCGTTAACGAATTTAAAGTTCCGCATTTTTGCGGAACTTTTTTTATGAACCTCCAATCTCCAATCTCCAATCTCCAATCTCCAATCTCCAATCTCCAATCTCCAATCTCCAACCTCCAACCTCCAACTTAACCTCAATCTTATTATCTTGCATATACAATGAGTCAATATTTTAAAATAGGGAAATTAGCTGCCAGCCATGGTTTGAAAGGCGATTTGGTATTACAGCATAGCCTTGGAAAAAAAACTTCTTTGAAAGGGCTAGAGACAATTTTTCTGGAAGAAAATAAAGAAGGTTTTCTGCCTTATTTCATTCAAACTGCTAAAATTAAAAGCGAAGACGAAGTATATATAAAATTAGAGGGCATTGATTCAAAAGAAACGGCCAGGCCTTTGACCCCTAAAGAAGTTTGGATTAGGGAAGCTGATTTTAAAAAATTTGCTGCAAGTTCATCTCCTATTTCTTTACTGGGCTATACGATTATTAATGAGGAGGAGCCCATTGGTGAAGTAATAGAAGTTATTGAACAGCCTCATCAGTTATTGTGTACTATTATCTATAAAGGCAAGGAGGCCCTGATTCCTATTCATGCAGAAGTATTGGACAAGTTAGATAAGCAGCACAAAAAAATTTATGTGAGTTTGCCTGATGGGTTATTGGAAATATATCAATAATTGCACTTAGCATGAGCACTCCCCGTATCATAGCACATTTTGATCTCGACTCTTTTTTTGTATCGGTAGAAATATTAAACAATCCCACTTTAAAAGGGAAGCCTGTAATTGTAGGTGGCCGCGAAAGGGGAGTAGTAGCAGCTTGTAGCTATGAAGCAAGAAAATTCGGTATTCATTCAGGAATGCCTTCCAAAAAAGCATTTCTATTATGTCCACAGTTGATTGTAGCCAATGGATCTAGAGCTGAATATAGTAAATACAGTAGATGGGTAACGCAGTTGATTGCTGAAAAAGCGCCCTTGTTTGAAAAGGCCAGTGTGGATGAATTTTATATTGACCTTAGTGGGATGGAGAAATTTTTTAATCCATTACAGTGGACCATCGATTTACGACAGCATATTATTGATGAAACTTCCTTGCCCATTTCTTTTGGTTTGGCTAGCAATAAAATGATGGCTAAAATTGCCACCGATGAGGCAAAGCCAAATGGTTATTTACAGGTACCATTTGGTAAGGAAAAAGAATTTCTAGCACCCATGCCCGTTAGTAAAATCCCCGGTATAGGAGAGCATACGGAAGCTGTTTTACACTCCATGGGCATTACCTTGATAAGGCATATTAGCGAAATGGGGATTGATGCATTGGAAGAAAGATTGGGCAAATCGGGCACTGCATTGTGGTACAAGGCAGCAGGTATCCATGAAGGTATTGTTAGTCCATATCATGAAGCTAAATCTGTTTCTACAGAAAATACTTTTGAGGAGAATAAAACTGACATGAAATTCCTCTTGGGCGAATTGGTTCGTATGACAGAGAAAGTAGCCTATGAATTAAGGCAGGATGAAAAAGTAGCAGGTTGTGTTGCAGTGAAAATAAGGTATCCTGATTTTGAAACTACTTCTAAACAAACTACTATTCCCTATTCTTGTTCTGACGATGAAATGATTCCTGTGGTGAAGGCCTTGTTCAAACAATTATACCACAAGGGACAACCCATTCGATTATTGGGGGTAAGATTAAGTGAGCTTACTAATGAAGCTATTCAAACCAATTTGTTTAGTGATACGGCTAAGAAATCTGACTTGTATAAAGCCATTGATACCATCAAGAGTAGATTTGGAAAATCTTTTGTAAAAAGGGCTTCCTCTCGTTGAATAGATTTATTCAACGTTCTATACATCCATTAAATCGAATAATGTTTTTTTCTCCAGTACCTTAAGTGTTGCATCCCTGGTTTGTGCCATGATTTTGTTTAGGCCACAAGAAGCTTCATTGCAGTCTTTGCATTTCTGGTAAAAATTGAGGCTTACACAGGGCAGCAAGGCAATGGGGCCTTCTATGATTCTGATGGCATTGGCAACACTGGTTTTTTTGGGAGATGCTGCTAAAAAATATCCACCTCCTTTACCTTTCTTACTGGTTAATATGTTTTTTCGCTTGAGATCCAGTAGGATGCTTTCCAAAAACTTGATAGGAATCTTTTTCTTTTTGGCGATTTCTGAAATGAGCACAGGTCCCTGTCCATATTGTGCAGCAAGGTATCCCAGTGCTTTCAACCCATATTGTGATTTTTTTGATAACATAAAACTATAATAATTCGAAGGTAAAGAAATTAATTTCTATTTAAAGTCTATAAATATAGTAGAGTAATGTATATTTACATATAAAATCAAAATGTCATGAGTTTACGTTTAGGAGACGTTGCGCCCAATTTCACAGCCAAGACCTCACTAGGGGAAATTAATTTTTATGATTATCTAGGGAAATCTTGGGGCATACTTTTTTCCCATCCCGCAGATTATACACCCGTATGTACAACCGAATTAGGTCGTACAGCTGCTTTGAAGGAGGAATTTGCAAAACGAAATGTAAAAGTGCTTGCATTAAGTGTTGATCCAGTGGATAAACATTTATCCTGGATTAATGATATCAATGAAACGCAGCATTGTAATGTTGAATTTCCGATTATCGCAGATGATGACAGAAAAGTGTCTGACCTATATGATTTTATTCATCCGAATGCCTCTGCTACAGCTACTGTACGATCCTTAATGATTATTGGACCTGATAAACTAGTGAAATTGATTATCACTTATCCTGCTTCTACCGGTAGAAATTTCGTGGAAGTATTGCGTGTTATTGATTCATTACAGCTGACGGCTCAATACAGTGTAGCTACCCCTGCCAACTGGAAGGAAGGCGAGGATGTAATTGTTGTTCCGACTATTAGTACAGCGGAAGCCATTATAAAATTTCCGAAAGGGGTGCAAGTTATTAAGCCTTATTTGCGTTATACACCACAACCTAATAAATAATCGAAGAAGAAATATTTCATATGGAATGGGCATCTAATCGGTGCCCTTTTTTTTATCCATTATTTTTTTTCAGCTGTTGTAGGATGGCTGTAAACTCTTTGGGAATGGGTGCAATCAGTTCCCTAGTTTGTCCATCTGGTTCAGTGAGTATAAGTCGGTAAGAGTGTAATGCCAGCCGGTTGAGCATGGGTCGCTCTGCTTCTTCGTTTTTGCTGAGTTTGAATTTTTTCTTGATAGCGGAGAGTAAGATTGGTTTCCCATCTCCATACAGTGGATCACAAGCCAAGGGGTGCCCAATATTTTTACAATGCACCCTTATTTGATGTGTTCTGCCAGTATGTAACTGAAATTGTATAAGAGAAAAAGTACGAAATGATTCCATTACTTCGTAATCTGTTATAGAGGGTTTCCCTTTTTGGTGAACCACCATCATACCTTTATGTTGTGGGTGTTCACTAATGGGAGCGTCTATTCGTGCTTGTTTGTTTGCGGGGCTTCCTAAAACAAGCCCTACATAATATTTTTCAGTTTTTCTCTCTTCAAATAGAAGCGAAAGGTACTTGTGCGTTTCGGCATTTTTTGCAAAAACAATAATGCCACTGGTATCTTTGTCCAGCCGGTGTACGGTATAGATACTACCATAAGTAGTGATCAAAATATCCTTGAGAGAAATTTGCGATTGTTCACGGTCTGGTATAGAAAGTAATCCCGCCGGTTTATTGAGGGCGATATAATTTTCATTTTCAAAAATGATATCTAGAGAATTTTTGGCCAAGGCTTATTTACTTTTAGAGGCATTCATGTATTTTAATAAACGAATTTCCCTTTCGCTTAGGAAGCGCCATTTGCCTCTTTCCACATTTTTCTTTGTGAGGTTGGCATACATTACTCTGTCAAGTCCTTTTACATCGTAACCGAGGGATTCAAATATGCGACGAACAATTCTGTTTCGTCCACTATGTATTTCAATGCCAATGATTGATTTGTCTCTTGCATCTGCATATGCCAAGCTATCTACCTGCACCAGTCCATCTTCTAATTGCAAACCTTTGATTATTTTTTCAAAATCATTTTTGGTTAGCGTTTTGTCAAGTTTTACTTCGTAGATTTTTTTAATTTCATAACTCGGATGGGATAGTTTCTGTGTAAGTTCGCCATCATTTGTCAACAATAAAACGCCGGAAGTATTTCGGTCTAACCTGCCTATAGGATAAATTCTTTCAGTAGTAGCAGTGTTGGTTAGTTGTAATACTGTTTTTCTACCTTGTGGGTCATCTGTAGTGGTGATATAATCTTTGGGTTTGTTGAGTAAGATGTACACCAGGTTTTTAGTGACGAACAGTTTTTTCCCATTAAAAACAATTTCGTCTGTAGGATTGATTTTGTAACCAGGTTCCAATGCAACAGTTCCGTTTACTTTTATTTTTCCTTCTTTAATGAGGGTTACAGCATCTCTGCGTGAGCAAACACCACAATGAGCCAAAAATTTATTCAGCGGCATTAGTTCTGTATGTGTAGTATCTGCTTTTTTGGTTGCATCAGTTTTGCTGCCAGTTTTTACAGTTTTGGTAGTTGCTGATTTTTTTTCAGCCACTGCGGCTGCCACAGGATTTCTAATTGCTAATCTGGCCTCGTATTGCTCCTTTTTTATTTTATCGAAGTACTCGGCTCTCTCTCTCTTGTATTTTTTCTTTTCCTGACGGAATTCTTCCTTGATAACACTGTTCTTTTTAACCTTGGTAAATTTTTGAAATGGAGACTGGCTCATGATGAAGGGGTTTACTGTTTTGCAACAGGAATGAATGGCAAAGGTAATGAATTGTGCTTAGATGCCATAAAATGGCCGGGCGCTTCGCCCGGCCAGCTATTTTGCTATTAATTGTTGCTATTTTTTTACGGCCTTTTTTACTGGCCTTGTTTTTTTCATTTCCTCTATTTTTTTTATTTGAGCTGGAGTGAATAGCTTATCTCGGCTATCTTTCATTTCGGTTTTCAATGCCATCATTTTTTCTTTTTTAGCAGTACGGTCCAATTGATCATTTTCTTTCACTGCCTTTATTTTTTCTTTCATGACTTCCCGTTGCTGGTTCAGTTTATTTACTTGTTCATCTGTAAGGGAAAGTTTTGTTTTGAGTCGATTGATTTTGATAGCATGCTGTTCTTCTTTTTTAGCCATTGCTAGCTTTTTTTTCTGTTCGATGATGTTCTTTTGGTCACTCGTAAGTAGCCCTTGCATTTTTAATTTTTGCTCTTGTTGTAATGCAAATCTTTTATCACGGTATTCTTTTACAGTAATGCTTTCATTTTTATTTAAATCCTGCAATCTTTTTTTGAAGTCTGCTCTTAATTGCACTGCTTGCTTTTGCTGTTCTTGTGTTAATTGCAAGTCTTTTACAAAGGATTTGGGTGGAGCTTGTTTGTTTTTAGGAGGTGGAATTCTATTTTCCTGAGCAAAGCTAGTCATGGCAAATCCTAGGAATGCCATTAGCAATAATGATTTAGTTTTCATGTTTGATGCTTTAAATGCTATGTATTGACTAGCAAAACCGAAACAGGTTTAATTGGGCTTAAGGTATTTGAGAAAGAATACCAACGAAGCGGGTTTATTTACCCTTATTGGCCAATTGGCCACATGCTGCATCAATGTCTTTTCCACGGCTTCTGCGCACCCTGACATTTACCCTGTTTTTAACGAGGTAATCAGTAAATCGTTGAGTGGTATCTTCATCTGGTTTAATAAAGTGAGCGCCATCAATAGGATTGTATTCAATTACGTTGATTAAATGTGTGGGAATTTGTCGGTAAATCTTTACAAGGTCTTCTGCGTCTTTCAAGCTGTCATTTACATCTTTGAATAAAATGTATTCTAAGGTTATATCATTATTGGTTTGCTCGTAAAAATAATTTAAGGCTGAAATTAATGAGTCAATAGTATTGGTTTCATTAATGGGCATGATAGCAGCTCTTTTTACATCATTGGCTGCATGTAAGGATAGGGCAAGATTAAATCGCACTTTGTCATCGCCGAGTTGTCGAATCATTTTTGCTACTCCAGCGGTAGAAACAGTTATTCGTTTGGGGCTCATGGCAAGTCCATCGTTGGCAGTGATCCGTTCGATGGCTTGCAAAACATTTTTATAATTTAGCAAGGGCTCGCCCATTCCCATGAAAACGATATTGGTTAATTTTTTATTGTGAACTTTTTCGCTCTGTTCATTTAATAAGGCTACTTGATCGTAAATTTCATCGAAGTTCAGATTGCGCTTGCGTTCCATTTTTCCTGTTGCACAAAACTTACAGGTAAGGCTACAGCCTACCTGCGAGGATACACAGGCCGTATTTCTTTTTTCTGTTGGAATTAATACCCCTTCAATTAAATGACCATCATAGGTTTTAAACCTCGATTTAAGAGTGCCATCGCTACTTATTTGAGTGGCATCCACCGATAGGGCCGGCAAGGTAAAATGCTCAGCAAGTTTTGCCCTTAGTTCTTTGGATAGATTGCTCATGTCGTCGAAACTACGAGCATGTAATTTCCATATCCAATCATAGGTTTGTATGGCACGAAATTTTTTATCGCCCATGTTTTCGAAAAAAGCTTTTAGTTCAATTAAGCTAAGGGTTCTGATATTCTGTAATGCTGACATGTTGCAAAGATAGGAAAAGCCTCGCGGGGTATTCAACAACTATCGCATTCAAAAAAGTATCGGCCAGGGCTGATTATAAATGCATTGCAGCAAAATGTACTATTTTCAAGTCCGCTTTTTATTAATGATTGTATAGTATCTTTATTTCCTAAATAAGAGTAAATAGTATGAATGCAGTGTACGTAATTGACGCCATTAGGACTCCCATCGGAAAATATGCGGGTGCATTAAGTAGTATTCGCCCCGACGATTTGTTGGCACATGTAATTAAAGTATTGGTCAATAGAAACGACCGTATTGACATAAATGATATTGAGGATGTGGTAGCTGGTGCAGCTAATCAAAGTGGGGAGGATAATAGAAATGTAGCACGTATGGCTGCTTTGTTGGCTGGATTGCCTGCTACGGTTGCGGGCTCAACAGTTAATCGCCTTTGTGCAAGTGGGCTACAGGCCATTATGGATGCCTCTAGAGCTATTGCAGCAGGGGATGGTGATATAATGATAGCAGGTGGAGTAGAAAGTATGAGCAGGGCTCCTTTTGTAATGCCGAAAGCCTCCACAGCGTTTTCTAGAGAAGCTCAATTATTTGATACTACATTGGGCTGGCGTTTTGTAAATAAGAAATTGTCTGACCTCTATTATCCTTATACAATGGGCGAAACCGCTGAAAATGTAGCAAGGCGATGGAATATAAGCAGGATTGCACAAGATGAATTTGCACTTGCTAGTCAGCAAAAATATGCCAGGGCCTTGGCTGCTGGAAAGTGGAAAGACGAAATAGTGCCTATTCAAGTACAGATTGGAAAGGAAGCATTTGATTTTGATACAGATGAACATCCACGGTTAACATCCTTGGATAAATTAGGGACACTTAAAGCTGCCTTTGCTACTGATGGCACCGTAACAGCTGGTAATTCATCGGGTATCAATGATGGGGCAGCTGCCCTATTATTGGCTAGTGAAAGTGCAGTAAAAAAATATGGCTTAGTGCCGATTGCCAAAATTAAATCCATGGCGGTGTCTGGTGTTGACCCTTCTGTAATGGGTATTGGTCCTGTTCCTGCAAGTCAAAAAGCATTGCGTCGTGCAGGCCTAGCTGTTACAGATCTTGATCTGATTGAGCTCAATGAAGCATTTGCATCTCAATCCATTGCCTGTATACATGACTTAGGACTAGATCTTGAAAAAGTGAATGTGAATGGAGGGGCAATTGCACTCGGTCACCCACTCGGATGTAGTGGGGTTAGAATTTCTACAAGTTTAATATATGAAATGAAAAGGCGCCGGAGTAAATACGGATTGGCTACCATGTGTATTGGCGTAGGGCAGGGTGCTGCCATTATTTTCGAAGGCTTATAAGCGATGCAACAGTTTTTTTACCAAGCGCTGATTAATGAAGATGGAGAGGGTCAATAAAATTAATCCAGTTGCCAACACCGTCCAATCAATAAGAGGGGAAAGTGCTTCGGGGTCTTTCATGATATAGTGCTGAAAGCAAAAATGTAATAATTCCGTTAGCAAAGTGGCAACCCCTACAATACTAACGTAAATGGGTACCCACCTTTTTGAAACAATCTTGCTCAACCAATTCGGAGAATATCCAAGTGTTAACAATAACTGAAGGTTTTGTTTACTTCTTTCAATCATCAATTGCAGGTAGAACGAGAACAATAGCATGGCCAACAAAATAACCAACACGCCAAAGGCGGCTAATCCGCTGACAATGGCTTGTAATATTTGTTTTACTCTTCCAAACTTTGTTTTGTCTCGATTGATATGGTAGTTTTTCTCTTGTAGGTAATTGAGTAATGCTGGATTATTGGCATCCTTTGTTTTGATATAGATGCGGGAAGGGTTAAAGTTGTCGATACCTGCATATTTTTTATTGGCCCATTCTAGAAATCGCTTCGGCAATAGTACAGTGTTTATTCTATCACTTAAGGCTACTACATTTCCTTTGAACGCATCTTCATTACCGTTGCCACTACAATCCAATTGAATGAAAACGGAAGAAATGGTTTTTTCTGAAAACTGAGGAAGGTCGCGGCTGGGAGCAAATAGGGTATTATAGATTTCGAAATAGTCGGAGGAAACAATCATTGGTATAACTGGGTCACCTGGCTTCCATGTAAAAGAGGGAGGCAAGGTATCTATAAAACTATCGTCAATTGATTCTGCAAAAAAATCGGTACTAAAGGGTAGACTACTTCCTCCGTTGGCTTGCATTACAAATTTATTTCCAATGAGTGGGGAAAGGTCATCAATAAAAGGTTGTTTTTTAAAATCGTTTAGCTCCTCTGCAGTAAAACTATGGTCGGCTGCCATATTTTCATTGGTGATGGTTTTTGTGATGGCAATAAAATCAAAGCCATTTTTTTTAGGATTTTTATTTTGCAGCAGACTGTTGATATTAATATACATCTGCATGGCTGCTAAAAGCAACAATACTCCAATGCCAAGTCCAATATAGCTCATCCACCTACTGGCTTTGTTTTGTCCTGTGCTAAGAAAAGGCGCTATATGTTGAAAATGAAGTTTCATATAGGGGCTAGTTATAAAAATATTTTTTTATCCGCATTAAAATATTCAATCGGTTTTAAATCTGCCAATAGGATGGCAGCTTTTCTCATCGCAGCTTCTTCTTCAATTAATTGCATGGCTTTTTTTCTATTGTTTTCATCCAAGTGACTGAAGGGTTCATCAAGCAATAAAAATTCAAATGGTTGTAATAAACTTCTAATGATGGCAATGCGTTGTTGTTCGCCATAGCTACAGGTTTTGCAGGGTTTGTCAAGTTTATTTTGAATGCCTAATCTGGCGGCCATCATTTCGATGGGTGAATGGTGATGATAAGGTTGTAATAGTCTTTTTATTTCTAAGTTTTGTCTAACAGTTTGATCACCAAATAAGCGCAAGTCTTGAAAAACTACACTCAAATAGGTTTGGCGATAAGTGGAGAAATCTTCTGCGTTGAATTGGTTGATGGCTTTTTCATCATATAATATTTGGCCGCTATAATCATTTCTTAATCCATATAAAAAATGCACCAACGAAGTTTTTCCTGATCCACTAGGGGCTATAATTTCCACCTGTTCTTGCGGGTTAAAAACAATCTCCTTTTTCCAGATGCCGGATTGGGAGATTTTATTTTCCTCCAAAAAATTAGGGAATACCTGCTGCAGTTTTATTTGCATGTTAATAGGGACAATAAAAGCCGGTCCCATTTAGTGGGACCGGCAATGAATTAATTATTATTTTTTATAACCGGTGGCGTGAAAACGGGTGCTTCACTTTCAGTATCGGTTCTTGTTTGAATTGTGCCGTCGAAATTTTCAATTGCTGACTCTTCCTCATTCTTTCTTTTCTTTTCTGCAATCATGTATTGTGCAACAGTGCCAAAAAACTGATTTAGTTGTTTGAGGCTATTGGTATTTTTATCCACCATGTTAAGCTCTAGGCTGGTGTGCAATGCGCCATTGCTATATTCTCCGGCGGTAAGATAAAGGTCTTGAAATAATTTTTTGGAAAGATCGCTGATTGATTTGGCTCCATTGTCATTTTTAACAGAGAATTGAAAAGCTTTAATAATGTATTGAATGTTTACATACACTGCAATTGGGTTGCCGCTCATTTTTTTCAGGAACTCATAATCCGTATTACCACCTGCTAAAAATTTATCTACATTTTCTTTTGAAGTTCCAATGGCAAAATATTTGTCATTCAAATTATAAGCAACGTCTTTTACTTTATCTGTTCCTATTCCTTTGTCCCCCATTTTTTTAATTGTTTTAACGAGGTTGTTAAATGCTTCTTTGTCGCCGATTGAAGTGGCGAATAAAATATCGGGTGTAGGGTTTTCTCTCACAGCTTCAAAATCTAAACTGTCGTTTGGAATAGATAAGCCATCTGTAATAGGAGATTTGAAATCTGTCAAAGCCAAAAGTAAATCCCCTTTGTTGGCTTTGATAAAGTCATCTAAATTAAATCCTAACAATCCAGTAGCCATGGTAACCATACCATCCATTCCTGTAACTTTTAGTATTTCACGAATACCTTCTGGCTTAAAATTCATGGCTAGCACCATTGCGATGTCCTTGGCAGGAATACGCTTTACCATATTTTCATCGATGGAATTTCCTTCGTATTTTTTCCAAACAGCTGCCAATTCTTTATTGCTATAGTGGCTTGATTTGCTTGTAATTTTTCCGTTTTCAAAATTAAGTGTTGAAGTGGTGACGTTGCCTTCATACAATTTATCCATCTTAAACATGCCCATTCCACCAGATGGCATGTCTTTATAAATTTGTTCCACGTTTAGCCAAAGATGGATGTCTCCTTTTTCTTTTACCAGGGAAGTGAATTTTTCATTGCTACCCAGTGATTTCTTCTCGCTGAGTTTAAAAATATTGAAACAAGTACTGGCTAAATCTCTGGGAGTAGCTAGGGCTTCATCATTATAAAAGTTTGATTTTTTCAAACTGGGGATATCTACTAGTATTACAAAGCTTTCTTTGTCATAGCCAGCAATAATGGGTGACTTGCTGATGGTTTTTATACCCTCTTTCTCCTTTTCACTGCCCCCTTTTATTATTTCGAGTAGCAAACTATGAAATTTATCTGCAGTTTTGAGCGTACCAGTAAATACCCCATACCCACCTGAGCTATCTTTCACTAAATAGAATATCAAATCCTTTTTAGTGTCAATTCCTGAATTGTCGGGATTCTCCAATGCCTGTTTCACAAAGGCAGGAAGGTTGCTGTCGGAAAGGGCATTCTTGAAAAGTATATTTTGTTTCAATTCATCCCAGGGTAGTTTTTCGGATAGCGAAGCGCCATCCACAACAACAGCTACCAAAGCATCTTCGGGAACTCTTTTGCCTTGTTCATTTGTTTTGCTGCAGGAGGCTAGCAATAATATTGCTGCGACTGCAGTTAGAATAGAAATGCGAAATTTTATTTGCATACAATTTGTTTTATAGTTAATGCTTGTTTTTATTGATGGTAACCCGGTTGTGTTGTTAAAAATTCGTGTAGGTTGTCTAATACTACAATATGTTGTTCTTGTGTTTGAAGGTTTTTAAGCTGACAATAATTTTGTTCGATTTCTTTGCTTCCGATGATTACAGCAAAAGGAATATTTTTCTTTTCTGCATACGTAAATTGCTTTTGTAGTTTATGCTCTTCCAAGTACAATTCAGCGGAAACTCCTTTTTGTCGGAGCGACTGCATAATTTGAAATGCAATGCTGGCTTCTTTGCTGCCCATGTTAAAAAAGAGCACTTGAGTGCCAGTTTCCAAATTCTCAGGAAATAGTTGCAGCTCTTCCATTACATCATAAATTCTGTCAATACCAAAACTGATGCCTACGCCAGGAATGCCATTTACACCGAAGAGGCCAGTGAGGTCGTCGTATCTTCCCCCACCACCAATACTGCCTATTTTTACAGTGGGTGGAGCTTTCACTTCATAAATGATGCCTGTGTAATAATGGAGGCCTCTTGCCAGCGAAAAATCTACTTTTATTTTGGCCTGGCTTGCAGTTTGCAGCACATATTCTATTTCCTCTAATCCTTTTATTGCGATGGGGTTGCCTGCAAAAAAATGGGTTGCTTTTGCTAAACGCTCTTCATTGTTGCCATCAATTGAAATAAATGTTTCAATGGTTTTTAATTGTGCTGCCGTGAGTCCATTTTCACTTAATTCAATTTGTAATTTGTCCCAACTTACTTTATCCAGTTTGTCAATGGCGGTGGTAATTAGCACCAATTGATCAGTGGCGTTGCATACTTGTGCAAGGGCTTCCAATATTTTTCGGCTATTAACATGTAAGGTATAATCAGATAATCCAAGTTTGTTGAAAGCATCATCATACATCATGGCTAGTTCTGCATCGTTGAGTAAATGATTGCTGCCTACCACATCTGCATCACATTGCGTAAATTCTCTGTACCGTCCTTTTTGTGGTCGATCTGCTCTCCATACGTTTTGCACTTGATATCTTTTAAAAGGGAATACCAATTTAGTATGATTCATAGCCACATATCTTGCAAAAGGAATTGTTAGGTCGTATTTCAAAGCTCTTTCGGTAATATCGGAAGAATTTTTTCCCTCTAGTACTAGTGCGAAACCAGCTTTTGCTTTTTCAATATTTTTTTCATTATTCAATCCATTATTAAGGATTTTGAAAATGAGTTTGTCACCTTCTTCACCGTATTTACCCATCAATGTCTCCAGGTTTTCGAAGGCAGGTGTTTCCAATGGCTGGTAGCCATAGGTTTCAAAAACCTGCTTAATAATTTGCAGGATATAATTCCTTTTGCGTATTGTGGCAGCATTGAAATCTCTGGTGCCCTGCGGTATGGATGGTTTTGTACTCATTCTTTACTCTTCAATAGGGTGTTATTGTTGTTTATATTTTTCAATTATGACATCACAAGCCTCATTAATAATCTCGAATACATGATGATACCCGTCTTCTTGTCCATACCAGGGGTCGGGTACATCTTCATTTTTTCCTGGATGAATTTCATTCAAAAATAATTCAACTTTTTGGGGATTGAATTTTTCTTTTGTAATTCGTTGAATATCTATTAATACGTCGGCAGCCATGGCATAAATTTTATCAAAATGGGCGATGTCTTCCAGCTTGAATTTTCTGCTGCGTTGAGCGCTAATATCAATTTGGTGAAGTGATGCCACTTTCTGACTTAGTGGATGGGGTGCTTCTCCCTTGTGAAAGCCATTGGTACCTGCGCTGTCTACCTCCCAATCTAGGCCTGCCAGCTTGGCCTTGTGTTGTAGGATGCCTTCTGCTAAAGGACTCCTACAGATATTGCCAAGGCATACCAATAATATTTTCATGTTGCAAAGTTAATGTGCAAAGAAGTTCAAAGTGCATGGGTAGTAGCATGCTTGTTTAAATATTCTATTGTGTAATGGGTGTTTGGTGGCAGCGCTGCTTCAGGTCAATCATCTTCGCAATTGTTAAAGACAACATAATGTTTAACAGCCAACCATACACGATGCATCCAAAAAAAAGAAAATTTATGGATTTTAATCATTGCTTGCATCTAATAAATAGAACGGCGCCGGTTTTGAAATTATATTAATTAACAATTCTCTTGATGGAGATCAAAACCAAGATTATGAACAGTGAAACTATTATGAAATCAGATGTCTTAGACATCCTTTTCGAAAACCGCAATAAAGATTACGGCGCATATACACTCCGTAAATTTTATGACAATCGTATGGTGACTTCATTAAGCATCATGTTGGGTGCAGTAATTATATTGTCTGCTTTTAGCTTTATACCAAATGGTAAAAAGGAGCAACCAACCAATGATATGAATACTGTAATGAGTTATATAAAGCCAGAGGAGAAGAAGCCTGAGCAGGAAAAGCCAAAGGAGCCACCAAAGGAAAAGCCTGCGCCTCAAAAAATCTTTACCAGCAATCCTGTTATTGTAGCCAATGATAAAGTAAAGGATAGTATCAATACATTATTGCCTACTGACAATATTGGCACCCTTAATATTGCTGGTACTGGTCCTGTCATCATTCATCCTGTGCAGCCTATTCAGCCAGTCACTGGAATAGGGGATCCCACGATAGATATAAATACTCCATTTACTGAAAATGAAGTAGAGATTATGCCTAGTTTTCCAGGTGGGTTAACAGCTTTCAGGAAATTTTTGGAAAGAAACTTGACCAATCCACGCGAAATGGAAGAAGGGGAGCAAATTAGTGTACAGGTAAAATTTGTAGTGGGTTACGACGGTAAAATAAAAGATATCAGTGTAATCAAGGAAGGCGGAGCAGAGTTTGATAAGGAAGTGGTAAGGGTAGTCAACAAAATGCCCGACTGGATTCCTGGTAAAGCAAGGGGTAAAAACGTATCCGTATACTATACCATTCCTGTAAAGTTTATTCCGGCTGATTAATTCGCCATTATTTTTATGTAATTTGGCAGTTCACAAACCTATAAAGTGGTAATCACTTTATAGGTTTTTTAAATCTTATGACATGTCATTGGAAGAATTTGAAAGAGAAAAACTAAGCACTCGGGAGAAAAACCTGGTTCAGATGCGTAGTCTCACCAATTATGTAATGGGCATTTTTTTAATTGGGGCTGGCTTTGTTTTTCTATTTCCAGTAAAAGCCACCAAGCCATATATAGATCAATATGATCCATTAAGCATTAAAATTTTGGCCATCATCTGTTTTATTTATGGGGCATTTAGAGTTTTTAGAGGATACAAAAAGAATTATTTCAGAAACGAATGAAGCAGTTGCGCACCCTTTATATTTTGGTTTTCTTTACGCTTATATTGCTAGCCGGATGTGCCACAAAGAAAACTATTTCATACCCCGATTCGCCCTTGGGAGGTGTCATTCATATAAGTGTGGATGAAAGTTTTCAACCAGTCATTGAAGAGCATATTAAAATGTATGAAGGGCTATATCCTGGCACAAAAATCATAGCACATTATAAGTCGGAGGCGGCTTGTTTAAAAGACCTTTACCAGGACACTTCAATACGAATGGTGATAGTTACCAGAGGGCTAACACCAAAAGAAGCCCGTATCTATAATGATTCATTGGGTTATACTCCATTTAGTGATAAAGTTGCTACTGATGCCATTGCTATAATTGTTAATAGTAGTAGCAATGACACTTTGTTTACAATGGATCGATTAAAGCAACAGTTAACAGGTAAATGGAGTAGCAAGCAAACCGTTGTTTTTGATGGGTTGAGTGCCACCAGTTCAGTTCGATTTGCGATGGATAGCATTGTTCGAGGAGCCCCTTTTGACACGGCAGTGGTGAGAGCTGTAAAAAATAGTAAAGAAGTGTTGAATTATGTGGCTTTGCACCCTGATGCAATTGGTATGGTAGGATTTAGCTGGATTGGGAATCCAGAGGATACTGCTCAGACCAATATGTTAAAAAAAGTAAAAATTGGGTATGTGCAATGTATAAAATGTATTGATTCTCCCTATGTAAAGCCTACTCAAGCAGGAATGATTACTAGGCGTTATCCATTGGTACGGGGTTTGTATTATATTGTAAAAGAAAATTACAGTGGGTTGGGAAGTGGATTGGCTTCGTTTCTGAAGTACGAAAGGGGACAGTTGATTTTTAGAAGAGCATACCTGGCCCCCATTATGGATTTTGGCATTCGTTCGGTGAAGATTAATGAAAAATTATAGAAAGATTATTCATCAAATGGTTGGTTTTTGCTGACGAATTGATATTATTGTGAAGTCTTAAAACAGCGAAACAAAATGAACAAGTTTAAAAAGGGGTTTTTTGTATTATCTGCATTGTTATTTGCAGCCTTTACAAATGCTCAAACTTTGGAGGATGGAAAGAAGATGATGTACTATGAAAAGTATATCAGTGCAAAGAATATTTTTCAAGGTTTAGTGACTGCCAACCCTAATAATGTTGACGCCGTTTATTGGTTGGGTCAAGCGATGATTCTTCCGGACGAAAAGAAGGATATTGCCGGGGCTAAAACATTGTATCAACAGGCATTGATGGCCAATAGCAATGCTGCTCTACTTATAGCGGGAATGGGGCATTTAGAATTATTAGAAGGTAAAACACAGGATGCCCGTAATAGATTTGAAACGGCTCTTTCATTATCTCAAAATAAAAACATTTCAGTTATCAATTCCATTGGATTTGCCAATGCTGACTATGATAGCAAATTTGGGGATCCAGCCTATGCGATTGATAAATTAAAAATGGCTACAACCCTGAAAGGATTTAAAGATCCAGAAACTTGGTGTATCATGGGGGATGCTTATCGCAAATTTGCGGATGGAGGCAATGCGTTAAAGTCATATGAGGAGGCATTGGCCATTAATCCTACTTATGCCAGGGCCAAATATCGGATCGGGAAAATTTACCAGACCCAGGGTTCCTATCAAGAGGAATTGTATATGAAGTATTTTGAGGAAGCTAGCTCATTAGATGCTTCTTATACACCTGTATATAAAAATTTGCACAATTTATTTTACACCACCAATGTCGGGAAGAGTGCTGAATATTTGGAAAAATATTTGACATTCATGGGGGCAGATGAGCCAAATGCCTGTTACCATAGAGTGTCTATGAAATATGCACAAGGGATGTTTCAAGAAGCCATCAATCAGGCAGACCAATGTATTGCTGCTGAAGGCGCCAATCCTTACCCCAATTTATATGGGGTGAAGGGGTACGCTTCTTTCAAATTAGGAGATTCCGTAGGAGCAAAAACAGCTTTTGATATGTATTTCCAAAAGCAGGATCCTTTAAAATTAGGGTCAGGGGATTACGAGGCCTATGCCAAAGTATTATTGAAATTCCCCGGTAATGAGAGTTTGGCTGGTACCTTTATTGACAAAGCCGTGGATTTGGATAGTACCGAATCGGGTAAAGTGACCTTGTTAAAATCAATTGCATCAACTTATGAATCGCAAAAAAAATTCAGGGAAGCTGCAGATTGGTATAAGAAAGTATTAAATGTAAAGAAAAGTCCTTCCAAAACAGATTTATACAATGCTGGATATAATTATTATAGAACTGGCAATTTTCAGCCTTCTATTGATATTTTCAGTTTGTATAGCCAACGTTTTGCAGATGATATTTTTGGCTACTATATGATGGGTAAAGCCAATTGGGGAATTGATACAACTATGGCACAGGGTTTGGCTAATGCGCCATTTGAAAAAGCCATTGAATTGGGGGAAGCTTCCCCCGATAAGTCAAAGGTGAAAAATCAATTATTAGGTAGCTATAAATATATGATTGCATGGGCCGCCAATATTAAAAAGGACAAAGTTCTTGCCCTGAGTTTTTGTGACCGTGCTTTATTGGTAGAACCCACCGATGCGGAGGTTTTGGGGAATAAGGATGCCATTATTAAAATGAATATGAATGCACCTGCTGCTCCCAAGACGCCGCCTGCAAAGCCTACACCCAGTAAACCAGGTAAGCCATCTGGGGCTGTGATTGTTCCGTCCAAAACAAATAAAACAACCAGTACACTGGTTAAAAGGAAATAAAATTCAACTATTTAAGGCTAACCCCGTTGTTTGTTAACAACGGGGTTTTTATTTGTTCACAATGAGGCAAAGCAGTTTATGGAATATTGCGTTAGCTGTCTTATTTTTGCATTCAAATTCAAATGCGACCATGCCATTCTCTTTTTTACAGGTAGCTAATTCAAATACAACCGCCAATTATTTTCCTATTGTCCTTCAATTATTGTTTGCTGTCGGTTTAGTTACTGCAATTATTATTTTATCTGATTGGCTAGGCCCAAAAAGAAAAACCAGCGATAAATTACAAAACTTTGAGAGCGGCATTGAAATGAAAGGCAATGCTCGTCAACCGATGGCCATTAAATATTTTTTAGTGGCTATTTTGTTTGTACTATTCGATGTAGAGGTAATTTTCTTTTATCCCTACGCAGTTAATTTTAGAGAATTAGGTTGGGATGGATTTGTGGCAGTATTAATGTTTGTAGGATTATTTGTGGCAGGGTTTGTTTACGTTATTAAAAAAGGTGCGCTGAACTGGGAGGATTAATAAAGCGTTTATCCCTCTACGTAATGTGTAAGTTATTTTTAAATTATTTAAATTATCATAATGAGTCGTCCGGTACAATTTAATAACACTGTTAAATTTGAAGGCATTCCTGAAGGATATATGGGGGAGGGCTTCATGGCTACCAATTTCGAAAAAGTGGTAAGCCTGGCTCGTAAAAATTCTATTTGGCCGCTTCCATTTGCAACAAGCTGTTGTGGTATTGAATTTATGGCTACTGCTGCCAGCCATTACGATTTGGCAAGATTTGGCGCAGAGCGTATGAGTTTTTCACCCAGGCAATGCGATTTAATATTCGTGATGGGAACCATTTCTAAAAAAATGGGACCTGTATTGCGTCAGGTGTATTTACAAATGGCCGAGCCCCGTTGGGTAATGTCGGTAGGTGCCTGTGCTTCTTCAGGAGGTATTTTCGATACTTATTCTGTATTACAAGGAATTGATCAAGTAATACCAGTGGATGTATATGTGCCGGGTTGCCCTCCAAGACCCGAAGCAATTTTAGATGGATTTATGAAGATTCAAGAATTGGTGAATGCCGAAGGATTAAGAAGAAGACATAGTGATCAATATAAATCTTTACTGGCAGGATACGGAATACAGTAATTGGACGAATGGAATTAATTATTAATTAATGCAAAACCCCTCAGCAGGGGATGGGTTTATGACCAACGAAGCAATACAACTAAAACTGACTGAAAAATTTGGTGACCAGCTTACTGGATGGGAAGAGCCCTATGGTATGTTGACCTTTACTGCTCCCAAAGAATTGAATCTAAAAGTCCTTCAATTTTTATACGATGACGAAGCGCTGAAATTTCAGTTTCTTACCGATTTGCAAGCTGTTCACTACCCCGATAATAAAGGGGCAGAATTAGCCGTTGTTTATCACTTGCATAATTTGGTTGATAATTGCAGAATTCGGTTTAAAGTATTTACAGCAATTCAAGAACCCGATGTATACAGTGCCACTGCATTGTATCAATCGGCCAATTTTATGGAGCGGGAAACCTATGATTTCTTTGGTGTAAATTTCATTGGGCACCCTAATCTTATACGCATTTTGAATGTTGATGAAATGGATTATTTTCCATTGCGCAAAGAATTCCCGTTGGAAGACCAAACCAGGATTGACAAAGACGATGATATGTTTGGAAGATAATGAATAATGATTTTGAATAATTAAGTATCTGTGATAGATACTTGAA
>CAIOIZ010000060.1 GCA_903858475.1 uncultured Bacteroidota bacterium
AGTAGAAGGCTCTTATTCATATCTGAATTTCCGGGGTGTTCTTGAAAGCTTGCATGTATGCATCTTTCAGAGGACTGAGA
This sequence comes from uncultured Bacteroidota bacterium, assembly GCA_903858475.1. Taxonomy (GTDB): domain Bacteria; phylum Bacteroidota; class Bacteroidia; order Chitinophagales; family Chitinophagaceae; genus Ferruginibacter. Next base: position 81 of record CAIOIZ010000060.1, read on the forward strand.
TCAAACCCGTATAACCTGCTCAGGATAATGCCTGCGAAGGGAGATTGTATTTTACCGGCTCTACCCGGATTTTCAGCTAAAATTTATTGAAATGAAACTATTGTATGTAATAGCATGTATGCTAGTATCTGCTGAAATGATGGCACAAGCCGGAAATAAATTCAATGACACTACCCTGCTTCAACCTGTGGAAATGAATGCGGTTAGAGCAGCGGAAAATGCCCCATTCGCCAAAACAAATATTGGCAAAAAAGAGATTGAAAAAAACAACTTAGGCCAGGACCTCCCTTTTTTATTAAATCAAAGCCCCTCTGTAATAGTGAATTCAGATGCTGGCACGGGTATAGGATATACAGGCATTCGCATACGTGGTACAGATGCTTCCAGAATTAATGTTACCCTCAATGGCATTCCATATAATGACGCAGAGAGCCAAGGTACTTTTTTTGTTGACTTGCCAGATTTTGCCAGTTCTATTGGTAGCATTCAAATTCAAAGAGGCATTGGCACCAGCACCAATGGCGCAGGATCTTTTGGAGGCACAATAAATTTTTCCAGCAATGAAATAAAAAAGAATTTTTACGCAGCTATCAATAATAGCATTGGTTCTTTTGGAGCAGTGAAAAACAATTTCTTATTTGGCTCAGGTTTATTGGGCGGTCATTTTACATTAGATGCCAGACTAAGCAAAATAAGTTCAGATGGCTATATTGATCGCGCTAGTGCCGATTTAAAATCATTTTATGCCAGTGCGGCCTATATCAGCAACAAAAACTCTATACGATTAAATATATTCAGCGGAAAAGAAAAAACATATCAAGCTTGGTATGGTGTACCGGAAAACTTACTGCAAAGCAATAGAACTTATAACCCAGCGGGTATGGAACAGCCGAATAAGCCCTATGAAAATGAAAATGATCATTATGTACAAACACATTATCAGCTTTTTTTAAATCACCAATTTAACAGCTGGTGGAAATTGAATATTGCTGGATTTTTAACTAAAGGCAATGGTTATTATGAACAATACAAAGCCAACCAATCTCTCCCTGCTTATCAATTACCAGAGTTTTGGGATGGCAACCAAATTATCACTCATACCGATTTAGTAAGAAGGCTGTGTCTTGACAATAGCTTTTATGGCACTGTTTTTTCTTTCCAGCACCAAAAAAACAATAACCAATTCATCATTGGAGGAGGCTGGAATCAATATGATGGCAATCATTTTGGCATTGTACATTGGGCGCAGGTATCCGCTGCCATTCCAACCAATCATCGCTGGTATGACCTAAATGCCACTAAAAAGGATTTCTCCCTTTATACCAAATGGACACAGGAATGGAATGCCCATTGGCTCAGCTTTGTAGATTTGCAATTTAGGGCAGTAGACTATCATTTGAATGGTTTTAGAGACAACCCAACAATACAAGCAGGCAAAAAATATGGATTCATGAATCCTAAAATAGGCATCACTTATACGCATAAAAACTGGATGGCTTATGCTTCTTATGCACTGGCAGCACACGAGCCCAATAGAGATGATTTTGAAGCTAACCCCAACGAGCAACCGAAAGCAGAAATATTAAATGATATTGAAGTAGGCATTGAATTAAAAAACAAACCCTATACAGCAAACTTGAATTTTTATTACATGAAATACAAGGATCAATTGATTTTAACAGGCAGAATCAATGATGTAGGTGCGTATACAAGAACCAATATTCCGAATAGCTATCGAATTGGTATTGAATTTCAAAATCGCTGGAAACCCATTAAATGGTTCAATGTAGTAGCCAATGCCAGTCTCAGTAGCAATAAAATCAACCAGTTTACCGAATACCTAGATGACTATGACAATGGTGGGCAACAACAAAAATATTATGCAAGTACGCACATTGCCTTTTCTCCATCGATCATTGCTAGTGGCAGTATTAATTTCATTCCACTGACAAATGGAGAACTAAGTTTAATTGGCAAATATGTTGGAAGACAATACCTCGATAATACAGCACAAGCATCTAGGAGCTTGCAAGCATTTTATACGCAGGACCTGCGTCTATCCTATTCGATTGATAAAAAAATATTCAATAACACACAATTCATTTTGCAGGTAAACAATATTTGCAATCGAAAATACGAACCCAATGGCTATAGCTTTAGCTATATATACAATCAACAATTGACCACAGAAAATTATTTTTTCCCAATGGCTGGACGTCATTTTATGGCAGCCATTAATGTGAAATTATAAAATACAACACATAAAAAAAGGAGTAACCAATTAGTTACTCCTTTACTATTTTCAAAAAATCAACTACTGAATGTATCCTGCCAGCCAAGCATTCCCCCCTGTAGATTACAAACATTAGTAAATCCAAAACTTTCCAGCATCATAGCAGCCATCATACTTCTTTGGCCACTTCTACAATAACAAATTACTTCCTCTCCTTTCAATTCCTCTATGTCGTCAATTTGCATTGTTTGAATTTTTCCCAAAGGCAATAGTAGTCCACCAATATTGAACGCTGCATTTTCATGCGGCTCGCGCACGTCAATCAAATTAATTTTTTCGCCGCTATCAAGCCTTGCTTTTAAAGTATTTGCATCAATCGTATTCATTCATTAATCACTTTTATTGTTTGAAGATTTTGTGCCAACTGAGTCTGGTACTGCTTTCCTAGTAGCTGAAATAAACAAATCCATTACCTGACCCGACTTAATATAAATAGGTGCTCTTTCTTCGTTATATCTAGGAGGATTTTGTTTCCATACATAGGCACTGGCGGTATCAGTAATCACGCCCTCACAAACAGGCAACCCTAAAAATATACCACTTTCCTCTAATAAATTTTTTGCTTCTGCAAAAGTCATTCCTGTTACATCAGGCACCAAAATAGGTTTTTCTTCCAGCGCTCCTCCCACTATTAAAGTGATTCTACTCCCCCAGGGCAATTTTGTTTTTTCCGAAATCCTGGCCCCTTTATAATGTTGCTCAATAACAGCCCCCACCATAAAATTGGGTTCGTAAACAGTATCCTGCAAAACGAGGTGGTTTCTTTCCAATACATCCAATGCAAAACGCAAACTAAGTCCTTCCAATTTGGGCATATCAATCATGGGAGGAATCACTCTATTCACTGTTAAAAAAATAGTTCGGTTAACCTTCACCGTTGCATTGGGGTCAGGCAATTGTTTCAATACAATTCCCTTGGCAGCAGTATCTGTATACACCGAATCGGTAATTTGAACATCAAATCCTTGTTTCTCCAAATCCTTTACTGCATCGGTAGTTTTTTTGCCTATAACAGATGGCACCGTAAGGTATTCGCCGTGATTGGTGATCCAACTTAGCAATTGCAGAAAGAGAAACAGCATCAAAAAAACCATTACAATCACTGCTAAGAAATTAACCCAAAGCGGACGATTGGTGATGAATTTAAACATATAATATTTTGAGTTTACCCATGAATCAAGTTAAATGATGTACGCTTCTATATAAAACATTCTTCAATCATCATAGTATAGAATTCTTGTAAAGTTAAGCCCATTGCCAATACCTGTTGGGGCACCAAACTGGCGGATGTTTGCCCTGGAACCGTATTGATTTCAAGCAAATAGGGTTTCCCGTCTTGTTCGTTGTAAATAAAATCAATTCGAACAATGCCCTTGCAATTAAAAATAGCGTATGCTTTGCTTGCTTCCTGTCTAATTTTTTCTGCAATGCTTTCCTCCACCACGGCAGGTGTAATTTCATCACTTGCGCCTTCGTATTTCGCTTCAAAATCGAAATATTCTTTTTTCGGAATAATTTCCGTGATGGGCAATGCAATGATTGATCCCTTGGATTTAAAGACTCCGATTGTAAACTCTCGTCCCTTAATATATTCTTCTACCAATACCTGGTCATCTTCTTTAAAAGCCTTAGTCAATGCAATGGATAGGTCCTCTTCTATATTTACTTTAGACATACCAATGCTACTCCCTCCATTATTGGGTTTAACAAATACGGGTAATTTTAGCTCCTTTAATATTTGTGCTGTAGTAACAGGAATATCTTTGAACAAATGCAAAGAGCGAGCAACTGTAATACCTGCAAAGGAAGCCACTGCAACGGTGTATCTTTTATTGAATGTAAGTGCCGAAGAGGCAGCGTCACAACCGGTATAGGGTAGTTTCAAGCAATCGAAATAGCCTTGCAGCTTTCCGTCCTCACCGGGGGTGCCATGCAAACCAATCAACACAGCATCAAAATTTATTTTTTTTCCATCAACAAGAATTGAAAAATCATTCTTATCAACTTCAATTCTTTCCTCCCCATTCATATAAAACCAGCCAGAAGGATGAATGTCTATTTTATAACATTCCCAGCGCGCTGGATCAATATTTTGTTGGATAGTAGTGGCAGACTTGTAAGAGATGACTGCTTCTCCAGAATAACCGCCAGTAACCAATGCAATCTTCTTTTTCATTGTAGTAGAAGGAAATTTGATAACAAAGAAACAAAAAATACTTTAGCCTTTACGGAATACCGTTTCAATAATTTGAGAAGTTTAACAAATGAGCAGGAATCGATGCTTATTGCAGATAGAACAATATTGAATTTATTCCGTCTCGGACGGTTCAAGTCCAATACCATCATTGCCACTATCCAACACAAATTTCCATGACCCGTCTAATTGCTTTTTCCAAATGCTTACATAGGTTCCATAAAGCGTTGTGTCGCTTTTTGCAGTCTTCAAAGTATATATGCCGTAGGTATAGCCCAAATCAGCCGATTGAGCAATCCGTCCATTTTTAGGATTCCAGGTAAGTACAAAATCGCTGTCATTCAACTGGGTTAGAAAATCCACCGCATCCCCACTCACGAGGGGCAATTGATTGGGTCGCAATAAAACGCCATTGCTATCAATAAATTCCAAAAAGGCCCTTTTCATTCCTACTTCGCCGCTCAGTTTTGAGAAAGCACGGTCCGAATCCATCATATTCATCCTCTCTGTTTCCAGATTTAATGCTGGCTTTTTGTCCTTTCCAAAATACTGGCAGGCACTAAAAAATAAAACAATCATGACTAAAAGACTATATCTCATCCTTTCCATTAATTATAGTAACAAATATATACAAAAGAAAAGGGCGAAAGTATTAAACAATACCCCCGCCCCGAGCAGGAAATATCACCTGCCTTTAAGTAAGTCTTTCGACTTTATAGAAATTTTAAAGCTGCTGTTAATATAAATCAACAGCTGACTGATTATTTCATTCAAATAAACTAGCCCCACTTATAACAATCAAATATGCATTCTCTCTTTCTTTGCCATCAGTTCATCTACTGCTTCTACATAAGCCTCATCTGCTACGCAACAGTCAACTGGGCAAACAGCTGCACACTGAGGTTCTTCATGAAAACCCTGACATTCAGTACATTTATTAGGAGTGATATAATAGACATCAGAATTTAATGGAGCATTGCGTTGATCAGCATCCACTTCAGATCCATCCATTAATTTAAACATGCCTTTTACAGTTGTACCATCAGAAACAGCCCACTCAACACCGCCTTCGTAAATGGCGTTATTAGGACATTCGGGTTCGCATGCACCGCAGTTAATACATTCGTCTGTGATTTTAATAGCCATAGCTAATATAGATTTTAGTTGTTTGATTCAACCCAAGGGAATCGGGTTTACTTTTAATACTTTTGCTTATCAAAATTACAAACTATCAAATGAATTTACAAAAACGGATTGCACTTTTATTGCAACTCAGCGATTACCTACAGCTAAATGGCCCTGAATGGCAATTGGTGAAAGAGCAAGCAGAAAGACAAAATGGGTGGTTTACACAACCATTTATTGAAACAGCGGTAAATCAGCTATGCCAGTCGTTTTTATCCCCTTCCACCCTAAAAGAATGGGCTGATCACTATCATTTAGACGATAATATTGGCGGGAAAAACATAGGTATCATTATGGCAGGCAATATTCCACTGGTGGGTTTCCACGATTTTCTAGCAGTATTTATGAGCGGGCATACGGCCAAAATTAAGCTATCATCAAAGGATGACGTATTGTTGAAGCATTTTGTCGAAAAAATGACAAGTTGGTACCCTGCCGTTCAGCAACTGGTACAATTCGCCGACATGCTCAAGGCTTGCGATGCCTATATTGCAACTGGCAACAACAATTCAGCGCTTTATTTTGAAAAATACTTTGGAAAATACCCCCACATCATTCGGCGTAACCGAACTTCCATTGCCATTTTGGATGGCAGTGAATCGGTGAGCGATTTAGAAAAACTGTCGGATGATGTACATCTTTTTTTTGGACTTGGCTGCCGAAATGTAACCAAAATATATGTACCAAAAGACTATGACTTTGTGCCGCTAATTAGAGCTTTTGATGGCTATAATTATTTTAAAGACCATAATAAATTTAGAAACAACTACGATTATCAACTTTCGCTTGCGTTATTGAATAATCTGTATTATATGACCAATGACTGCACTTTACTAATGGAAAATGAAAGCCTTTTTTCGCCCATTAGTCAATTACATTATGCATTCATCGATCCCAATGCTGGCTCAATAGATCAATTGACAAAACATCCCGATATTCAATGTATTGTTGGTAAAAATCATCTGCCCTTTGGAACTGCACAAACTCCCGGCATATTTGATTATGCCGATGGAATTGATACGATGCAATTTTTATTAGTTTTATAATGGCTAATTTATAATAGAACTGTAATAAATTAATGCATCTACGAAGCGCTTCTTAATTAACTGTTAAAGATGTCAGTCGCTGCATATCAATTTGTCAGAGCTTCGTTATTTTGCGATGTCAGGCATACAATTTGAAAATAAAAATGGGAATTGAAATAAGAAAATAAAAAACGTTAAAGATGAAAATGAAACAAATTTTGGCCACAGTAGCCATCAGTGCTGTTACCGCCTTTGTTGTTATGTGGGGCTATGGAAAAATGCTCAAAAAAATGAACACCTATGCGGGGCAAGAAGCGGGCGTTGTACCTTCTAATTACAAATTTGCCGGATTTTCTGATGGCAGCCCTACGCCTGGTTCGGCTGTAGATTTTACTGCTCCTGCAGCTATCGGCACACCTGCAGTAGTGCATATTAAAACCAAAACCAATGCCAAGCAGATTAACAATAACCTGCCTAAAAAACAAATGCCTCGCAACCCCTTCAGCGATTTTTTCAACGACGATGCATGGGATCAACTTTTTGGGCAACAGAACAGGATTGTACCAGAGCAAAGAGCCAGTGGTAGTGGTGTAATCATAAGCGAAGATGGCTATATTGTTACCAACAACCATGTGGTAGCCAATGCCGATGAATTAACTGTTACTTTAAGTAATAAAAAAACATATAAGGCTAAACTGATAGGTACTGACCCAAGCTATGACCTAGCTGTTATAAAAATTGAAGCCGCCGGACTACCTTTCTTACTATATGGAAATTCAGATGATTTAAAAATTGGGCAATGGGTTTTGGCCATTGGTTATCCTTTAAATTTAGAAACCACCGTTACTGCTGGAATTGTAAGCGCTAAAGCACGCAGCCTAGGATTGAATAAAGATGCCAGCGGAAAAGCAGGCACAGGGGTTGAATCATTTATTCAAACAGATGCTGCGGTAAATATGGGAAATAGTGGCGGTGCCTTAATCAACACAGACGCCAAACTCATTGGCATTAATTCAGCCATTGCCTCTCCCACCGGTTATTACAGTGGTTATTCCTATGCCATTCCTGTAAATATTGTAAAAAAAGTAGTAGATGATTTGATTAAATATGGCAATGTGCAAAGAGGCTATTTGGGAGTTACCACTGCTAATTCTGGCGATATTCCCGAAGAAGAAGCTAAAAGAATTGGGTTATCAATTAATGGAGAAGGGCTGGTTATAACAGAAGTACTTTCTGGTAGTGCTGCTTCAGAATCGGGCTTGAAAAGAGGCGATATTGTCAAAAAAATAAATGGACTCGAGGTCACCTTGCCTAGTGAGTTGCAGGAAAACGTAACCAAACTAAAACCAGGTGATAAAGTAACCATTGTGTATTCTCGCAATGGAAAAGAATACAGTACCACGGCAACACTAAAAAACAAAGCGGGTAATTTTGATTTGGTAAAAGACAATGGCTTAATTCAAAATCTGGGGGCCGATTTAGCCAATCTGGATAGTAAAAAAGCCAAAGATTATGGCATTACAGGCGGTGTTATTGTTAAGAAAATTAATGCGGGTGCATTAAATGATCAAACCCGCATGAAAGATGGATTTGTTATTTTGAAAGTAAATGATAAAGACGTTAAATCGGTAGAAGAATTAAAACAAGCTATAGGTACTAACAAAGACATCACCATTAGTGGATTTTATCCTGGCTATGAAGGAATCTATGAATACCCCATCAATCTTGATAATGAATAAATGCATTTGCAATAATAAAAAGGGGCAGCGATGGCTGCCCTTTTTTTATAACGGTAATGTATATACTAAATTAAATGTACGAGTTCACGAATTGACTTAAGTACTACTACTTCTCCAATACCAAATAATCCCAAGGCTTCAAGGCCAAGCTATGCGCAGTATTAAAATCTACTATTTGCCCATCAAATACATTTTTAAAACTACCTTTTAACCACTCATTACCCTCTACAGCAATATTCAAATTATCCGCACTTAAATTAAGTATAACAGCTACTTCGTGTTTGCCATTTTTTCTAAGATATGCCAACACATTTGAACCGGCAGCCAATTGTAATTTAATGGTTGTCACTTTTTCATCACCTGCTCTTAAGGCGGAATTCCTTTTACGAAGTGCAGTCAATGTTCGATAAAAGTCATTCAAGGCAAATTGCCCATTCCATTCAATGTTGTCTTTTTCGAAAAATTGGAGTCTTTTATTATTCGGCAATTCTTGCCCCGTATAAATTAATGGAATACCATCCCAAGTAAAACTAAATACTGCCAAGGCTTTTGCGGCAAGCCCATATTTTTCATATTCTGTACCATTCCAACTATTTTCATCATGATTGGTAGTAAACCAAAGCTTCATTGCATCCGATTTACTAGCAACCGTATCATATTGATGAAGCAAGCTATCCAGTTTTGAAAGGTCTTTATGCTTTTTATAAAACGCTTCTGTTTCATGCATCCACTTCCAAGTATAGCATGCATCGAATGCTTGATAATACTGGGGATTGTCTATCCCGTCATTTTCTGCTAACCAAAATATTGTTTTTACTTTTTCAACAGCGGCTCTTGCTTCTAGCCAAAAATCTAGTTCAACCCAAAAAGCCAAATCACAACGATAACCGTCAATATCACATTCCCTTACCCAATATTCCATGGCATCAATCATGGCTTTTCGCAAATCTGGATTAGTATAATCAAGTTCGATGATATCATCCATGCCACTGGCAATCTTAAAATCATTTGTAACGGTATCTTTCTCAAAATACTCCGGATGCGTTTTTGTCCATACATGATCCCATCCAGTATGATTGGCTACCCAGTCAATGATAACCTTCATCCCCATTGCATGAGCTTCTTTTACCAGAGACTTAAAATCCGCTAAGTTGCCAAATTCAGGATTGATACTGGTATAATCACTACAGGCATAATAGCTTCCCAAACTACCTTTCTTATTTTTTTGGGCAATGGGCGTTATAGGCATAAACCAAATAGTTTCAACCCCCATTGCTTTTAACCGTGGCAATGATTTTGCAAAAGCATTGAATGTGCCTTCCTTGGTATATTGCCTTAAATTCACTTCGTATACATTGGTGGTATTTATCCATTCTGCCTTCTTAAAGTTCATAACAGCCTTATTTTTATTTTGAATAGTTAATTTATTATTACATGCCAGCAAACAGATTACTGCCATCATCATAGCTGCTATACTTTTCATGTTATTGTTTTATTATGGCTCAAATGTAGTTACGGAATAGGATACCACAAAAAATTGCAGATTTAAGTCAGTCTGCAAAATGGATTGGCGAATACAGAAATGCCCTGCCTACTTTATGAGAATACAGCTAATTTATTGCCCAGTCAGTTTTGCGCTTTACCTTTGCGACTAATGAAAAAATTTGAGGTTCCCATAATTTATAGAAGTCCGCTAATTTCTGCTATCAAAAACAGCAGAAAACAAGCCGATAAAATGAAAAAGGATTTCAGTCCTACCTTATTGGATTTTGGGCCTGTACGAATGCACCTTGCCCGTCATTTTGGTTTCTGCTATGGTGTTGAAAATGCCATTGAAATTGCATTCAAAACAATTGAAGCACATCCTGACAAACGCATTTTTTTATTGAGTGAGATGATTCATAACCCACAGGTAAATGCCGATTTACAATCTAGAGGAGTTCGTTTTTTACAAGACACTTATGGAAATCAGGTTTTGCCATTTGAGGAATTAACCAAGGAGGACATTGTTATTATCCCTGCCTTTGGTACCACCTTGGATATCGAAAATAAATTACACGCAATAGGCATTACTACTGCACAATACAATACCACTTGTCCATTTGTAGAAAAAGTTTGGAATAGAAGTGAACAAATTGCTCAAAAAAACTACACTGTTATAGTGCATGGCAAACCAACACATGAGGAAACAAGGGCAACTTTTTCGCATGCAGCTGACAATACACCCACTGTTATTGTAAATGATATGCAAGAGGCCATTGCCTTAGGAAAATACATTAGTGGGGAAAAAGATGCAGCCTTGTTTTACACTGAATTTGCAGGCAGGTATTCAAAAGATTTTAATGCCAATAAAGACTTGCAACAAATTGGTGTTGTAAATCAAACCACGATGCTTGCAAGTGATACACAAGCCATCGCTGATTATTTAAAACAGGTCATGAAGGATACTTATCATTTATCCGACAATAATATTGAAGAAAGATTTGCTGATACCCGTGATACGCTTTGTTATGCTACCAATGACAATCAAACGGCTGTTTTTCATTTATTACAAACAACCGCAGACCTTGCCATTGTTGTGGGAGGGTTTAACAGTAGCAATACCTCTCACTTGGTGGAACTTTGCGAGCATCAACTACCCACTTACTTTATAGATACACCAGATAGAATAAAATCGGAACATTCGATAGAGCATTATAATTTTCACAATAAAACAGTGCAATCCACCAATCATTTTCTCCCGACCAAGGGGCCAATTAATATATTAATTACAAGCGGAGCCAGTTGCCCAGATGCAACAGTAGAAGCAGTGATTGTAAAAATCATGAGTTACTTTTCGGAGGCTACTAGTATTACAGAGATGACGGCAGCATTTAAATAGCCAATCTGCTATAGCTTGATAAATAAAGCGGAAAGTAAAGAGAAAAACACTGCAGGAAAATCCAATCTATTTAATAATTAGAGGAGCGCTTTCGCCAGTTTAAGTGCGATGTCCAATTGCCCAGCCCTGTCAATATGGGTATTGTCTAATTCAATGGCATCAGCAGCCTTTCTCAATGGACTAATTTCGCGGTGACTATCGATATAATCCCTCATTTCGAGATTGGCCTTCACTTCTTCTAATGTCACGTTTGGATTTTTTTCGTAGAACTCTTTAAAGCGACGCTCAACCCTTACTGCACTATCGGCAGTCATGAATATTTTAAGTTCAGCATCTGGAAATACGGTTGTGCCGATATCTCTTCCATCCATCACAATACCTTTCTTCTTTCCCATCGCTTGTTGAGCGGCTACTGCAAAAGTCCTTACTTCGCCAATAGCAGCCACATCACTTACTTTTTCAGCTATTACTAAGTCGCGAATGAGGTACTCCACATTTTCTCCGTTCAAAAACATTTCTGATTGTTGAGAGGCGGGGTTGAATTGAAATTCAATACTAATATTTTGCAAGGCATCTATTACTTGGGGCACATCGTTCCAATCGACATGATTGCGCAAAAAATATAGGGTGATAGCTCTGTACATAGCGCCGCTGTCTATATAAACATAGCCCAATACCTTTGCCATTTGTTTGGCCAAAGTGCTCTTTCCGCAACTACTCCACCCGTCAATTGTTATGATGATTTTTTTTGCCATTAAAAAGCAAAATTGCTTTAAAAAATGGCAAATTCAAAATGAAATATTTAAAATGCTTTGTCGGCATAAAAAAAGTGCCATCCGATGGATGGCACTTGTAAATATTTACTGGAATTAGGCTTCTGCCTGTTTTTCTTCCTGCTTTTCCTCTATTTTTAAGGTGAAGACTATTTTATCTGTCTCCTTATCGAGCTCGGCAATCAACACATCCCCACTTTTGACGTGCATATTCAGGATTTCTTCTGCTAATGGATCTTCCAGGTATTTTTGGATTGCCCTGTGTAAGGGGCGGGCACCAAATTGTACATCATATCCTTTTTCGGCAATAAAATCTTTGGCTGCTGGCGACAATTCAATGCTGAACCCAAGATTTTTCAAGCGCTTCATTACGCCATTCATGAGCAAATCGATGATATTGAAAATATTGTCCTTTGATAAAGAATTAAAAATAACTACGTCATCAATACGATTTAAAAACTCAGGACTAAAAGTACGTTTTAGTGCATTTTCAATCACAGACTTATTATTCTCCTCAGCATTTTGCAAACGATTGGCGGTAGCAAAACCTACCCCAGCGCCAAATTCTTTCAATTGCCGTGCCCCAATATTGGAAGTCATGATAATCATCGTATTCTTGAAATCCACTTTTCTTCCAAGTCCATCAGTCAATTGACCATCATCCAATACTTGTAAAAGAATATTATAAATATCTGGATGTGCTTTTTCAATTTCATCTAACAAAATCACGGAATATGGTTTTCGTCTAACCCTCTCCGTAAGTTGACCACCTTCTTCATAACCCACGTAGCCGGGAGGTGCTCCTATCAATCTACTTACCGTGAATTTCTCCATGTATTCACTCATGTCGATGCGAATCAATGCATCGTCGCTATCAAACATGTGGCGTGCCAAAGAACGAGCTAACTCTGTTTTTCCCACACCGGTAGGGCCCAGGAAAATAAAAGTACCAATGGGTTTTTTGGGATCCTTTAAACCCACTCGATTTCGCTGAATGGCTTTTACTACTTTCTGAATGGCTTCTTCTTGTCCAATTACAGCCCCTTTCAAATCATCGGCCATTCGGCGTAATTTTTCTGTTTCGGCTTGAACCATTCGCTTAACTGGAATACCCGTCATCATACAAACTACCTCTGCAATATCTTCCTCTTCAATAGGAAATTTCTTGTGTTTACTTTCTTCTTCCCAAGTATTTTTAGCGGCTTCTAATTCTTCTTGTAATCTTTTTTCTGTATCGCGCAAAGAAGCGGCTTCTTCAAAACGCTGGCTTTTGACCACTTTATTTTTTTCCAGTTTGATATCCTCAATCTTTTTTTCTAAATCGATTATATCAGCCGGCACATTGATGTTTTTGATATGCTTTCTAGCACCTACTTCATCCAATACATCGATGGCTTTGTCGGGCAATAAGCGATCAGTCATATAGCGATCACTCAATTTCACGCAAGCCTCAATGGCTTCCTGACTATACACTACATTATGGTAGTCTTCGTACTTGCTTTTGATATTATTCAATATCAAAATGGTTTCTTCTACACTTGGCTGCTCAACAATTACTTTCTGAAAACGCCTATCCAATGCACCATCTTTTTCTATGTGCATTCTGTATTCATCTAAGGTACTGGCGCCAATACATTGTAATTCGCCCCTAGCCAATGCAGGTTTAAAAATATTGCTTGCGTCTAAAGAGCCGCTGGCGCCACCAGCCCCTACGATGGTATGTATTTCATCGATGAATAAAATAACATCGCGGTTCTTTTCCAATTCATTCATGATGGCCTTCATTCGCTCTTCAAATTGACCACGGTATTTTGTACCGGCAACCAATGCAGCAAGGTCCAGGCTCACCACTCTTTTATCAAATAAAACCCTTGAAACTTTTCTTTGTACTATGCGCAAGGCTAGTCCCTCTACAATTGCTGTCTTACCCACACCAGGCTCACCAATTAAAATCGGATTGTTTTTCTTTCTTCTCGATAATATCTGGGATACTCTTTCAATTTCATTTTCACGACCAACAATAGGATCGAGCCCATTATTTTCAGCGAGCCTAGTAATATCTCGTCCGAAATTGTCTAAAACAGGTGTCTTGGTTTTAGGCCCACCAGCAGCTGCACTTCCACGGGAAGCCCGTTGTTGCTGGCCAAATTGTTTTTTCTCTTCATCAAATTCTTCTTCTCCCTCGTCATTAAATTCTGCCTTAGGCGGTGTGCTGGCAACAAAACCCAATTCGTTTTTGAACAAATCATAATCCACATCAAATTGATTCAAAATTTGAGTAGCAATATTCTCTTTGTTCTTTAAAATAGATAGCATCAAATGCTCGCTTTCTACATGCGGACTTTTATATGCTTTTGCTTCAAGAACAGTGATCCGAATTACTTTTTCTGCCTGTTTGGTAAGGGGCAGTGAATTGATATTGGCGATATTTTTACCAGTCTTATCCTTTACTGCCATTTCAATCTCTTTACGCAATTCGTATAAATCTACATTTAAAGATTTCAAGATTTTAATGGCGGTATTTTCATTGTCCCGGATTAATCCCAAAATCAAATGCTCCGTGCCAATAAAATCGTTTCCCAGCCGAAGAGCCTCCTCACGACTATAACTGATAATTTCCTTGACTTGCGCTGAAAAATTGTTGTCCATTTTGTCTACGATTTTGCTATTACAATAATACCGAAAATTACTAAACTAAGTTTACAGTAGAAAGCCAATGTTGATATGTTGAAAAGTTAAAATTGCTCACAAAGGATTGCAATGTGGACCAATTTACTGCTATATTACAACCAATCGGCCTATGTGTTTTTGGAATATCTTTGCTTTTCTAACAACTAATACTGATTACTGATTTAATTTCAGAACATGAATGTCAAAACGGATACCAAAGAAAAATTTACTGTTATTACGCCTGTTACCGATCAACTGTCTGCTAATATGACAGCCGAACTGGCCATTATGCTGCTGCCCTACATCCAAAAAGACATACCCCATCTTATTTTGAAATTGTCGGAGATAAAGGACATTGAAGCAGAAGCCGCAGACCAATTGGCCAATATTCAACAAAGTTTTTATGAAAACAATTGCTCATTTGTAATTTGCGAACTGCCGGCAATAGTGGCGAAGGTATTTGAAGAAAAAGAATTATTAGATATCATGAATATTACCCCAACAGAAAGCGAAGCTTGGGATATACTTCAAATGGAAGAAGTGGAAAGAGAATTACTCAATGAGGATTAATTAGGCTGTTTTTTTAAGCAATGCAGCATTTTTGAATAATACGAAGTCTTTAGGGAAAGAAATACCATTTCAATCAAACCCTTTAAACATTCTTTTTGTTAGCATTAACCATCTTAGGAAATAATTCTGCTATCCCGGCTTTTGAAAGAAATCCGACTGCTCAAATATTGCAAAATTCCGACGAACTTTTTTTAATCGACTGCGGAGAAGGAACACAGCTACAAATGACGAGGTATAAAATTCGCCGTAGCAAGATTAACCATATTTTCATTTCACATTTACACGGCGACCATTATTTCGGTCTCATAGGCTTAATTACCAGCATGAGTTTACTGAGTCGCACACAAGCATTGCACCTCCATGCACCAGCTGCACTAGAAAAAATCATTCAACTGCAGTTGGATGTAGCAGATACTAAATTGAGTTTTGAATTATGCTTCCATCCATTGGCAACAGAAGGAATTATTTTGGATGAAAATAAGATGACCGTTTACTGCTTCCCAGTACGCCACCGCATCGAATGCTGGGGCTTTGTATTTAGGCAGAAAAAAAATCCAAGAAAAATTGCCCCCGACAGAGTAAAGTCTTATGAAATACCGGAGGCTTACTACCCACAACTGCAACAAGGCAAGGACTATACTACAAAAAAAGGCACTATTATTCCAAACGAGGAGTTGACCACCGCTAATACTATTCCTAAGAGTTATGCTTATTGTGCCGACACAATTTATGATGAGGCCATTGCAGAAAAAGTAAGAGGAGTGGATTTACTTTACCATGAAAGTACTTATTTGAAAGACTTGCATGAAAGAGCAGCCAGCCGATACCATAGTACTACCATTCAAGCAGCCAATATTGCGAAAATTGCAGAAGTAAAAAAATTACTGATTGGTCATTTCTCATCCAAATACGAAAGCCTAGATGAATTTCTTTTACAAGCAAAAGAAGTATTTGATGAAACGGAATTGGCCTTAGAAGGCATCAGTTACCGGATATAAAAAATAGCAACTATTTGCTAATTACAAATCCTTTATCATTCCCCTGATTTTTTCTTTTAAGCCATCACTGACTGTTACCACTGGCAAGCGGAAATTATTTTCACAAATGCCCATTTCGCTCATATATGCCTTTACCCCACTTGGACTACCCTCTACAAACATAGAATTGATAATATCAGTTAATTTATAATGCAATGGCCTGGCAGCAGCGAAATCGCCTTGTAAACAATATCGAATCATATTGGAGAATTCTAATGGGAAGGCATTGGCCACAACAGAAATCACCCCTACAGCTCCACAAGCAATCATTGGCAAGGAAATGCCATCATCACCACTGATTACTTCAAATCCTGCAGGTTTGTATTTAATGATTTGCATGATTTGATCAAGATTTCCACTGGCCTCTTTTGTTGCAATTATTTTTTTGCAATCCCTTGCAATTTTCAATGTGGTATCCGCTGTAACATTCATGCCCGTGCGCCCCGGCACATTATACATAATGATGGGCAAAGGACTCGCCTCATTCAATGCCTTATAATGTTCATACAATCCATTTTGATTGGGTTTATTATAATATGGACTTACAGATAAAATGGCTGCATATCCGGTAAGGTCGAATTTGCCAAAATAATTAATTACTTCCTGGGTATAATTACCGCCAATGCCGGCTACTAATGGCAATTTCGCTGTATTATTGGCTGCCACAAAACTAAAGATGGCTTGCTTTTCCTCCCTACTCAATGTGGCCGATTCTCCCGTTGTTCCCAATACTACAATATAATCAACCTTGCCATTGGTTAGATGGGCAATTGTTTTTTTAAGACTACCCCAATCAATACTTCCATCGCTATTAAAAGGCGTAATCATCGCCACACCTGTACCGGTAAATTGACTCATGTATATTTTTTTGTGAAGATAAAATAAAAACTGCTTAATTGATTCAGGCAACAAAATAGAATAAAAAATAAACGCCAGAAATAAACCGGCGTGAATTATTGCTGCATACTTTCTCCATTAATGAAGCAATTTCGATTGCTGAATATATTGCGCATTCGGACTATACACAAATAAGCAAGTGCCGTTTTTTATTTTATCGATGATGGGTTTGCTTTGTAATAAAGGCAAGGCTGGGCAGCCTTGACTGCGACCAATATACCCTTGTTGCTGAGCAATGGATGCGCTTACATATGCGGCCCCATGCACCACAATTGCCCTGCTTGCTGCATTGTCATTGAATCCTTTTTCCAATCCTTCCAAACGAAGCGAATACCCATTTCCACCAATATAAGTATGGCTGGTTTCATAAAACCCCAAACTGCTTTTATTGGTTTCTGGAGTATTAGAAAAATCGCGGGCAAATGCGTTTCCTGAATTTCGACCATGAGCAACATACGTGTTAAACAAAACCAGCTTTTTTTGCAAATCAATTACCACCATTCTTTTGTGAGAAGAGGGCTGACTAAAATCAACTATGGATAAAATTTGTGGGTGCTCAATTTTCCCCATTTTAACTAATTTATCCAAGCCAGTAATTGCATATTCAAATGCTTGTTGCGAATATCCCAATAGGTTTAATCGCAAAGACTGATAAAGATTATCCGCTTTGTTTTCAAACTCAGTCATCAATTCGCTGAAGGCCATTAACCCCGATCTCATAGCTGCAATAGGAAATGATACTGGCTCAACCATCAGTGGTTTGCTTTTAGCAAATACAAAGGGTATATGAATAAAGAAAATAAAGAAGGAGGAGAAAAATAAATGAAATCGCCTTATAATTGGTTTTCGCATGATTGGATATTTAATACAAAGTTCAATAAATTAGCAGCCACCGCTGCATCTACACTGTTAAAGGTTTCAAAAATCGGGCCAGTAATGAATCTAAAGCAAAATCAAAAATATATACAAATTCCCATCAAGGATTTACATATATTAAATTAACGATATTTAAATTAACTGAACCTAAGACGGACCAGTTTGGCAAAAATCATGTCGTCCAATTTGCAAGAAACTATATTACCCACTACTTATGTAACAAAAGTTATACAAGCCTTGAGAATATTTCCGAATCTTTGCATTCAAAATAACCACTATGTTAATTCGTAAAATAGTTCCACTTTTAATTTTATTAGTTTTTACATTAATGGCTTGTAATTCATCCAATGAATCAAGTAATGTATCAGTAGCAGCATTCGAAAATGCCATCGCTAAAAACAATATACAATTGTTGGATGTTCGGTCAGCAGAAGAGTACCAATCGGGGCATTTAAAAAATGCTTTACAAGCCGATTGGAATAACTCAACCAGCTTTCAGGAAAGAGCAGCAGCATTGAATAAAGCAAATCCAATTTATACTTATTGCTTAAGCGGCGCTAGAAGCAATGCTGCTACAGAATGGTTAAATGCGAATGGTTTCAAAGCTTTCAATTTGGAAGGAGGTCTCCGTGCATGGCAGCAAGAAGGAAAAGCAGTAGAACAATTAAATACCGCAAATCAAATTAGCTTGGAAGAGTATTTTGCACAAATTCCAGCCGATAAACCTGTATTGGTTGACTTCAGTGCTGAGTGGTGCCCACCCTGCAAAAAAATGGCGCCAACGGTAGATTCATTAGTAGCACAGTATGGCAGCCAATTTGCCTTGGTGAAAATTGATGGTGCTACACAAACAACCATTTGCAATGAAATGAAAATCGAAAATTTCCCGACATTTATTATATACAAAGAAGCAAAAGAAATATGGAGATACAGCGGTGTATTATCGATGGCCGCTTTTGTTCAACAGTTGCAATAATTACCTAGCATAAGATCCGATCTTACATTTAGACAGATTTACGTATTACTGAAATGAAAAACGATAATCTTCATTTATTTTTTTTCCAGTTTTGTAAACAACTGCCCCTGCTATATAAATATTAGCAGCTGCGGATGCCACATTTTTTTTGCCCGTCACCACTATTTTTACTAGATGCTTACCTGCTTTCAAACCCAGGATATGAAAGATATTAACACCCCGATGTTCTTGATTAGCATAATCAAAATAAGTATCGATGCGGCGTTTAAAAACACCATCAATGTACACATCTGCCACGCCACCATCTTTTACCCAATTTCCTTCAATTGAAATACCAGTGCCCACAAAATTAAAACTAATAGCATCCCCTGCTTTGCTACTAAATAGAGATTGATTTTCGGAAAATTTATTCCAAGCACCTGTAATGCTCCAATCGTTATTTTCTTTAGCTGACGAAATCGGCATTCGCTTATCGAATACCAATGAAGGAAATGCTGCTTCAAGCTGAAATGCCAATGGAGACTGTTCTTTAATTAGCATTTCACCATTTTGAATAAGTCCTCCATTGCTCTTTACAATATCTTGTGCATACTTCATCGTTTGCGTTACTGCTTTATTGAATGAATAACTGGTATTGTCAAACAAAGTATCGGCCATAGCTTCCACTGCATTTCGGTAGGCCAATGGCAAAGCATCAAAACCTTTTATAATGCCCAACACAGACATTGCGTTGGAAGGATTACAATCAGAATCTTGTCCACAACGTGTAGTAATCTCCAAAGTTTTTTCAATATCACCTTCGCCATAAAGTAAACCCATTACTATGAATGCGCCATTTAGTTTAGCGTCGATATTAAAAGTTTTACCGGCTTCGCAAATATTCACTTTGCCCCATTTGTTTTCTAATTCCTGCCAGGCTTTTCGCCAATCAGCAGGATAATGCTGATGCAATAACAACACATCCTTGATGATTGTAGCATAATCACTGGTGGCTGGTAAAGAAAGCAGTGCACGGTTGATTAGTTTATTGATATCGCTTTCAAAATAGGCTGCTGTATATAAGGATGCCACAAAAACACCACCATATACACCATCTCCGTAATTCATAATATGCCCTATTTTATCTGCTATTTTATTAGCAGTTTGTGGCATACCAGGACAAATAAATCCTATATAATCTGATTCAATTTGAAAGTCGATATCATCTGCATGTAAATTATACAATGGGTTTCCAGACATCGGCGGATAGATACCATCAAAATAATTTTTACGCCCCTGTACATTGGCATGCCACAACATATAACCAGATTTGGCAAATAGTTCTTGAAACTTTTTTGCGGGTGCATTGATACCATACTTGTCCATTGTTTCCATGAATGTCAACTGCACATAAATATCATCCTGCCATACAGAACCCTTTACATCGGCTGGCACCCAATTAATAGGATCATCAAATGTTTTGCCCTGGGCCCTGAATTCGGTTGGAGCTCCATATGTAACACCAATCATTTTTCCAGCCCATCCACCTTTGATTTTATTTTTCAGTGCCTCCAAACTGATGGTCAACCTAGGTTGTTTTTCTATTTTGGGGTAGATTAGTTTTTGAGCATACAACTGACTAACCAGCAGGCAACTTATTATAAAGAAATACTTTTTCATATTTTTTAATATTTAAACAATTCTGTTTTTTTATAATTAAATCCTACGTTTTTTATTTGAATAATTTTCTTCTATAGCAGCCGTTTATTCATCTTATTAAAAAAGCAATGACTAAAAATATCATTACACAAAAGAGGCTGTTTTAAATATCGATGTTGAAAATCAAGCTTCTTGGTTTACCCTTATTATCATTGGTTAGCAAACTGCAATAAATTATGCCCAAAATTAACAAGTAGCAGCATTTATTTAGAAAGTATAATCATTGCCAACCCCGCAACGTATAAAAGCAACATTATATTTAACAAGGATTTCGTGCCCGATGGAGCTTTATCAAATTCTTTCCAAACATAAATCCCCCAAATTGCGGCAACAACTGTTGCACCCTGCCCTAATCCATAAGAAACTGCTGGTCCTGCTTTGCCTGATGCAATTATACTTAATGACATTCCAATACACCATATCATACCTCCCAAAATGCCAATTCCATGATCTTTTATTTTCCCCTTAAAATAATCCTTTAAAGGAACCGGTTTGTCTATAAATGGGAATTTCATTTGTATAGAATTGAATAAAAAACTACTCATTACAATCCCTACTGCAAAAATCACAAGAGCTGTATAGGGAGTGAGTTTTCCTACTTCAGGCAAATTAAAATTAGATACCATCGACCCTGCTACGTATTTATAAAATAACCCCATTAAACATCCGCTGACAACCGACAGAATCAATCCTTTTTTTGAAACTCCCCCAGAAGTATTTGCCTGTAGTTTTTGATAAGCTCTTGCATTTAATAAAATTGCCAATGCTATCAATGCAACACCACCAAAAATCAAACCAGGGTTGCCCTGAGGAATAGCAATATAATTTACGATTACTCCCAATACCAACGCTATTCCAATGCCCACAGGAAAGGCTACAGACATGCCTGAAATACCGATAGCAGCCACTAATAGAATATTGGCTAGGTTGAAAATCACCCCGCCTATAAAAGCCGACAGCATACTACTAGTATTAGCCTGGTAAATATCATTTATAAAAGACCTGCCTTCGTTTCCATTGCTTCCTAAAGTAAAGGCCAATAAAATTGTGGTCAGCAGAATACCAAAGCCATAATCCCAATAAAAAAGTTCAAATCTCCATGTTTTTGAGGTTAGTTTGGTAGTGTTTGCCCAAGAGCCCCAACATAACATGGTAATCACACATAGTAAAATGGCTAAACTGTAATTTTGTACGATAATCATAAGTTATTTTTTTATATATTAACTAATCCAAATTCCAATTCCTGTCTATATGGAACAGATGATTGAGCACCTTTTCTTGTAACAGAAATGGAAGCCGCTTCTATTGCAAATCGGATGGCATTTTCCCAATTCATTTTTTCATTAATTGCAACAGCTATCGCACCACTAAAGGTATCACCGGCAGCAGTTGTGTCTACTGCCTTAACAACTGGTGCAGGAATTTTAAAATTCAAGTCAGCGTTTTGAAAATATGCCCCCAATTTTCCCATCGTGATTATCACATTCTGTACTCCTTGCTTTAAGAATACCACTGCTGCTTGTGCTGCCGTATTGTAGTCTTCAACTTTAATACCTGTAAGTAATGATGCTTCCGTTTCATTAGGGGTAACTAGAAATAAACCATTCAGCAATTTATCGCTCAAAGCTTGTGCTGGAGCTGGATTGATAATCACTTTCTGATTGTTATTTTTCGCCTCTTTTGCTACCGCTTCAATTGTCGACATAGGTATTTCCAATTGCATTAAAATAATTTCGGCTTCATTGATATTTTGTATTGTTAAAATATCTGCTGGCAATAGATTGGCATTGGCACCAGGCGCCACAACAATACAATTTTCTCCATGCTCATTCACCATTATTAAAGCTGTGCCCGAAGGTGTTTGATCATCAATGAAAACAAAATCTGTATTAATGTTTTCTTTATGCAAACTTTCAAGAGTTTGTTTACCAAATATATCATTCCCAACTTTAGCTATTAGCGTAACAGCCCCCCCAAGCCGTGCTGCTGCAACTGCCTGATTAGCCCCCTTACCACCGGCATTCATAAAAAATTGGCCACCCATTATGGTTTCGCCAGGTACTGGCAGGGATTTAGACATAACAACCATATCAGTGTTTGCGCTTCCTACCACAAAAATTTTATTAGTTTTCATTTTGATTCAGTTAATGCACTTTAAATAATAATTTCTTATTTGCTAAACCAGTTCTACATAACCAATCCAATTTGTTGGTAGAGCCTTAGATTCATTTGCCAATTTGGGGTTACCGATTACTCTATCCTTTGTATTTGAAAGAAGGTCATTTATATTGAAATAATTTAAACTGTTATCCAATGCCAATATTTGTGACCCACGCTGAAAGGCAATTTGGTTGGGCTAAGTTTTTCCACCGGCAATATTTTCAACAGGCATATTAAAACTAAAAAATTAATTTTTCAATAGTATACTTTTCATCTTTTGTACTATTTTTCCATTCCTCTGTCCGGAATGGTACGGCAGGAAAACCTTCTTTATTAAACAAATTACAATCCGTGGTATTGCCATTCCATCCAAAATGTACTGCCAGGGGGCGGGCCACTTTGTCGCATGAAACTACAATATTATTGCCGCTTATATAAGCCCGAGCCAAATAAAAGACCTGGTCCATTCCTGCAATTTCAAATCCTTTGATATATCCATATTGATCTGGGGTAAACAACCCTGTTCCAATATGATCAAATGAAAGAATCATTTCGTTTTCTTTTATTTGCATTGATGAATAACTAGGCCCTCTATCCTGCATGGCAATTCCATAAATATTATTAAAAGCGATGGCAGCCAAACGCTTTCCTACATCTTGCTTATTGGTTGGATGAATATCAATCGGATTCCCAATATCTGTAGTTACCACCATGCCCGTATGAGGCAATGACAATGTCATAGTTTGGGCCTCTCGCAGTTCAGCCCAACCACAACCTTCATTGCTATTACCAACATTATTAAAATTGGCCAGCTGTACGTAGTAAAATGGCATGGTAGGATTATCCCATTTTTTCCTCCAATCATTAATTAATAATGGAAATGCTTTTCGATATTGATAAGCACGACCTGCATTGGATTCGCCTTGATACCATAATACGCCTTTAAATGCAAATGGAATCAAAGGATGAATCATTGCATTATAACAAAGTGATGGCAAAGAATTTTCACTGGTTTTTTTTATGATAGACGCTACTTGAAATTTCCAATCCCCCGCTAATGAAATTTTTTGATCGCCAATACTCAATTGAAGGTTATCCGCTTCCCCATAGATGCCACCTCCTCCACCATTGTCTTCCACCCTTATAGCAATGACATTCTTCCCCTCTTTCAACAAGGCAGCAGGTATCGGATATTTCCGCAATGCATCCCATTGATTAGTATATCCTACTTCTACCCCATTTACATAGGCAATGTCATTATCATCAATTTTAGACAGTTCCAGAATACACGATTTGGTAAAATCAAGTGCGGGCAAATCAATTGTTTTCCTAAGCCATACTACACCATCCAATTCACCAATACTTTGCTGCTCCCATAACATGGGCTGTTTCATTGTAGGCCATCGATCATCATCAAATGATAATTCTTTAAAATTGTCTACTGGCAAATTTTTCAAACCAGTGCCTTGTAGTTTTTTAATTCTTTCTTCTACTGCTCGAATTTTCAATTTTGAGATGGAATCCAAATTCAAAACAGGCATACTTGCAATCATTTCTTTGAATTCTTCGCTGCTCTCAAAGCCAGTGCGACTAATCCAGGTTTCAATATTGGTGCCCCCCCAACAATCGTTAATGATACCAATAGGAATATGTATACTATCGTAAATATTTTTTGCAAAAAAATAGGCCAGCCCCGAAAAGCTAGCCACTGTACTTGGGCTACAAACATCCCAATAAACAGGAGCTAAGTCCTGTTGTGGTATTGAGCCAATCGTATGCGGAATTTTAACATGCCTTATAGCTGGATAATTGGCATTGGCAATACTGTTAACTGCATTATTGGATTGACCAACCGCCCATTCCATATTGGATTGTCCGCTGCAAAGCCAAACATCCCCAACCAGTATATTTTTTATTTGGATACTATTTTTACCAGTAATATTTAATTGATAGGGGCCTCCTGCTAATTCTGGTTCCAACTTAACCGACCAATTCCCCATTTTATCCGCTTTAGTCGTTTTTGCTTGCAGATGAAATTGAATGGTAATTTTTTCATTGGCTTCGGCTATACCCCATATTGGCAGGAGGGTATTCCGTTGCAATACCATATTGTCTGAAAAAATGCCAGGCAATATAATTTTTGCTTGCAGTACAAACGATGCATTCAATAGGCAAAGCAGTAATAGATATCTATTTTTCATTTCGGTTATTATTTAATTTCCATCCTTAAGGAGCATTCAAGTTACTTAGAAAGAATAATAAAATAAAAATGCCTATTGTATTTAGAGAGATTCACTTTATCGACAAATCCTGCTACTTCCAGGTAACTGTGATTTGATCTGCAGCATTATCGAAAATCACGAATGGAAGTTCATGATTTTTTTCAGCCGCCCTCAATCCCTTGTAGTAATTAG
This sequence comes from uncultured Bacteroidota bacterium, assembly GCA_903858475.1. GTDB lineage: Bacteria > Bacteroidota > Bacteroidia > Chitinophagales > Chitinophagaceae > Ferruginibacter. Next base: position 25,469 of record CAIOIZ010000060.1, read on the forward strand.
GATCGTAATAATCCGACAACTCTTCTAATGGATCCAAAATTTTGGCTACCCCTGAATTAATTTTTGTTGGAATATTGTTCACCTCCATGCTTTTCAATTGATTTCCAAAACCATGGAATATCAGTTTTACTTTTGAAAAACCGGATTGATAAGACCCATTTTGTTTATTGAAGATAAACTTACGTTGCGTAGGATCAAATTCCAACAGCCTGCTGCAATAAGCCCCTTGCTGGTATTCAAATCCGTCACCAGCATCTTCATAATAATCAAAATTATTTTTATCCTTTCCGTTGAACACATGTAGCAATAAAGTATCTGAAGGAAGCTCCCTAGTTGATTGCACTAAAGTCTGCAAGGGGAGTATGGACGATGACTTTATAAATATCGGTAACTTATAGATGGGGACTTCCGACATCCATTCCCTCGAGCCTTGTATCATTTCATTTGTGTAAATGTCATACCAATCTCCACTGGGTAGATAGATTTTTTTGATGGACTCCTTTGATGTCACCGGAACAACAAGCATTGCATCGCCAAACATGAATTCATATTGATAATCGGAATTATATATTTTTTCATCGAATGGATGAAACATACACAAACTCCTTTGCACAGGCATTCCTGTTAGTGACGCTTGTTGAAATGCCGAGTACAAATAGGGCATCATTCGATAACGGAAACCAATATACGATTTCGATATGGCTTCGGCTTCCTCACCATAAGCCCAGGGTTCATTGGCTGTGAAGAAAAAACCTTTATGATTTCTGCAAAAAGGAGAAAATATACCTACTTCAATCCATCTTTTAAAGAGATCGGAGGTTCCATCACCTATAAAACCACCAACATCGTAACCGAAGAAGGGCATACCCGACAAGCCCATTTGAGAATTTATTAGAACACTGCTGAGCAATCCCTCATTACTAGCGGTATTATCCCCACTCCACATAGCAGCAAACCGTTGTACACCGGAAAAACCTGACCTGGTGAGAATAAATGGTCTTCTGGTGGGAGAATATTTCATTGCGGAGAGATAACTGCTTCTTGCCATTTGCATCCCATACACATTTTTAGCCTCCAGTGCATTGGCTTTATGTCCATCAAAATCAAACATTAAATTGTCTGGGAGGTAACTTCCTCCTACCGCTGGTTCATTCATATCATTCCAATAACCATGTATGCCATTTTCAGGTAGAAATTCCATTTTATCAATCCACCATGCTCTTCCCTTAGGATTTGTAAAATCTACATAATGATTAGTGCTAGGATAAATATCGGATACAAAGAGTTTACCGTCACCATATTTAAGAAATACACCTTGCTTTAATCCGTCATGATGAGCTTCATATGTACTGTCAATTTTTATTCCCGGGTTTACGGAAGCTGTAACTTCCAGGTTCATAGCAGCTAGCTTTGAGGTCAGCGATTTCAAGTCGGGGAAACGATTTGTATTGATACGAAAAGGCTCATAATCCTGTAAATAATCCGCATCCATTACTATGCAATCAATGGGAATTTTCCTGGCCCTGAAACTGCTGGCTACATCCAATACTTTTGACTGCGGATAATAACTGCATCGGCTCTGGTGATATCCGATACTCCATTTCGGAGGTAATGGCATTCTGCCTGTTATTGATGAATAATGTTCTATAATCTTAGCGATAGAATTGTCATAGAAATAGAAATAATCTGCATCTCCACCATCCATATTTACAGATACAAAATCGGGTGTTGACTGTCCAAAATTGAAATAGGTACGATAAGTATTGTTGAAAAACAAACCATATACCTGACTGTGGTGAATGCCAATGTAAAAAGGAAAACTACCGTACATGGGCAAACGAACATCTCCATATTTGTACGTATCTGTATTATTCAAAGCAAAGCCCATTCCTCGTTTATCGAGATTGCCCAGCACTTCACCCATACCGACAAAACGTTCGCTTGATTGCATTTTTTTATACACACTTACTTTGTCTCCGATGTATGTTGTGCCAAATGCAGCACCTTCTTCATCTTCATTGACAACTTCGCCATTCCGGTTTTTGAAAATCACTCGAAAGGAAGGCTTTTTAATAATCTCTGCGCTAATCAAAGCTGTGGTAAGTATAATTCTGTCTGGCTGTTCAGAAATTGTAAAGTCATTACAAGTTGGAATACTGTCGCTAACCAAAGCATAAGAAAAATCACGAAAGGATTTGTTTTTTGTTACCCTAACTCTAATCACCTGAGGGGCGTACACTTGAATAGAGAAATGTGCCTCAACGGCATTTCCTTCTAGTCCTCCATTTACCCTATGTATGTTTTTTACAGCACCGATGTTTAGAACCTGTGCCTCTGTTAGGTTGAAAGTGAAAAAATGTAAGAGAAAGAAAAATCCTGATCGCATTAAAACTATGCTTCTCGCTTTCATATCATTTATCTGTTTATGTAGTTTTGAAACCCAATTTTTTAAGGCCGTTCTGAATTTCCGGAATTTGCATGAATAGTTTCCAAATCAGTCCCGTTCTGTAATTTTCAATCATCACAACTATAGGCCCCTGGTCAATAGCCAGGTGTGAACGGGCGTACCAATTTTCTGTTTCAGAAAAGCCATCTGAGAAGCCATATTGTCCCCAAATTTTACCCCCCAAGTTGTAATAAAAATGCCTGAGTGCTTCCATGCTATACTCTGGAGTAAAAGGCATGGAAGATATTGCCGCTGTGGGTTGAATCACACCTAAATCCATATCAGGCGCATGTGCTACATAACCTTTGTAACTATCCCCTGCGGTCAATCCCCAGCAATTAGCCCCATATCCTTTGTACTTTTTGGGGTTTTCTATACAATACGCTCTGTTGATGAGTGTATGGTTCCTTACCTGCTGCAGGTAATCTATACCGTTATCGTCTGTTAGCCCGTTGGGATCAATCCCCATAAAGGTATATTGTTCAAAAAACAGCGGTCCTCCTTTATCAAAATTACCTAATGGCAGTTCAATGCCATAATAAGATTTACCATTTTTCCATCCCTGACTGCCCACCCAGGTTGAATCGTACACTGATCTGTTAATAGAATGATAAGGAGATGCTGCAGCAACAATGTAGGTAATCAAACATTCATCCCAGCCCCATACAGGGAAATTCATATCAAAGTCATTGTGTGGACTCCAGTGCCAGTAGAGCCGATTAGACCCCTGATTGGTATGCCATGCCCAATTGGCCGCATTCCAAATTTGATTCACTCGTTTTCTCAAATATTTTTCTTGAATATTATCACTATTGAAATATTCTCTTGCTGTAAGCAGTCCCATGATTAGGTAAGATGTTTCAACAATATCAGCTCCATCGTCTAGCCGGTCGAACGGTATTGTTTTTCCGGTTCTTCCATTCATGAAATGCGGATAGATACCATGATAGGCGTCGGCAGTAAGCAGAAAATCGCAAATTTTATTGAGTCTTTTTACAGCTGTATCTCTTGCAATCCAGCCCCTGCTCACAGCAACTACTGTTGACATTATACCCATTCCTGTTCCGCCAATGGCACAAGCATCAGGACCGAACTCAGATTTACTTAGATTGGGTTCATCCCAAGCTTCATTAATAAAATCCCAGTAATAAACCCCTTTAACCGGCACATCCCTTTCTCTTGCTAGTCCGCTTACCGGATGCGCATAATGCCAGAAATAACGAAAGGTTTGTTTCTGCACTGTTTCCAGTAAGGCTGAATCCGAAAGTCCGTTTAGGATTCCTACAGGTGCAATGGAATCTTTCATTGAAATGGAGGAAGATTTTTTATTTTGCGCAACAGACGTGCCAATGGAAAAAATAAAAACTAAAGTTGCAGTAATAAAACCTCTAAAATAGTTGAGTAGACGTGCTGACATTGATAATGATTAAGGTGAGTTAAGGTAGGAAAAGATATTAAACTTTCTCCAGCTTATCCATCAAAAAAGAGAAAGCACCAGCCAAATGAATCTATTTGATTGTGGATGGTATCAAAATTTGAATGCAATATTTGAAACTAAGGTCTGACAAATAGATTTTTTTATTCTGTGGAAAAGCCGCTAAATAGTTTCGCATAATTATAATGGCCACTTTTCATAAATGCAAAAGACCCTGAAAATTTCTGGATTTTTTTTGTGGAAAGGACCCGACTCAAACCCGTCCCCACAATACTTTGGGGGCCTTGAAAGGGCGGCATCCTGTTTTAATCAGCAAAAAATCTAAACAATCATACAAATTAAAAATGCTCCGATTACTCAGAGCATTTATGCGGACGGGACTCGAACCCGTCCCCACAATACTGTGGGGACCGTGAAAGGGCAGCATCCTGTTTTAATCAGCAAAAAATCTAAACAATCATACAAATTAAAAATGCTCCGATTACTCAGAGCATTTTTGCGGACCGGACGGGACTCGAACCCGCGACCTCCGCCGTGACAGGGCGGCATTCTAACCAA
>CAIOIZ010000061.1 GCA_903858475.1 uncultured Bacteroidota bacterium
AGTTTCACCAATTCACTTATTGGTGGTACAGGGGCACTTAATCTTGTAACCAATCCTTATGCTTCTGCAATTGATTGGTCATTGGTTCAACCTGCTTGTACAGGCATTAATAACTACTACACTTATTGGGATCCTAATGAAGGAACAAGAGGTGCATTTGTAACAGTAGGTACCGACGGTATTCCTAGCTCAGGCTCTGCCACCAAGTATATTCAACCTGGGCAAGCATTTTTTGTAGAAGCCAGTGGTGCCACAGCGCCTACAGTAAGCATTCAAGAAGCGCATAAATCTACCGGCAATAACAACGATGTATTTGGCCCAACATTGCCAATTGAATCCTTCAGAGCTGAATTGTACTTCACAGAAGCAGATGGATTCCGCCGCATCGCCGATGGCGTATTGGTTAAATACAATAATAACTACAATGCGGGCATTGACGATTACGATGCTAGCGAGGCAGCCAACTGGGATGAAAATATCGCCATCGCACGTGATGGCCAACACCTAGCTATTGAAAGCAGACCAGTGATAGCTTCCGTTGATACCATTCCATTGTTCATGAATAACATGAGACAACAGGCTTATCAATTTGAGTTTACTCCATCGGTATTTAGCCATCCTACTTTAAATGCAGAGCTAATCGATAATTTCACAGGCATGCGTTCGCAATTGAGTGTAACGTCAACAACGGTCATCTCCTTTACCGTTAGTGCAGATCCTGCTTCTTATGCAACCGACCGGTTTAAAGTAATATTTGGCTTAGCCACACCACTGGCCATCGACCAAATTAACCTTAACGCACACACGAAAAATAATGGCATACAGGTAGACTGGGTAGTGAATAGTGAAGCCAATATGGATCGATATGAAGTGGAAAAATCAATAGATGGCAGCCATTTCAACAAGCAATATACCAATATGGCTTTGGGAAACAGCAATACGGCAGTCAACTATAGCTGGTTTGATAACAATCCACAAGCGGGCAATAATTTTTACCGCATCAAAGCCTTCGACAGAGGCGGAATGATAAAATACAGTGCGATTGTAAAAGTAGCATTTGGTAAAGCTGCTCCAGCTATCAGCATCTACCCCAACCCAATTGTGGAAGACAATTTTAATATTTCGCTTAGCAATATCAACAAAGGAATATATCAACTCTCCATCATCAATGTATTGGGCGAAAAAGTTTGGACCAAACAAATTCAGCACAATGGTGGAAATGCGGGATTAACAATTGCATTGAATCAATTACTGCACAAAGGCATCTACTATTTACAAATAGAGGCTGATAAAGCAGTATTGGCAACCAAAAAATTAATCAAGCAATAATATCCACCTGAAAAAAAACATCAATGATGAAAAGAAAATATTTAATCTCCTTGCTGACACTAGTCTTCGGCATGTCGATTTCTATCGCAACTTTAGCGCAAGACAATACAATAGAAACTAATAATACAGTCTTTGAACCAACCCCTGAAACCAATGCGCCAACACTGGACGCACCACCAGACCCCAATGATGTACCCATCGATGGAGGACTGAGTATTTTATTGGCTGTAGGCATTGGATTGGGTGCTAAAAAGTACAAGGATCTGCATAAAAAACAACAACAGGATGATTGTAAATAATTGCTAGCAATTTTCTCGTTTAAAAGTTGGCTACCCAATCAGGTCAATACTGACCACAACTTTATAGCCTTGGCGATTGCCAAGGCTATTTTTATTCCAGTATCATTGGGTTAAATTAATATTAAGCCACCATGCCCACCAAGGCCAAAAGCCTCCGCTATCGATATTTTTACTACCTTCAAGTAATATTATTACCGACACCAGTTTGACCATTTGAATAAACAACCTATCTAATATCTTAGCATGAAGAATCGATCCAAATTCCTCCTAGTTCTAGAGGTGTTTATCTTTATATTTTTACTCCATTTTTCGAATAAAACCATAGCACAATGTGCTAGCCCCATTGCTGTAACTGGTGCTGCTCCCTATATTCAAGATTTCGAGTCCAACAACGGTGGATGGACCACTGGTGGTACGCTCTCCGATTGGACATGGGGTGCACCAACCAAAACGACTATCAGCGGAGCAGGAAGTGGTTCAAAGTGTTGGATTACAGGAGGTCTTTCTGCGGCTAGTACCTATAACCTTAACGAACGTTCTTGGGTTCAAAGTCCTTGCCTTAATTTATCTGCCATCGCACATCCCTATATTAAATTCCTGGCATTTTGGGAAACAGAACAAAAATTTGATGGCGCTAGTTTACAATACAGTATTGATAATGGACTTAATTGGAATACGGTGGGCAGTAAAGCAGACGCTACTAATTGCCTTAATGATAATTGGTTCAACTATACCCCTATCACATATGTTGTAGGATCCATCATTAACCCTGGCACTACCCTTCGGGATGGATGGTCTGGCACCATACAACCCAGCGCTGGTAGTTGTACTTCAGTAGGATTTGGCAGTGGTGCATGGGTAACAGCTCAACACTGCATACCAGCACTGGCCAATAAAGCAACAGTTATCTTCAGGTTTGTTTTTGGTGCAGGTTCTATCTGTAACGACTTTGATGGTTTTGCTTTTGACAAATTTAATGTTGGTGAAGCACCTGCCAATCAAGCTGGTTTTACCTATAGTTGTACCAATGCCAATACGGTTAGTTTTACCAATACCTCCATTCTTTGCCCCACACTCTCTTGGAATTTTGGAGACCCTGCCTCTGGTGCAAGTAATACATCAGCAGCTACCAATCCTACACATACTTTTTCAGGACCTGGCGTATATTCGGTAACCTTAGTAGCCAGTGGCCCCAACAATGCCCCTTCAACTGTTTCTCACCAAGTGACCATACTAGGATTAACTGGTTCGATACTTACTCCCATTACTTGCAATGGAGGTAATAATGGCGCTGTTACTGTTGCTGTTCTACCGGCGGGCGCTTATTCTTATAGTTGGAATACTGCGCCTGTTCAAAATACAATAACTGCCACTGGGCTTTCGGCAGGCACTTACACGGTAACCGTATCGGCTGCTAATACTTGTCCAGCTACAACCAATGTAACACTCACCAATCCTGCGGTCATTAATCCGCCTGTTACTACTCCCGATAGTCGTTGTGGCCCAGGTATTGTTAATTTGTCAGCAATAGGATCAGGTACCATCCGTTGGTATTCCGATGCAGCACTCACTACTCTTGTATTTACTGGCACTAATTATAGTCCAACTATTGCTGCCACCACTACTTATTACCTTACCAATAATGCGGGTGTTTGTTCCAGTACAATGGCAACCGTTACTGGCACCATCAATCCAATACCCGCAGCACCTACTGCTAGCGTAACGGTACAGCCTACCTGCACTTTGCCAACAGGCACTATCGTAATTACTGATCCTACTGGAGCCAATTTTTTATACAGCATCGATGGAGGATTGAATTACCAAGCAGCTACCAGTTTCAGCGGATTGATTCCAGGTAATTATTCCATCACGGTAAAAAATAATTTAACGGGTTGTATTTCTACTGCTACTACGCTAACAGTAAATGCTATTCCCAATCCACCTGTTGCGCCAACGGCCAACACAACAGTACAACCAACCTGTACATTACCAACGGGCACAATAGTAATTACTGCACCTACTGGATCCAACTTAGTATATAGCATTGATGGTGGTTTAACTTATCAAGCAGGAGCCAGTTTCAACGGATTGATTCCAGGTAATTATTCCATCACAGTAAAAGATATTTTAACAGGTTGTATTTCCAGTGCAACAGTTGTTGTAGTAAATCCTATTCCTAATCCACCTGTAGCAGCAACCGCCAGCGTAACGGTACAGCCTACCTGTACATTGCCAACAGGTACTATCGTTATAACTGCACCACTTAGTACTAATTATGTTTATAGCATCGATGGTGGATTAACTTATCAAGCAACAACCAGTTTCAGCGGATTGATTCCAGGTAATTATTCCATCACGGTAAAAGATATTTTAACAGGTTGTATTTCCAGTGCAACAGTTGTTGTAGTAAATCCTATTCCTAATCCACCTGTAGCAGCAACCGCCAGCGTAACGGTACAGCCTACCTGTACATTACCAACTGGCACTATCGTTATAACTGCACCACTTAGTACAAATTATGTTTATAGCATCGATGGTGGATTAACTTATCAAGCAACAACCAGTTTCAGCGGATTGATTCCAGGCAACTATTCCATCACAGTAAAAGATATTTTAACAGGTTGTATTTCGAGTGCAACTGTTTTGACAGTGAATGCTATTCCCAATCCACCTGCTGCAGCAACGGCCAGTGTAACGGTACAGCCTACCTGCACTTTGCCAACAGGTACCATCGTAATTACTGCCCCTACCGGCGCCAACTTAGTATATAGTATTGATGGTGGATTAACTTATCAAGCAGCTACTAGTTTCAGCGGATTGATTCCTGGCAACTATTCCATCACAGTAAAAGATATTTTAACAGGTTGCATTTCCAGTGCAACGGTTGTTGTAGTAAATCCTATTCCTAATCCACCAGTAGCAGCAACCGCCAGCGTAACGGTACAGCCTACCTGCACAATACCAACTGGCACTATCGTAATAACTGCACCACTTAGTACAAATTATGTTTATAGCATCGATGGTGGATTAACTTACCAAGCAGCTACCAGTTTCAGTGGATTGATTCCAGCTAATTATTCCATCACAGTAAAAGATATTTTAACAGGTTGTATTTCGAGTGCTACTGTTCTTGCAGTAAATGCAATTCCAAATCCACCTCAAGCGCCAACGGCCAGTGTAGCGGTACAGCCTACCTGCACTTTGCCAACAGGTACCATCGTAATTACTGCCCCTACCGGCGCCAATTACGAGTACAGTAAAAATGGCGGACTTACCTATCAAGCAGGGACTAGTTTTGTCGGGCTTGCTCCTGGAAACTATCCCCTAACAGTTAGGAATACACTCAATGGCTGTATCTCATCAATCACCAATCTTACTGTAAATACCATACCTGTTACACCCGCTGCAACAGCTAGCGTTACAACTCAACCTACATGTGTTAACCTTACAGGGGTTATTCAAATTACAGCGCCTATTGGAGCCAATTATCAATACAGCATTGATGGAGGTGCCAATTATCAATTCGTTACTTCATTCACTGGATTGATTGCTGGCAATTATTCTATTACTGTAAAAGACAATGCTACGGGATGCATATCAACACCTACTGGCTTAACTGTAAATCCCATTCCCAATCCACCTACTGCCCCTACAGCTAGTGTAACGGTACAGCCTACCTGCATTTTACCTACCGGCACCATTGTTGTGACGGCACCGCTGGGAGCCAACTTTGCATACAGTATCAATGGAGGACTTAATTTTCAAGCAGGCAGTAGCTTTAGTAGTTTATTACCAGGCAACTATACCATCATCGTAAAAGATGTAATTAGCGCTTGCGTATCTACAGGCACTACAGTAACTGTAAATATTGTGGCCCCTCCTTCGCCCGCACCAATAATAACTAGTCCGGTTAACTATTGCCAAAATGATAGGGCAATTGCGCTCAATGCTCTTGGGATAAATATATTATGGTATACTAGTGCCATTGGAGGAACAGGTGCCAGTACTGCTCCAACCCCCAATACAGCAGCAATTGGTAGTAATAGTTTTTATGTATCACAAACCTTAATTGGGTTTTGTGAAAGCGCCAGAGTACCTGTGTTAGTAAATGTATTCGCTAATCCTACTGCTTATGCGGGAGGCCCTATAATTGATGTATTTCCAGGACAAACCATCACATTGAATGGTGCTGCAACTGGAAATAATATTAGTATTTTATGGAGCCCTGCCTCCCTAGTAAGTAATCCAATCATTGCCAACCCAAGCATCAACTTACAATACGACCAATTGTTTACTATTCGAGTAAATTCTGCAGACGGCTGTAGCGCCACAGATCAAGTAAAAGTGAATGTATTGTTAGCATTAATTATTCCCAATGTGTTTTCGCCCAATGGAGATAATATTAATGATACTTGGACCATTACCAATATTGAAAAATACCCGACTGCAAGAATTGAAATATTCAACCGCTATGGTCAATCAATATTTGTAAGCACCGGCTATCAAAATAATTGGAAGGGCACCTATGCGGGCAAAGACTTGCCTGTTGGAACCTATTATTGGATTATCAATAATCCAAGACTGAATAACAAAATGAGTGGGGCTGTTTCTATAATCAGATAACCCACTTTCAATTTATTGCAAATGAGTAAATTCAAAAGCATATTAGTATCCGCCTTGGTTACCGCCTTTTTGCACAATGCATTAATGGCGCAGCAAAAACCGCATTACACCCAATACGTGTTGAACAATTATATTCTCAATCCCGCCTTATCGGGCATTGAAAATTATACCGATATTAAAATATCGCATCGACACCAATGGGCAGGATTAACAGACGCACCCGTTACCACCTACTTAAGCATTCAAGGTCCCTTGGGCAAAAAAGATTACAAAACGAATCCTAGTTCTTTTGCCATGCCTGGCGAAAATCCAAGAGGCAGGAATTATTGGAAAGACTATGAACCGTCTAAGCCACACCACGGAGTCGGCATGCAATTGATTGATGACAGAACAGGTCCACTGGGAAATTTCTCCATTTATGGTACCTATGCCTATCATATTGGCATCAACGCTACCACCAATTTATCAGCCGGCATTGGAATCGGTATGAGTAAATTTAGTGTCAATGCATCCAAATTAAATTTTGGTCCTACCAACCCGATTGATCCTGCTGTATATGGTAGTGGTGTATTGGGTAAGTCGAGATTGGATATGAATATTGGATTATGGCTTTATTCAAGCGATTTTTTTGCTGGCCTATCTGCCATGCAATTGATTCCCAGTAAAATTGATTTCTCGAATAATATAGTAAAACTAACGGAGGGGAAAAAAGTGCCGCATCTATTTGCAAGTGCAGGCTATCGCTTTCTACTGAATGAAGACATTAATGTGCTGCCTTCAGTAATGATTAAATATGTACAACCACTCCCCTTGCAAGCAGAGGTCAATGTAAAATTTCAATACCAAGATTTGGTTTGGGCAGGTGCTAGCTATCGATATAAGTATGGATTCGCTGCCATGCTAGGCGTCAATGTACTCAACTCCTTCAATATGTCTTATTCCTATGATTATTCTACCACCAGGCTAAATACGATTAGTAGTGGTACACATGAAATAATGTTAGGTTTTATTATTGGCAATAAATATTCAGCTGATACCTGCCCCAGAAATGTTTGGTAGTATGTAGACAAAAAAAATCCGAACAAAATAATTGTCCGGATGCTTTCAATATTTTTTACAATTACATTGCTGCCAATTGCACTTTCTGTTGCAGTTCCATCACACTCTCTTTGAACAAAGTGTCTGTGTCCATTAAGTCTTTTACCGTTTGACAGCTATGGATAACCGTTGTATGATCTCTTCCTCCAAAATGTTCGCCAATGGTCTTGAGTGAGTTTTTAGTAAAGGCCTTAGAAAGAAACATAGTGATTTGACGAGCTTGTACAATTTCACGCTTCCTGGTTTTTTGTAACAACTTGTCGTAGGGCACATCAAAGTATTCACATACCATTTTTTGAATGGCATCGATGGTTATTTCTTTACTGGATGATTTGACAAAGTTTCTTAACACTTTCTTGGCTAGTTCAAGGTCTATTTCACGCTTATTAAGCGAAGATTGTGCCAATAATGAAATCAATGCGCCTTCTAACTCTCTAACATTACTATTAATATTGTATGCAATGTATTTCACCACTTCCTTGGGCATTTCCAATCCGTCGTTCTTCATTTTCTTTTCCAAGATTTCAATCTTGGTGTCATAATCGGGCACCTGCAAATCTGCACTAAGTCCCCAACGGAAACGACTCAACAAACGTTCTTGCACCCCTTCTAAATCTTTAGGAGGCTTATCGCTGGTCAATATCAATTGCTTTCCACTTTGGTGCAGATGATTGAATATAGAGAAAAAGGCATCCTGGCTTTTTTCGGCGCGGTTGAAAAATTGTACATCATCAATGATCAACACATCTATCAATTGATAAAAATGGATAAAATCATTGATGGCGCCATTGCGACCATGATCGATGAATTGATTGATAAATTTCTCAGAGCTCACATACAATACTACTTTATTGTTGTGCAGGCGTTTCACCTCATTTCCAATGGCCTGAGCCAAATGGGTTTTTCCTAAACCCACGCCACCATAAATTACCAATGGATTAAAGGAAGTAGCACCAGGCTTTTCTGCCACTGTTTTACCAGCGCGACGAGCCACTCTATTACAATCTCCTTCTATAAATGCATCGAAAGTATAAGCATGATTCAGTTGAGGATCTATCTGCATCTTCTTTAGCCCCGGTATCACGAAGGGATTCTTAACCGGATTATTGATGACTAAAGGAAAGTCCATTTCGTTATTTGAAAATGATTTATATCCATTACCTGGGATATCTGTTGTCAGTGGCTTGCTCTTGCTATTTCCACTATCCACCATTATCCTGTATTCTAATCTCGCTTCTTTGCCTAATTCCCGCTTTAATGTTTTTGCTAACAGAGACACATAATGCTCTTCCAGGTATTCATAAAAAAACTGGCTAGGCACCTGGATGGTCAAAACTTTTTCTTTTAATTCCACTGGTTTGATAGGCTCAAACCATGTTTTAAAATGTTGCCATTCTACAATGTCCTTGATAATCTCCAAGCAATTACTCCATACCTTTTCAAAAGCCTTCTCCATTAGTCCTTAAGCGATTTATATCTGTTTAGAATCTTAATTAGGTGTCCTAGGAATTTGTTCAATTTTAATTGAAAACAAATTCTTTATTGGGACAGCGAATATCTATACAATTTGTTGAAAAAAAAATTTTTTATTCACTTGTTTTTTCCCTTATGACAACAGTATGGGATTTTGTCAAATTTTTCTTTTCAATTGATGAAAAATCGAAATCTAATCTTCCCAAAAGGATGCCTGCCCAACCCACCTGATTTACCAAAACATCGCTACCAGCCTTGTTCTTATACAGTTTGGGAGCATCCATAAAAGTATGTGTATGGCCACCAATAATCAGGTCAATATGCTCCGATTCTGCTGCCAATATCTCATCACATACCTTGTTTTTGTTTTCTGCAAATTGATAGCCCAGGTGACTTAAACAGATCACCATATCGCATCCTTCCTCTTTTTTCAACAAACTGGCCATTTGATTGGCCCTGGCAATGGGGTCTAAATAACTGGTCTTTTCATACAAATTATCCGATACCAGCCCTTTTAACTCTATGCCTACACCTGTGATACCTATTTTCAATTTACCCTTTTTTACTATTTTATAGGGCACAAACTTATGCTCCATCGCAGTACCACTAAAATCATAATTACTTATAATCAATGGGAATTTTCCATGATCCAATTGGGTAGCGAAGTTTTCGAGTCCTGCATCAAAATCGTGATTGCCCATTGTAGCAGCATCATAACCCATTGCAGCCATTGCTTTCATTTCGGGTTCTCCCTTATATATGTTGAAAAAAGGGGTGCCCTGAAATATATCTCCGGCATCCAATAGCAATACGTTGGATTCTTTAGCGCGTATATCTGCAATAATGCGTGCCCTTGCAGCCACGCCACCCAGGCCCTGATTACGTCCTCCATCCATGGGAAATGGCTCTAGCCTGCTATGTACATCATTCGTATGCAAAATAGTTAAACGCTTAGCCGCTGCATCTTTTTCAATTTCGGCAAACAAGCCATTGGAGCTTAAAATGGCTCCAGCAGCCAAGGCCGACTGTGTAATAAATTTCCTTCTATTGTACATTGATAACTCTATTTTCAATTTGAGCAGATATTTTTTTACCCTGACTGGTAATATCCTTTAGATACTCGATTACCGCATCACGGAATAATGTGCCATTATTTTGTTGAGGCAATACTTTCAACATTGTACAATCGTCGCCCCCATTGGCAATATAATCCAATACGGCAATGGTATAGGTCTTATTGGCCTCCAAGGCCAGTCCGTTTAACTGGGCATTAATGGCTTTAGTGCCTTTAATTTCAAAATTGATACCCGCCACTGGCCATCCCTTTCTATTCGCAATATGATTGAGCAAGTCTTGTAAAGTACTTCCTTTCACCGTTAGCAATACGATGATATTGTCAAAAGGTGATAATTCAAAAATTTTACCTGTAGTGATATTGCCAGCAGCTAAAGAGGGCAATCGTATGCCTCCGTAATTAATAAAAGATGCATCTACTGTAGTTTTATATTTCTGACGGGCCTTGGCCAACATCGCATCGGCCATAACATTTCCCAAAGTGCCTTCAGGTTGTCTTTTTTCTAATTCGGTAGCAGCCACTGCAATTACATCATTCATACTCTTATTGACACTGTCGGCATAAGGCTTTAACAATGATTGCAGTTTTTCATCTGAAGCAGCGCCTGCTGCTAAACGATAATCTTTATATTGTACCGCAGTGGGCTGGTAAATGGTGTGGCAAGAAACGGTAAATAGCAGGGCGAAAAACCAAAGCTGGTTGAATAAAAACTTCCTCATAGCGTCGTGATAATTGAGCCAAACAAGGTAGTTAAATTTTGACCAAGAAAGCAAAAAAGAACAAACAATAATTTTATCACTAAATAAATCTATTTTTGGCATCTAAAAAATGAAAAATGAGTTACGAATTAACGGGCAAACTAATTGCAAAATATGATACTGTGCAGCGTACTGAAACCTTTAAGGTGAGGGAATTTGCAGTGGAAAAAACAGATGAAATCAATGGCAGAACCATTACCAACTACGTGAAATTTCAGTGTATACAAGATAAAACCACTATTATTGATCGTGTAAATATTGGTGATGAAATAAAAGTATATTTCAATATCAAAGGCACTAAATGGGAAAAGGATGGCAAAACCAATTATTTTACCAATTTAGATGCTTGGAGAATTGAACAATTGTTGAAACCTGGTACAGGTGTTGAAGCCAAAACAGACAATGAATTTATAGAACCACTGGATACTTTTAGTGGCGCCACCCCAGATGCTGTAGATGATTTGCCTTTTTAATTTGTCTGATTAGTACTACGATCATGCTGCTATAAAAATTTCCGGAATAAGTATCCGGCATTCATTCCATGCAAGAAAAAATAACACTGCGACTGCTTCCTGAAGAAGCCGCTAATGACCACGCTATTAAAAAACTGATTGCCACCGTTTGCAATCAGCAAGAAGCCAATATTACTGGATTCCATCTATTAAAGAAATCAATAGATGCCAGGGCCAGTACCATTTGGGTCAATCTCACCGTCAATGCCTTTATCAACGAACCCTTTCTCAAAAGGGTCATTCCTCCCACTACATTTAAAGATGTAAGCAAAGCGGAAAAAAAGGTAATCATTATTGGTGCTGGACCTGCAGGATTATTTGCAGCCTTTCAATTGATAGAAGCCGGTATTCAACCCATTATTTTAGAAAGAGGAAAAGATGTACGCTCGCGCCGCCGCGACCTAGCAGCTTTGAACAAGGAAGGCATTATCAATCCAGAAAGTAATTATTGCTTTGGAGAAGGAGGTGCGGGCACTTACAGCGACGGCAAATTATATACCCGCAGTAATAAACGAGGTGACATCGATCGCATCCTGAATCGATTTGTACATTTTGGAGCAGCTGAAAATATTTTATCGGATGCACATCCACATATCGGTACAAACAAATTACCCGATATCATAACAGCAATGCGTACCTGTATTTTGGATTGCGGGGGCCAAGTGCATTTTGAACAAAAAGTAACTGATTTTGTAATCCATAACGAAAGCATCAAAGCAGTCAAAACCGCTACTGGCAATAATTTTGAAGCAACTGCCTTTATCCTAGCCACTGGTCATAGTGCGCGAGATATATTTGAATTATTGCAAGAAAAAAATATCCTCATTGAATCCAAAGCTTTTGCGTTGGGCGTGCGCATTGAGCATCCACAAGAATTAATCAACCAATGTCAATATCGAAAAAATGCAAAAAGTAAATGGCTACCACCTGCCGCCTATAGCCTAGTACAACAAGTACAAGGCCGAGGTGTTTTTTCATTTTGCATGTGCCCCGGTGGCATCATTGCGCCAGCTTCCACTGCACCCGGCGAACTAGTTGTAAACGGTTGGAGCCCCAGTAAAAGAAATAACCCCTTTGCTAATAGTGGTATGGTGGTACAAGTAGAACAAAAAGATGCTGCAGCATTTGCAAAAACATTAAAAAACAAAACCGGCATCGACAATCATCCCCTTGCCTTGATGGCCTTTCAAAAGAAAACCGAACAAGATTGCTTTATTGCAGGCGGAAGTAATTTAAAAGCGCCTGCCCAAAGAATGGTAGATTTTAGTGAACATGTTTTTTCTTCTAATTTACCTGACTGTTCCTATCTACCAGGATTAGAATCGAGCTCCCTCAAAGAAATATTACCCAATTTTATTTACCAAACCTTGGCAAAGGGCTTTATAGAATTTGGAAAAAAAATGCCTGGGTATTTTACCAATGAAGCAGTAGTGGTAGCCACTGAGAGCAGAACTTCATCGCCAGTAAGAATTCCAAGAGACAACCAAAATTTGAATCACCCACAAATTAAAAATCTATACCCCTGCGGAGAGGGTGCTGGTTATGCAGGGGGTATTGTAAGTGCAGCCATGGATGGCGAAAGGGTGGCTAAGCAAATTGAAATAGCTAGGATATAACTCCTTTCTACCACTCATGTAATAAGTATTCAGCAGAATCTAAGCATTCAGTTATTTTTACGCATTCAATTTAAAAACATATTTGATGAATATTCTTGAATTACAAAATCTCAAAAAATATTTCGCCACCCAAAAAGCCGTGGATGATATCAGTTTGCAGATTCCCAAAGGAAGCATATTTGGTTTATTGGGCCCCAATGGCGCTGGTAAGACCACCCTTATTCGAATGATTACCGGCATTTTTTACCCAGATGCTGGGCAAATATTATTGAATGGAAAAAAATTCGATCCCGAAAATGATGTGCGCAATATTGGCTATATGCCCGAAGAAAGAGGGCTCTATAAAAAAATGAAGATAGGCGAACAGGCCCTTTATCTGGCGCAATTGAAAGGTCTCAGCCGAACAGAAGCCATGAAAAAAATACAGGATTGGTTTGTTCGCTTCGATATGCAAAGCTGGTGGAATAAAAAAGTAGAAGACCTGAGCAAGGGCATGGGACAAAAATTGCAGTTTGTCATTACCGTATTACACGAGCCAGAATTAATTATTTTGGATGAACCCTTCAGTGGATTAGATCCAGTAAATGCCAACTTAATTAAGGATGAAATATACAGACTAGCGCAAAATGGCACTACCATTATATTCAGTACACATCGCATGGAACAAGTGGAAGAAATTTGCAACCAAATTGTACTGGTTAATAAAGGGAAAAAAATATTAGATGGCACCGTTGAATCTGTTAAGCAAGATTTCAAAGAGAATTTATTCAGCATACAACTAGAAGAAATTCCAACTACTATAGTAAATCCGTTTTTTGAATTAGTCGGCACCCATAAAAATGAATTGATTGTAAAAATAAACCAAGGACATAAAGCCAACGATGTAATCAGTCATTTTATCAATCAGGGTAGCAGTATTATTTCATTCAAAGAAATACTCCCATCACTCAATGATATTTTCATCAAACTGGTAGAAGGCACTCCTTCGGCCAGACAATTTCAAAAAGTAGAAGACTAAGCGTTTAAACGACTATTAACAATATATTATTATGAATAAAATATTACTGATTATACAAAGAGAATACCTAACCAGGGTAAGAAAAAAAACCTTTATTATAGGAACGGTTCTTTTTCCACTATTGTATTTGGGATTGATATTTGGAACAGGATATATCGCTGAAAAAAATCAACCTGATTTGCACATTGGCCTAATTGATTATTCTGGTTTATTTACCCAGGAAAGAATAAATAAAGTAAACCTGGGTGATAGCTTGAATAAAATCAATTTGATTTCAACCGATATAGAACAATTCAAACTGCATTATGCAGAGAACGGTTTTAATGGCTATCTAGAAATTCCGGCTACTATTGACTGGAAGGGCAAATTAGATAGCTTTAACATGAACAGCAATAAAACCTATGGTATTGGGGCGAAAGTGCCTATTGAAAATAAATTGAATAGAATCTGGACAGACATTAAGAATGACAGCTTGGGCATTGATGATGCAAAAAAAGAAATTCTCAGCAGCCAGATTAACTTAAAAATACTCAATGTCAATAACCAGTCTGCCAATGCGGGCATTGCTACTGTTATTGGATATGTATGTGGTTTTTTAATGTACTTTATACTTTTACTCTACGGAAGCCAAGTGATGATGGGCGTTACCGAAGAAAAAACCAGTCGCATTGCAGAAGTAGTTGTCTCCTCTGTAAAACCATTTCAATTAATGTTGGGCAAAATTATTGGTATTGCAATGGTGGCATTAACACAGTTTATGCTTTGGATTGCTTTTATTTTTATCGTGTACAATGTGGGAAAAAATACGGGCCATGCAGGCGGAAATATGACGGCCATGGTTGGACAAATTCAATCGGTATTCACTAGTGTAAATGTGCCACTGGTGCTCGGTACATTTATATTCTACTTACTGGGAGGATTCTTTTTCTATTCTTCCTTGTATGCAGCCATTGGAAGTGCGATCAACGAAGACATGCGCGAAGCTCAATCATTGAGTTTTCCGATTACCATGTTGGTAATCTTTTCAATCGCATTGATGACGCCCGCTATTAGCAATCCAGGAAGCCCTTTAGCAGTTTGGGCTAGTATTGTACCATTCAGTTCGCCGATTGTAATGATGGCCCGAATACCATTCGGGGTGCCTACCACAGTTCCTTGGTGGCAATTAGGTTTATCAATGGCTTTATTGATTGCAGGATTTATTTGTACTACCTGGTTTGCTGCCAAAATTTATAAAACAGGTATCCTGATGTATGGCAAAAAACCCAGTTGGAAAGAAATGATTAAATGGGCTTTTAGAAAATAACAACGCTCCATTCATACCAAGTTTGGTTATATTAAAAAAGGCATTTCAAAAGAAATGCCTTTTTTAATAAATGATATAATTTTTAAGCGCTGGTAACGGTCTCTTCTTTTGCTTCCGATGACTTACTGGCTTTTTCAATGGCCTTATTAATTTCCTCCTCTAAGTACTTACTGAAAATTTTCCAGCTGACCAATACAATTCCCAAAATAGCACCTAGGAAAAATCCAATGATGGCAAAAAAAGTGGTAGACTTTTGCGATAAATCATAAGGCCCTTCTGGCTTATCCAATATTTTGATAATGGGTGTTTCTTTTTGTAATTTGTAGGCCGCTGCTTCCCGATTATTAACAGCATAATAATATTGTTGTTGAATGGCTTGCTTATCGGAGGCTAAATTTAATTTTGGAAGGCTATATCTTTTTAAATCTTCTGGAGTAAAGAAGGTGGTTTCATCTAGCTTCACCATACGACCATCTAATTTATTCAATTCATTTAATAAAGAATCTGCCTTTTTTACTGCAAATTGAAAATCTACTTCTGCCTTTTCCTTTTTTAATTCTACATAAAAATCAGAAATGTTTTTCACGTAAGCATAACTCACCATTCGCACCAATTCCTGACTACTGTTGGTATAACCCATTTCTAAAATACCGTTCTTATTGATTTTTGCAGAAAACCCTCCTTTCAGAATACTACTGGCGATATTAATCAACTGTTGACTATCCGCAGGTTTCCGAATGGTTTCATTGCGCATAAAACCAGTATGTCGATTGGCTTCATCGATCAATAATTCGCCCATCATTTTGTTTTTACTTTCCGGTACGCGGGTAGCTGCAACGGCCTCGCGGGTACGGCGACTCAGTGCCAATTCAACGATGTTGATAGAGGCTTCCCCGCTAAATGACTTGGGCGCATCAGATAATCCTAAGATATTACTGATGGCGGAATTAGCGATGGTATTATCCCCAGCACTACTTAATGGAAATACAGTAGCCTTAGATGTATAAGTTGTTACGCCTCGTTTGGCCATATAGAAAAAGCCAGCTGCAAAAATCAGAGAGATTAAAATAATCAACCAGCTAAATTTTTTCAGTCGCTTTAAAAGCTGTTTTACCAATTCAAAATTTGTCATGATGCTGCTACTTTTAAAATTTGCTGACGATTTTTGCTAATAAGGTGGCGGTGGCTAAAGTAATGGTAGTTTGTACTGTGCCTTTTAGTATATCCGACATTTCCTTTCCTTCTTCTCTAAATGGCACTACAATAGTAGAACCCTGTTGTACTTTAGGATAGAAATGCAAGAACATGAAATTTTTGGTACGTTTACTTTTACCATTGGCATACTTAATATAAATTCTACCACGCCATGGTCTTAATCCGTATCCCCCCGCTTTATCTATGTAATAACTAAGATTCGTATGTTCCTTATCGTAATTTAATTTCAATGGTGCTTGTACAGTACCAGTAACACTTACAAAAGGATTGATTTCCGGAACAAAAATGACATCTCCCTCTTGTAAGATGATATCATATTTGGAGTTTTTATTTTTAAGTGCTTTGTACAATTCAATACTCACTGGTTCATTAAGTGCTTCTGCTGCAAAATTTGTTTTGGAAGAATCAGAT
>CAIOIZ010000062.1 GCA_903858475.1 uncultured Bacteroidota bacterium
ATTGGGTAAATGCCGGCCATCGGATAACCGATTAATTTTTTTCCTAAACTCCTAAACCCCTCAATCTTAACCTCTACCTCAACCTCTACCTCTACCTCAACCTCTACCTCAACCTCTACCTCTACCTCAACCTCTACCTCAACCTCTACCTCTACCTCAGCCTCTCCTCTACCTCACTTTCAACATCGGCCTCACCTGCTGCGTAGCGCCATTTTGAAACCTAGCATAATATACTCCGTTAGGCAAATGCGATGCATCAAATACAATTGATTGTTTGGTTGCTGCAGGGTAGTCTTTCTCTAATAAGTTTACTAGTAATCGCCCGCTATTGTCTATAATTTGTATTAAAGTGTGTCCACCTTCTGTGCTGAATTCAATGGTAGTCTTGTCAGTAAATGGATTCGGATAATTGGTTATTAAGCTATTGCCCGAATTATTTTGAGCACTGCCAACACAAGTGCCATTTTTTATAAGAGCCAAATCCTGCAATTGTCCGTTGACGTTAGGAGGGAACAATCCTTGAACGGTTGTTTTTGGAAGGCAAAACCATTTCTCTAATAAAGTAGCATAAATACTTCTGAAATCGTATTGCATGGGCACATTGTCATTGACGGTGGCAACAGGCTGAATAGTTGGATTATTTCCCAAGACACCTCCATCTACTGGTTTGCCAAAAACAAACATAGGTGCAGCAGCACCATGATCGGTACCAACACTGCTATTGCTTTTTATTCTTCTGCCAAATTCACTATAAGTCATGCCCACAACGCGGTCTTCGATTCCCAGAAATATTAAATCATCTTGAAATGCAGTAACCGCATCACTTACTTTGCCAAGTAAAGTAGCATGATTACCCACTGCCGTATCAGCAACGGTAGTTTGCAAACTATGTGTATCAAAGCCACCAAAACTGACCATATACACCCTGGTCTTTAGTCCACCTTTAATGAGGCGGGCAACAATTTTTAATTGATCAGCCAGGCTATTATTGCTAGGGTAGGGATTTTGTGCAGTAACCCGAGCTGCCGCTCCAGAAATAGTTGCACCATATTGTTGGGTTTGTTTGGCCACATTTCGAATATAACTTAACTCTTTGCCCGCCTTGGTGGCGGGAACTGGATCACTCGTGCCATTGATTAACTGATAAAAGGAAGTAGCACTGGTAATACTCATAGCCATATTCACACTAGGGCCCTGTGTAGTTAATGTTGCAGTGGAACCAATTTGAATAGCGATTGGGTCAGGCATGCTGGTATTGGGAAATCCAGTTGGAAAATTGGGGTATTCATAATTCAAATAGCGTCCTGCCCAACCGGTATACACTTCCTGATTACTATTACTCGCACTCATCCAAATATCCGTTGCTCTGAAATGCGAAAAATTTGGTTGAGGATAACCGACTGCTTGTACAATTTTTAATTTGTTTTCATTGTAAAGACGCTGCATGCCTGTCATGCTGGGGTGTAAACCCGTATTGGCATATCCGTTCAATCTTAAAATCCTGTTTTCAGGAATGGCAATATTATTTCTTGCAGCATTGTATAAATTATAAGTGTCAATAGGAACCACCATGTTCAATCCGTCGTTGCCACCGGAGAGTTGTATAATCACCAATACATGATTTGTACTAGTTCCGTTTTCAATCAGCGCTTGTACCAATGGAGATTCGGTAGTAAATGCCTTGACTGAATAACCACCTATCAATGCTGGAATGGTTACGGAGACTGATTTTTCTAAAAATTCTCTGCGTTTCATGTACAAATATTTTTATTAAAACGCTATCCGCTTTTGACTATGAAAAGGGGTAGCAATAAAAAAGCTGTTTAACTTAATTGGTATTCACTTAGGTTCATTAAGTACCTGAACATATCTTTAAGTCTTGTATTAACAATATTAAAATTTGCCACCGTCGGACTAGTGATATATGCATTCCATGCATTTGTCCAATAATAATCATACAATTGCCCGCTTAACAGCATTTGCGTTTTAATCTGTTGTTTTGCCTGTGGTGATAAAGCAATTCGATAAATATATTTCAATGCATCTTCAATAAGATCATTGGGATTGCCAGGATTGGGCAGCGTTTTGGCGTAGGCCACAAAATCGAATTGCATTCGGAAACTATTTCTCGAATAACCATTATTGGTTAGTTGATCGGTAAATTGGTTGCGCTTGGGAAGTGAATCCGTAGTAATCCATATTTCATGAAATAAAGGCTCCTGGTAATAGGCAGGCATGCCCGCTACATTCGGAGGGTCGTGTGGCACTTGTCCCATTAAAAAAAGAAAATTAAAAAGTGTATTCCAATGCCCATAGCTGGTATCCCAGTCCGTTAGTACCGGCATATTTACATTGAATTCTCGAAAGGAACCAATAACAATATCAGTAGGAGTTTTTATTACACAACCTTGGTTGAGTGCATCAAAAAAATGTTCGCTCTTGAATAATGCTGATAAAACCGGCTTGATATTATAGTTATTGGTTCTAAAAATATCTGCTAGTGGGGTTATTACATTGGCTTCGGCAGCAGCATCAATTTCGTAGTAGATAAACCAGCGGTATAATTTTCTAACTATAAATTTGGCCACCTCATTGTTGGCAAAAATCATCGACAACATATCATTCAATTCCAGATCACCAGCAGTAGCACCAGTTCTTCCTGTTATAATGGTATTGTTGTAAAAAGCAGAAAATTGTTTGTTGGCGGTGCTGTGTCTACTAGCTGTAAATACAGTTTGATAAGTATTGCCATTTATTTGCCAACCAGTTAAAACTTTTGCAGCTTCTTTTACATCTTGTTCGGTATACTGGCTACCAGGTCCTTTGCCAATTGTAAATAATTCTTGCAATTCTCTTCCATAGTTTTCATCGGGGGCGGCGGCTGTATTAAGATATCCATTCAGGTAGCGGAGCATCGAAAGGTCAAGGGTGATATCCCTCACCATTTGCTTAAAATTACCCAAGCAATTTTGTCGAATAGTACTGTGTTGCTTGTAGGCCCAATTGCCAACTCCCACTTCCGCTGTTTGATTGCCAAAATGATCAACCCAAAAGAGCAGCATTTTTTCACGAATACTTCTGTCTTGATTGATCATCACTCCCGTCCACCATTTTCTGTAAGAACCAATCCGCTGACTTTGTACCGTGCCATCATTATTAATATCGTTTACCCAAGTGCTTCCTTGAATAATATTGGTGTCGGGTGTAGTGGCACTAGTAGATGTTAGATATTCTTTTAGCGGAGGAGTGGGGTCAGTTGCTACAGGATTCAATAATTCATCGACAGCTTGATCCATGCTGCGGGTCATAAAATAATCCACATCCGTTTTCTTTGCCCCAAACATGGTTCGCTTCAACAAGTGTACCACTTCATTCATGCCCCAGGAACCCATATAGGGGTTGATGCCGCTTAGTGTGCGTGTAGGCGATACCGATAGTATTGAAGTGGGCCTATTGGAAACCCGCTTGCTGGTTTTTTTATGCGCAGTAAGAAATGCTCTTCTATCCATATAATTCATTTGTGTTGCCATTTAAATTGATACACTACAATGCATGGAGCTGTAATGTTAAAAATAAAATACTGCCCCGCGGATGATCGTAGGGCAGCAGTAATTATTTTGGTGATGGTAAGATATAAAACCTAATTGATATTTTCAATTATTCCTGCAATTCCTTGTCCGCCTCCAACACAGGCCGTAACAATGCCGTATTTCTTCTTCAATCTTTTCATGTCATTCAATAGCTGAATGGTTAGTTTACAGCCAGTGCAGCCCAGTGGATGACCGAGGGCAATGGCGCCTCCATTAATATTTACTTTATCAGGTTGTAGTTCGAGGGTTCTAATAACGGCCAATGATTGAGAGGCAAAGGCTTCATTGAGTTCAAAAAGATCGATATCATTCAAAGACATGCCTGCCTGCTTTAATACTTTCGGTACTGCTTCAATAGGACCAATACCCATCAGGCGTGGATGCACACCAGCACTGGCGCAATTCACCAATCTTCCAATTGGTTGTAGGCCTAATTCTTTGACCATTCTTTCGCTCATTACAATTACAAAGGCTGCTCCATCACTGGTTTGAGAACTATTGCCCGCAGTTACCGTGCCGCCAGCAGCAAAGGCTGGTTTTAATTTAGCCAATCCTTCAATAGAAGTATCTGCTCTTACCCCTTCATCTGTATCTACTACAAAATTTCTTTTTTGTTTTTTACCCTTTGCATCTAAATATACTTCTTCAATATTAATGGGTAGTATACCCGATTTAAAGAAACCAGCTTGAATGGCATGGCCTGCTTTCAAGTGGCTATTATAACTAAATAAATCCTGGTCTTCTCTTGAAATAGTATACTCTTTTGCTACCGCCTCGGCCGTTAAGCCCATACTCAAATAAAAATCGGGTTCCTCTTTTGCAATGGCATAGGAGGGCGATGTTTTCCAACCTGCGGTGGGTACCATACTCATGCTTTCTACACCACCGGCTACAATACATTCGGCCATGCCTGTACGAATTTTAGCAGTGGCCATGGCAATACTTTCCAGTCCACTTGCACAATACCGATTGATGGTAATACCCGGTGCATGAATGCCAATGGCTTTGGCAGAAATCATTCGTCCTACTTGCAAGCCCTGTTCTGCTTCTGGCACCGCATTGCCCACAATCACATCATCTATTCTTTTAACATCCAATTGTGGTACCGATGCCAAGAGGCCCTTGATTAATTCAATCGCCAAATCATCTGGTCGGGTAAATCGAAAACTACCTTTTTTGCTTTTGGCAACGGCCGTACGAAATCCTGCAACGATATAAGCTTCCTGCATATCTATGATTTTTATTTCCTGTAAAATTTAATAGTTGTTTATGCAACCTTATGCCAAAGGTAGCCGTTATTGTGTAAAAATCAAACTGAACTATCTTTGTCCTATCCATGTATAAATTATTACGTTCTTTCCTCTTTTTATTTGACCCCGAAAGGGTGCATTATTTTTCCATGAATGCTTTAAGGGTACTGTGTCGTATTCCTGGGGGAAGGCAGTTGTTGTCATTTTTTTTCAAACCCAATCATTCCGCTGCTACCCGTTTTGTAGGAATTCAATTTCCCAATAAAGTTGGCTTGGGGGCCGGATTTGATAAGAATGCTAGCTATCTCCGCGAATTAGAAGCACTGGGTTTTGGTTTTGTTGAAATAGGAACTGTTACACCCAAGCCTCAATCAGGGAATGATCAACCAAGGGTATTTCGATTGCCGAAGGACAAGGCATTGATCAATCGAATGGGATTTAATAACGAGGGGGTGGAAATAATTGCAAAGCGATTGGCTGATTGGAGCGCAAATAGGGCTTCTAGCAAATCTGCCATGGTCATTGGCGGCAATATTGGAAAAAATAAAATTACCAGCAATGAAGATGCCTGGCAGGATTATGCCATTTGCTTTAATGCCTTGCACGAATACGTTGATTATTTTGTGGTAAATGTAAGTAGTCCCAATACCCCTGGACTAAGAGCCCTACAGGAGAAAGATGCCTTATCAAAAATTCTCACCCACCTACAATCCTTGAACCAAGAAAAAAAATTGCCTAAACCCATCTTACTTAAAATAGCGCCTGATTTAACGCAGCAACAATTAGATGATGTGATTGCATTGGCGATGGAAATAAAATTAGACGGACTAGTAGCAACCAATACTACTATTGAAAGAAACGGATTAGTAACTGCTACAGAAAAAGTAGCGGCCATGGGCGCCGGTGGTTTAAGTGGTAAGCCTGTACAGAAAAGGAGTACCGAAGTAGTAAAATACATTTATCAGCAAACGAAAGGAACTATTCCTATTATTGCAAGTGGTGGTATATTTACCGGAGCCGACGCAGCCGAAAAATTAAGAGCGGGTGCAAGCCTTGTGCAAGTATGGACAGGCTTTATATACGAAGGGCCGGCGATTGTAAAGAAAATTTGTAAAACTATATAAGTTAATTAATCATGGAGCATTTGTTTACGTCAGAGAGTATTATCAGCTTTTTTATTTTAGTGGTATTAGAAGTGGTATTGGGCATTGACAATGTAATTTTTGTCAGCATTATCATGAATCGCTTACCCAAGGAGCAGGAAAAGAAAGCCCGTACTTTCTGGATGGTAACAGGTATGATTGTACGAAGTTTGCTATTAATGGGATTGGGTTGGTTGCTGGCGCAAAAAGGAAAATATATTATTCCGGAAACCTGGTTTGGTAAAGGATTCGACTTGGCCAGTATTGTTATGTTGGCCGGTGGTTTGTTCTTGATTTATAAATCGGTGAAAGAAATACATGGCAAATTAGAAGGGGAGGATCCCAATCAATTGCATCAACAAAAACAAATTTCATTGGGGCAGGCCATGATTCAGATATTGGTCATTGATGCCGTTTTTTCATTTGATAGTATCATCACCGCAGGTGGTACCGCCAAGTATGTAGAAATAATGATTGCTGCTGTAGTAATTGCCATGATCATCATGTTTTTATTTAGTCCGGCTATTTCTGCCTTTATTCATAAGCACCCCACCTTAAAAATGTTGGCCTTGTCTTTTTTGGTGATGATAGGTATTAGCTTGATCATCGAGGGCTGGGATAGCGATCAGGCCCATGACTTGCACCTGAAAAATTATATTTATTTCGGTATGGCATTTTCTTTTCTAGTAGAGTTGCTCAATATGACAATGATGAGCCGCCAGAAAAAACGTCGCATTGTACAATTAAATGCCCCTGTATTGGAAGATGAATCTGATGATGAATCAGATTTGGCAAAGTAAGACCGCTGCTGTAATGGCGGCTGTTTCGGTTCTCAATCGGGTATTCCCTAAACTAACTGGAATATAACCTGCTGCCAATGCTGCATCAATTTCTTCTTTGGTAAAATCTCCTTCGGGGCCAATTAAAATAATTTTTTCGGCGCTGCTATTGTCAATCGCATCCACCAAGTTTTTTTTGCTATCGTCCTCCAGGCAATGCGCAATAAAGGATTGCTTATTGGGTGTTGACTTACGAAGCCATTGTTCAAATTTTACCGGCGCTTGCATTTCGGGTAGCCATGCCTGTTGCGATTGCAATAAGGCGCTCACTAAAATGCCCTTCATTCTTTCCTCTTTCAACTGATCTTTTTCTGTACGCTTGCAAACCAGGGGAATAATTTTTGTAACGCCTAATTCGGTGGCTTTCTCTAAGAACCATTCAAATCGATTGGCATTTTTTAAGGGCGAAATAGCGATGCTTACTTTTTTTGCTGGAGCATTAACCAACTGAGAAGCATTTATTTTAACTGCACACTTCTTTCTGTTATCGTCTGTTATTGCACATGTGAACAAGTGGCCTTTGCCATTGGTTAATTGCACCTGTTCTCCCTTTTGCATACGCAATACCTGTACTA
This sequence comes from uncultured Bacteroidota bacterium, assembly GCA_903858475.1. Lineage (GTDB taxonomy): Bacteria > Bacteroidota > Bacteroidia > Chitinophagales > Chitinophagaceae > Ferruginibacter. Next base: position 7,397 of record CAIOIZ010000062.1, read on the forward strand.
TATGCTTACTGGTGGCTTCATCTAAAATTATTTCTTTAGATGCAGTGCTGATATCTTCTTTATAAAAAAAGGGCAGGGCCATGTTAAGTTTTATTTTTTCTAAAAATTACGCTCCGGTTGATCAATTAAAAACAACTACCATAATTCCATCACTGCTTTTTCTTTTGGGTAAAACAATCGTTCTTCCATTATAATAAATACGCATTGTTTTGTTTTCTTCTGCTTTAATAAAAACATCCACGCCCGCTAAAAAGGGCGCCATTGACAATGATTTTATTGGCTTGCCACTTGTTTTTTCATCGCCATCGTCAAATAAAAAACAGGCAATAGCAGTTTTGCTCCCCGGCATTAAATTAGGCAATGATAAAGGAATAGAATCAATCGCCAGCGAATCTCTTCCGGCAATCACGGCATTATTGGCGGTGAAAATGACCAATACCGTTTGCTTGTCATCATTGGGAATATTGCCTAGCATAGAAGCAGCCATGCCAGTGCTGGGCAATGCACGCAGGTAAACATTTTTATTATTTCTGAGCAATGGCTCAAAATAATAAAAGATATTTCTTCCATTTTTAGGATGTACTTCAAACTCTGTAAAACTTTCTTTGTTTAACTGAAATCCAAAACTGCCGTCCTTGCCAAAGCTTGTCCAACCAACATAATTGTAATTGGCATCTCCATTCTTATGCAGCTTTCCATTGGCAGGGTTGATTAAGTTTACCCGAAAGCTATCAAATGCCAGGGGCGTATTTTCTGCCAGCAATACAGCTTTGCCGCCAATACTTTTATAAAATCCTTTGGATGTTTCAATATTGGTATTGATGGCGCCATTGCTGCCGGTAAAAAAATGATACATAGCTGTAAAACTCGGTGCACTGGTTGCCACCTGCATGTGGTCATTGCCTGTTTGCTGCACATTGGTTGCACCGGGAATATCGGCGCCATTGCGCATCACTTTATCATCATTGCTGTAAATATTCATGGTAGGTACTTCGGCATGTGGTCCCGCAGGTGCTTTCATTTTCATGCTGCCGATATGAACATAGTGCGCCACTTTTACTGCGTGCAAACTATCTTTCAAATAGGCATAACAAATACCACCACCGGCAGAATGCCCCACTAAATTAATTTGGGCCGATTTTGTTTTGCTAATGACCGTATTGATAAAACTGTCTAGTAAACTGGCTGTATTTTGCCCGCCACCAATACTATTCCAGTCAAAAACAAAAAGCCTGTCCTCACAAAAACCATTGCTGCTGAAGCGTTGAATTTGTGAGGCCCAGTTATCGCCACTGCCCATAAATCCATGTACAAAAACAATGGGCAATTGTTTATTGTCGCATTTTGTTTGTGCAAATGAAATATTGCAACAAACCAAGAGTGCAAAAAAGATTTTTTTCATTATTTCAAACTTAGCGAAAATAAAAATGGAGAAATACATTCTCCATTTTTTAATTTTTTATTTTAAAAGGGCGTGTCTTCATCAAACTCACCATCATTCATCTTGCTGCCTTTTTGTATGAAAAGCTTCGCACCTCCATCATCCCCACTAACCGGTTTCCAATTGCCTTGGGGTAATCCAGTATTAAAATCGCTGCCACCTGCTTCGTCTTCAATAAATTTCTGAATATGCAAGAGGGCTTTTAGTTTAACCGTCTCAAGACTACCATTACGATGCTTGGCAATCTTTACATAGGTTTCGCCTTTATTGCTATCGCCAAATTCATTGGCAGTAATATCATAATATTCGGGACGGTACAAGAACATTACCATATCGGCATCTTGTTCAATAGCACCTGATTCCCTCAAATCGCTCAACTGTGGAATCTTAGCACCTTCTTTTCTTTTCTCTACCTCACGACTCAATTGAGATAGGGCAATGATCGGCACTTGTAATTCTTTGGCCAATCCTTTCAAGTCGCGGGAGATTCGACTGATTTCCTGTTCGCGATTGCCATTTCTGTTTTCCCCTGTACCACTCATTAATTGTAAGTAGTCAATAATAATGAGACCAATATTGTGTTTGTTTTTTAAACGGCGACACTTAGCCCTTAGTTCAAAAATATTCAGGGCGGCTGTATCATCAATAAAAATAGGCGCCTTACTCAAACGGTCAATCCCTTTTTTATACAATTGTTTCATTTCATGCTCTTCCAGTCTGCCTCGCGCAATTTTTTCTAACCATATTTCACTTTCAGCACTCAAAATACGTTGTACCAACTGACTGCTACTCATTTCAAGACTAAAAAATCCAACTGCTGTTGGTTTTTTAGGATCGAGGGCTGCACTACGGGCAAGGTTAAGCGCAAAGGCAGTTTTACCCACGGAAGGCCTCGCTGCCAAGATGATTAAATCGGTATTCTGCCAGCCATAGGTAATCCTATCAAGCGAAGGAAATCCTGTTGGTACACCGGTAATATCTTCCTGACGGTTACGCATATCCTCAATACGCTGAATGGTTTTTACCAATACGGTATCAATGTCATCGAAGTTTTTGCGTAAGTGATTATTGGTGATTTCAAATAATTTAGTTTCGGCTTCATCCAACATATCAAATACATCGGTGCTGTCTTCATAAGCATCTCCAATGATTTCGCCACTGATTCTGATCAATTCTCTTTGAATGAATTTTTGCAGTATGATCCTGCTATGTGCATCAATATTAGCAGAGGAAACAACGGAGTTGGTTAATTTGGTGATGTAATAAGGTCCACCTACCTGGTCCAATTCTTCTTTGAGCTTTAATTCTTCTACCACCGTTAGCAAATCAATGGGCAAACTTTTTACAGCCAATCGTTGCATAGC
>CAIOIZ010000063.1 GCA_903858475.1 uncultured Bacteroidota bacterium
AAGCTAAAACTCAAGTTGCAAATAAAATATCTTAGTAAGTACAGCTAAACTCCTAAACACATTTTAATAAAGAAGCTAAAACTCAAGTTGCATATAAACTATCTTAGTAAGTACGGCTAAACGACTCAACGCCTAAACATTTAATGTCATCTAAATATCACGATCCCCAACTGCTTCGTCAGCTCAATTTCCATTTTCTTTAAATGCTGATGGATTTGTACAAATATCATTTGGTCGTCGGCCTTAGTGGCGCTTTCGAGGTCGTGTTGATTTTGACTGATTAGTCTTTTTATTTTACGGAGCTTTAAATAATTGAGGGTACTATGCACTTCTTCTTTGAATAAGTCGGCACGACTGAGTACGATTACTTCATAATTGTCCTTCCACTTGGAACTAATTTCATAATTGAAATCCATGAGCGCCACCACCAATGCACTCATTGGCAAATCATCGTGGTATAAAAAACTTTTAGCAGTAGGCTCCATGCCTTCTTTATACCAAGTAAAATAGGTTTGAATAATGCGAACCAGTTCTTTATTATCAATTAATTCTTCTAAATTATTATCTTCTATCTCTTTGAGCATATGAGCCGCCACGGTAATGCCTGGCTCCCATTCCATCATGCCAAATTCCAATAGACTGCGAATCATGGCTCTTTCATGCAATTCATCTTTGTTAAAAAGGCTGAGTGCTTCAGTGGCACCCGTACTGAATTCATCGGGCAAGGGTGGTTCTTCGTCTGTCCGTTGACGAGAGAATTTATTTTCTTCTTTATTTACCTTTTCGCGAATCAATTTGTTTACCAGCGCATGCAATCCACTTTCCTCAATTTTCAATAACTCACTACAACGCTTGATATAATCTTGCTGCTTGGTAAAATCTTCGGCCTTATTTATTTTGCTGATGGTTTCTGCCACTTGATTGACTACCGCAGCTTTTTTATTGCTATCATTTCCTGCGTCCTGCAGGGCAATCTCTAATTGAAAAAGAATAAAATCTTTTTTGTTCTCGGCAATAAAATTGGTGAAAGCGGCGGCCCCTACTTTGTTGACATAACTATCTGGATCTTCCTTATCGGGAATCAATACTAGTTTTACTTGCAGGCTTTCTTCCAAGGCAAGGTCTAATCCGCGCAATGCAGCCTTGATACCAGCCCCATCCCCATCATAAATAATGGTAAGGTTATTGGTGTATTTCTTAATCAGTCGCAGTTGATCGGGCGTTAAGGAAGTACCCCCACTGGCAACCACATTTTCGATGCCGGCCTGGTGCAAGGATATCACATCGGTATACCCTTCTACCAACAAACATTCATCCGCCTTATCGATGGCCTGTCGTGCAAAATAAGAACCATAAAGAATCTTACTTTTTACATATATTTCATTCTCGGGTGTATTGATGTATTTGGGCGCTTTATCGTTGTTTTTAATCAATCGCGCACCAAAGCCCAATACCTTACCACTTTGGTTGTGAATCGGAAAAATGATACGGCCCCGATAATTATCGTATTGATTGCCCTCTCGAACGGTTACCAATCCACTTTTCTGTAAATAATCGATATTGTATTGTGCAGCAAGAGCGGCCTTGGTAAATTGGTCTCTTCCCTCGGGGTTATACCCCAATTGAAATTTTTTGATGGTATCTTCTCTAAATCCTCTTTCTTTCAAATAACTCAGTGCTATGTCTTGTCCGTTTTCTGTTTCAAGCAATTGCTCACTGAAATATTCTTGTGCAAAATGATTGATGATATAAAGACTATCAGCCGCTAGCTGAACTTGTTTGTATTCGGGACTGGTTTCGGTTTCCTCAATTTCTACATTGTATTTATTGGCCAGCCAACGCAGGGCTTCTACATAACTGTATTTTTCTGCTTCCATCAAAAAACTGATGGCATTGCCACTGCGGCCACAGCCAAAGCATTTATAGATTTCCTTGGTGGGCGATACCGTAAACGAAGGGGTTTTTTCGTTGTGAAAAGGGCAAAGTCCGAGGTAGTTGGTGCCCCGCTTTTTTAATTTCACAAAACTGCCCACAATCTCCACCACATCGATGCGACTTTGAATTTGTTGTATGGTATTTTGTGTAATCATTTTTAAACGGGGCTGTAAATTACAGATAAATTGCCGTTCTGCGTGACGATGGGCTACCAAGATAAAACATATTGCCTAATAATGATGCCCAGGACCGCTCAATAATAAATCTAGCAGGTTTATGAAAAACCCTGCTAAAAATCATCTGAATATTTGATTAACTGATTACCTTTAATACTTAAAAAATAAACAATGAAGAAAATTTCATTTTTAGTGCTGGTATCCTTGCTAACAGGAGCTATCTATGCACAGGATGCGTTGAAAGAAGTAAAACTGATGGCTGCCAAACAAGACTGGCTAAAAGCAAAAACTGCTATTGACAAAGTATTGGCCGATCCTAAAACCGCCAATTTACCAGAAGCCTGGTATTGGAAAGGAGGCGTTTATAATTCACTGGCTTCAAATCCTGAATTAAAAAAAGCATGTACGGATTGCCGAATGGATGCTTTTGAAGCATTAAAAAAATACCAACAATTAGATCCCAGCAATAAAGAAATGAAAGACGATAAGAATGCCTTTCTTTTTGATATGTATGGAAAATATTTTGATGATGCCATTGCTTGTTTTGGTACCAATGATTATGCAGGTGCCCTGATTAATTTCAAGAATGCTTTGATCGTAAAAGAGTATGTATATGGCAAGGGTTTTGAATCACAAACTGGTTTTAAATTTCCAGCCTTGGACACTTCTTTAATATTGAATTGTGCCATTGCAGCAAGAAATGATAAGAAGGATGATTTGGCCATGCCTTATTATCAGATATTAGCCGATGCCAATGTTGCGGAAGATAAATTCTTAGAAGTATATGAGATATTGGCGGACTACTATGCAGAAAAAAAGGACATGCCTGCATTTGAATCAGCGATTGAAAAAGGGCGTGCTATTTTTCCTAAAGAAGAATATTGGGAAGCCAAGGATTTAGAAACACAAATAAAAGGTGTTGAAAAGCCACAGCTATTTGATGTATATGAAAAAATGGTAGGGAAATATCCTGCTAGCTACGATGTGATGCATTATTATTCAGTAGAATTGTTCCGCTATATTTATTCTGATGATGCAAAGGGCATTAATTTAGAATCCTACAAAACAAAATTGAAATTAGTGATGCAAAAAGCATTGGAAATTCAATCCTCTGCAGAAATGAATTACTTGGCTGCTACTTATTATTACAATAATTGGTACGATACCGATCAAGAAGCCAAACTAATCAAGGGCACTAAACCAGACGATGTAAAAAAGAAAAAAGATTTGATTGATGCTTCAAAAAAAGATTTGGATGCGAGTATTCCTTTAGCTGAAAAAGTAATAGAGCTCATCAGCAAATTAGAAAAAATGAAACCATTGGAGAAATCAAACCTCAAACAATCTTATGGTATTTTAGCAGATGCCTATCAGGTAAAAGGCAATGCAGCAAAAGCTTTGGAGTATAAGACGAAGCGGGATGCGGTGTTGTAAACTGGTTGGAGGTTGGAGGTTGGAAAGTTCAATTCGTTACAATGTTTGATGGCTGTACTTTATTAGAATTTAGAATTTAGTACATCATCGTCTATATAAAAAGAGATCATCCCATTGAGATGATCTCTTTTTGTTATCTGTATATAAGTTTCTATTTTATACTCTAGTGGATTAGCAAGTAAAATTTGTTTTTCCTACTAGACCATTTTCAAAAACCAACCGCTCATTTATTACAACAATCACTTAGAAGGCAACCTCCAACTTCCAACCTCTCACTTCCAACCTCCAACCAACTCCTTCAACCTCCTAATTATTCATCCTTATCTGCACCCCTCCTCTTCCACCACCTGGACCAAAGTTTCTCATTTCTTTAGCGGACTTTACATCAAAATCTTTAGGAATTTCAAATTCTTTATCCGCTATTTCTTTATCGGTTACAATCTTTGTTACTTCTACTTTCATTTTTCTTCCACGGCCGAGTGTAGTTTCGTATTGCATGGGAAAACCATCTAGCTTATCGAAGCCTGCACCTGAATTAGAAGAACGAGCGAATCCACCAAAACCACCGCCACCACCACCGGTAGAAGCAAGGCCTTGCAATTTGAAGGCTGGATTATACCAAACAATGCTGGTATCTTTTTTTGCATTGGAGCCTGTGCGAATAATCAGTGCTTTTTTACAATCATAACCGGCAATTTTTTTCGCGCCCTCTACATTCACCACTTCATAAGTACTTTCTCCTGCATTTACAGGATCACCCATGATGATCATACTACCATCGTTTTTGCGACTCTTCATCATGCTATCCATTTCTTTTTTCATTTGTTCGTCTTCCTCATCGGTTGCATAAAAGCCCATTTTATTACCCATCATTTCGATGAGTGTAGTGGTTTTTTTATTTTTATTATCGCGTATAACGGTGTTACGTCCCATTTCTGATTCAGAAAATGTTTTAACGAAATCACCTTTTAAAGTAGTGGTTGATTTTGTTTCACCCTCGCCACCCATGCGCATGATTCTTACCTCTTCGCCATTGGGGCCTTGCATCGGACCAGGAGAATCGTCGTCGTTTTCAGGAACTATAATATTGGTTTTGGTAGTTATTATCGCCTGACTAATAACGGGTGTTTGCGCCATACTGGCCAAACTCATCAAAGAAAAAATTGGGATAAAAAAATGTTTCATTGGCTTGAGTTAATTGTAATTAATTTAAAATAATAAAAAGGTGGAAATGACCAATTAAAACCCGACCAGTTCCAGTACCCCTCAAAAATACGAGAATATTCGTAAATCAGAAAAATATCGACTTCTTTGGGAAGTTTTTAACAGGAGTTTGAGGTTTAGAGGTTGGAAGTTGGAGGTTAAGGTTGAGATAGAGGTTAAGGGGTTTAGGGGTTGAATATGGTTGAAAAATTCAATAGTTGAACTAATTATAATCAAGAAACACCAATGTTCTCTAGAGCGCCTGTGCATTTTCTTACTACTTACTACTTAAATCTTACTACTTTCCAATTCGCAATGCACCCAATCTCCAACATCCAACCTCCAACTTTCATCTAACTTTTATCAACAATTGTTCATAAGTAGCAACTCGTTTTTTTTAGGTGCTAAGTTATATTTGCCGTTGCTCCAAAAGCGATGCAGTATGGCAGAGAAAAATTTATTTGATTACACCGAAGATTCGATTAAAAGTCTTGATTGGAAAGAGCATATACGCCTCCGTCCGGGGATGTATATTGGCAAATTGGGTGATGGCTCCTCTCCAGATGATGGCATTTATGTTTTGCTCAAAGAAGTATTGGATAATTGTATCGATGAACATACCATGGGCTATGGCAAACACATAGATGTTAACATTGAAGGCAAAACCATCACGGTGCGCGATTTTGGTCGTGGTATTCCCCTAGGAAAAGTAGTAGATGTTGTAAGTAAAATCAATACCGGGGCAAAATACGATAGCAAGGCATTTCAAAAAAGTGTGGGACTAAATGGTGTGGGTACCAAGGCCGTTAATGCCTTAAGTCAATATTTTAAAGTAACTGCCTTTAGAGAGGGCAAGGAAAAAACCGCCGAATTTGAAAAAGGTGTATTGATCAAGGAATACAAGGAAACCAAGACCACAGAAGATAATGGCACATTGGTCACTTTTATTCCAGATGAAACGGTTTTTAAAAATTTCCATTTTGTAAACGAATACCTCGATAATCAATTTTGGAATTATTGCTACCTGAATGCAGGATTGGTAATGAACCTGAATGGGAAAAAATATGTAAGCAAGAATGGCTTACTCGACCTGCTGCAAAGGAAAACCAATATGGATGAAATTCGTTATCCCATCATTCATTTAGTGGGAGAAGACATTGAAGTGGCCATCACGCACGAAGGCACTTATGGCGAGGAATATTACAGTTTTGTCAACGGACAATTTACAACGCAAGGTGGTACCCACTTAGCTGCATTTAGAGAAGGCTATATAAAAACCATTCGCGATTTTTTCAAAAAAGATTATGATGCTGCTGATATCAGAGGCAGTATCTGCGCGGCGGTTAGTGTAAGGGTACAGGAGCCTGTATTTGAAAGTCAGACCAAAACCAAACTAGGTTCATTCATTGTGTGTGAAGGGGGGCCAAGCATGAAGAATTTTGTAGGCGATTTTCTCTTGAAGGAATTGGATAATTACTTACATCGCAATCCTGCTACTGCCGAGGCACTAAAAAAACGCATTGAACAAAACGAAAGAGAAAGAAAAGAATTATCGGGTATACGTAAACTGGCCAATGAACGTGCAAAGAAGGCCAATCTACATAATAAGAAATTAAGGGATTGCAAGTTTCATTTGAATGACGAACCAAGTGGTAAGGACAAAGACACCATCCTAGAAAAAGCAAGAGAAAGCACCATCTTTATTACCGAGGGAGATAGTGCCAGTGGCAGTATAACCAAGGCACGCAATGTGGGAACACAGGCTGTATTCAGTTTAAGAGGCAAGCCCCTGAACTGTTTTGGGCTTACCAAAAAAGTAGTGTATGAAAATGAGGAATTCAATTTATTGCAACATGCATTGAATATAGAAGAAGGTTATGAAGGTTTGCGCTACAACAATATTGTTTTTGCTACGGATGCCGATGTGGATGGCTTGCATATTCGGCTTTTGTTGATGACATTCTTCCTACAGTTCTTCCCCGATTTAATTAAGAATGGGCATGTGTATATTTTAGAAACGCCTTTGTTTAGGGTAAGAGATAAGAAAGAAACCATTTACTGTTACAATGAATCAGAGAAACAAGCAGCTATTAGAAAATTAGGCAATAAACCTGAGATTACTCGATTCAAGGGATTGGGAGAAATTAGTCCGGATGAATTTGCAGGCTTTATCAATCATGATATAAAGCTGCAACCGGTGATGTTATTACCCGATACACATATTCAACAATTACTGGAATATTATATGGGCAACAATACGCCATCGAGGCAGGATTTTATTATCGACAATTTGAAAGTAGAATTGGACTTGATTGAAGAATCTGTTTAAATGACCAGCAATGAATGATTAACATTACAATTCAAGATAAATTATGATACATATAGTTTTTAACGAAGCCGATAAACCTGTTTTAAATGCAGCGATGGAGATGGATGAAAGTTTTGCTGCTGAAATATTTCAAGTAAAAGATGATTATGCAGTAGGCCCCTTGGTAAATATATTTACAGCAGAGGGTATGGATGCCCGTAAGCAATGGTGGCAGGAAGTATTAACGGGTGGTGATTTTGAAATAAAGCCAGGAGCAGAAGAAGTAGATGATACTGCGTTGGTAGCGCAATTGAAAGAAAGGCTTGCAAGCAATGAAGAAGAATTTATATGGATTTGGGCTGCTGCTAATAAGCATGATGTAAGTGGTTATTATTGGTTCATGAGTCAGTTTAAAGAATACGCCGGTAGGATTTTCATTTTATACTTGAACAATCTTCCTTTTTTCAATGAGAAGGGAAATATATTTTATCCTGAATGGTTGCATACCATTCCTGCGAAGGAATTTTTGAAAGCGAAAAAATTAGCCAGAGAAATCACCTTGAGCGAATTTGAAGTGGAGCCAGATGAGTGGACAAGAATTTGTAATGAGAACAAGGCGGTGAGGTTGTTGGAAGGAGGGAAAAAATTAATTCAGCAAGAGGTAGATTTCTACGATGTGGAATTAAAAAAATTCATTACCAAAGATTGGCAGAAAGCCTCCAAAATCATCAATCAATTTTTGAATAAAGCAAAGGACACCACTGGAGATGCGTTTTTATTATGGCGTTTAAAGGCCATTTTATCTTTCGGTCAATATGATATGCAGGGTGAATTGAAGAACATGAAAGATTTTGAGGTAAAATCAAAATCAGCTGAGCCAGAAATGGTGGCAGAATAATAGAGAGGAAGAGAAAATATTGTTGTCAATCAATTTGTAGTTCTTTGATTTTTATAGGAAACAAGTAACCAATTTGCAATGAATGTGCAATTAAGTTGCGGCTCCGCTGGAGCCGACTTCTTAACTGTTTTTCGTGTTACAAAGAGGGCGCTCCTACGGAGCTGTGTACCTTTTAAATTGTGATTGTATTACAAAAAGAATACTCATCATAATATTGAAACTTTTCAAATTATTACGCGGTGAGATATAGAGTGCTTGCAACACTTGTAATAAAAGTTCATTACTAAGTTACCAACGCCCACGGATCCATTACTTTGTTACAGTACTATCAATGCAAGCGATTACAAATAAGCCGCAACTTTGTAACAACTAGTAGTACTAACTATGCAATCGGCTAAAGGGTAGCCACTACTTTGTAACAGGCATGCATCCATGATGTACCCGGCTACAGAGTAGCCGCAACTTTGTAACAGGCATACTGCCGAGTGGTAACTGGCTACAGAGTAGCCGCAACTTTGTAACAGGCATGCATCCATGATGTACCCGGCTACAGAGTAGCCGCAACTTTGTAACAGGCATACTGCCGAGTGGTAACTGG
>CAIOIZ010000064.1 GCA_903858475.1 uncultured Bacteroidota bacterium
ACTACATCATAACCATTGGCCTTTAAAATTTCTGCTACCGACCAACCTAAAAAATTATTTCTCAGATGCCCAAGGTGCAAGGGCTTATTGGTATTGGGAGATGAATATTCCACCATTACTTTTTTGCCATTTGGCAATTGCTTACCATAGGAGGCATGCTGATAATTATTTTGCAATATGCCTGCCCAATAGACATCAGTAACAGTTAGGTTTAAAAACCCCTTGATGATATTATAGGCTGCAAATAAATGCGTATTATTTGTTACGAGGTGATTGCCCAATTGATTGCCTAGGGCATCAGGTGATAATTTCAAGGTTTTAACCAATGAAAACATTACCACGGTATAGTCTCCTTCAAATTCCTGTTTGATCTGGTTTACCTGAAAGTCTTTTTCAGTAAAACTTTGATTAAACAAACTATTTAAACTTCTAATAACGGAGGACTGTATTTCTTTTACGATTGACATGGGGCAAAATTAACTTAGTTGTGCTAATAAAAAAACCACCCTTTTTGGGTGGCCTTTTTTTATAAACCTTCTACTTTTTTGTCCTTAGGGTACTTTACTATATAACTAAACCGTATTTTTTTACTTTCCCCAGGCTTTAGCTTAAGTGTCCAACTAAGAATACCCAATTCACTATCTACTGTTGCTGCTCCATCATCCTCCAATTTGGTTTCTATTTCTTTCACCATGCTAATAGGGTATTGGTCTTTCAATAAAACCTCTAAATCTGTTTTCTTATTATTTTTTAAGGTTATTTCATAGGTAAATACTTGCTTGGTATTATTGCCATTTGTTTTGGTACTGGTGAAGTCTTTCATCAATTTACGCTCAATAGAAAGCCTTCTGTCTTTTCCTAAGGATAATTTTAAAGTATCCTCAGTGCTATTGGCATCAATAAATGATTTGCCTAAATAGGTATTGTCCATAATAATATTGGCATTGCCAGGCAACAAATTCAAGGATTCCCAATCGCTGATAGCAGCCATCAAATAAGCATCTCTGTCCAATTTAGGGATGGCATAATTCTGCAAACTGGCATTGATTTTCTCTTCTTTGATAGTCACACTTTGTATTTGACCATTGCTTTCGATATCATAGGGCAAATCAATTTCAAAATTGGTATTCAATTGCGATTCGGAGAGGGTGGTATGTTGTTGCAAAGTGGATGGTTGAATTGTTTGCACACTTGCTGCTAAAGACCTTTTTTCTTTTTTTGTGCCATAGGCAGATGTTACTACCACTTCAGCCAGTTTTACATCATCCAAATCAATGCCCGAGACTTTTCCTTGTAATGACTTGTATATCTCTGGAACATATAATTTCAAGTAATAAGGATCTAAAATAGGAGGGGTGCCTCCCCAACTTGGGTTGCCTGTACTTAAGGTTAGTTTAGTTTTTTTCCAATCAATACCCGTTGTTTGAGAAACGGCCGCTTTGTACACCAATTTAATTTCGTTGGTTTTTGAATTAACCCTTACATCATATTGAGGAGTCCAGCCAGCATTATTGGTGAAATAACTAAATGCAACGGGAATCTCTTCTGTCTGTGTACAGGTTACTTGCATGATCAATTGTCCGTATGATTTAACAGGCTTAACCGGTTTGTATAAATCTTCATTAATTTTTGTTTGAAGTACTGTTATTTGCTCTGACAATACATTTCGAGCCAATTTCAATTGAAATAAATTGGACTTTGCTTTTTCGATTTTTGCTGAATAATAATTGATCAATTTTAACGCATCATCCCCACTAATGGCCCTGGAATCTGTTTTGGCAATGGTCAATTCAATCATTCTTCCAGTTTTTTCCAGAATGGTATTTTCTATATCTGACTGGTTATCATTTTTGGCCTGTTCTTTTTGAAAAAGAAGGATGCTGTCCTGCCATTTTTTTACCATTGGGTTTACAATCACTGGTACAGTAGGAGTAAAGACCATAAAATTTTGGGAAAGCAATACCACATTTTCGGGTACGCTTATCTGTATACTATTGGGATCCAGTGAAGTGCTAAGCTGGCTAATGATAATTTGCTTGGTACTTGAATTAACCTTTAAAGAGGTTTCATTGGTTAATTCAGCACCATAGCCAAAATAAACCGTGGCTGCTGTAAGTTTGGCATCCGCCCGGGAAGTATCCTGAGCTTTGGCAAATTGAAATAAAAATAATGCGAGAATTAAGGTGGAATGTTTCATTTTTTAAATTTTGATGTATAGGTATCAGGATGTAAGAATTTTGTCTTTTACACAGTTAAATCCTGTTAAAATATTTTAACTCAAATCTTTATGTAATGCTTGGATTTTATGCATCAATGCTCGTTTTGGGTAAAATCAAAGGAAACCTCTTATTTGCCTTCCATTCCTTCGCCTGACAGTGATAGTCTTAAATTTAAAATTGGCTTGCTGAAATCCCCCTGAACTAGCTATCTTTGCACACTTTTTTACAATTATGATTAGTGCAAATAATATCACCCTGGCTTATGGCAAAAGGGTTCTGTTTGATGAAGTGAATATCAATTTCATCAAGGGTAACTGCTATGGTATCATTGGTGCCAATGGTGCAGGGAAATCTACTTTCTTAAAAATCCTGAGTGGTGAAATTGAACCCAATAAGGGAACGGTTGACATTACACCAGGAGAACGCATGGCTACCTTGAATCAAAATCAATTTGCCTTTGATGAGGTAACTGTATTGAATACAGTGTTGATGGGCCATAAAAAAATGTGGGACATCATGCATGAGAAAGATGCGCTTTACATGAAAGAGGATTTTACGGAGGAAGATGGTCTCAAAGCGGGTCATTTGGAAGCTGAATTTGGCGAAATGGGCGGCTATACTGCCGAGAGTGATGCAGCTACTTTTCTAAGCGAATTAGGCGTAAAGGACGAATATCATCAAAGCTTAATGAAGGAAATACCTTCCAACTTAAAAGTGAGGGTTTTGTTGGCACAGGCTTTATTTGGTAATCCAGATATATTATTATTGGATGA
>CAIOIZ010000065.1 GCA_903858475.1 uncultured Bacteroidota bacterium
CATCGCTAGTGTAAGAAATTTTAGCACCCAGGTTACTCAAAGTAACACCGTAGTTAAATCCTTCACCATTTTCTTTAGCTCCATTATGGAACAAGTGTAAGTCACCTGCTACAGAAGAACCAGCTTTGTAAGAACTGCCATTGATTGTACCAGTGGCGAGGTTAGAATTGATATAGCGTAAAGCCACACCCAATGCTAATTTAGAAGACAGTTTTCTTGAATAACCCAAGTCAACTGCAAATTCACGAGGACGGAATTTACTAATGTCATTTCCAAGGTTATCAGTAAATTGAATATTACCAAGGCTGAAATATCTAACAGAAGCAGATAAAGCCTGTGATTCGTCTAATTTGTAGTATCCAGCCAAAGAAGCTAAATAAACATCATTCAATCCCAGGTCTTTCAACCATGGAGTATAAGTAGCAGCAACACCAGCTTTGTTAGTTGCAAATGGCGTTTTTGCTAAATTCCAGAAGTTTGAGTTGGCATCAGCAGAAGTTGCGATACCTACATCTCCCATAGCACCACTACGAGCATCAGGTGATATACGTAAAAATGGTACGGCTGTAGTTACTACATTAATGTTTGTTGTTGTCTGGGCATTGGCTACAGAAAAGGCTCCTCCCAGTAACATAACTAAGGCAGTTAGTTTCAAAGTTACTTGTTTCATGCGTTTTGATTTGTCTTGGTTAGGTAGATATTACCTCAATAAGCGTTTAAGTTTTTGGTTTGTTCGAAATGTAAAAATAGGGGTTTTCCTGAATTCAACAACTAATTTATAAGTTCTTGTTAATTTTTTTTTTAAAAAAGCACCATTTTTCCAAAGGTAGCTGCTTTTTTGCGTCTATGCAACACCACTAATTGGTAAATATACAGCCCCCGACCCAGTTTTTCCCCATATTCATCTTTACCATCCCATTCCACCCCAAATGAACGATTTCCTTCTGTATTTATTGTTTCCTGAATGGTTTTTACCAATTTTCCTGATACCGTGAAAATACGAATATGTACTTGCAGGTTTTCGCCGGGTTGATTGTGCTCGAACCAAAAGCTGGTCTTGGTAGTAAAGGGATTGGGATAATTCAACACATGGCTAATGGTAAGATCCTCCTCTTTGGCTACCATCAGTTCCAGTACATATTCACTGGAATTATTGAATACATCCCAGGCTTTTATTCTTATACTATGCCAGCCTGGACTGAGTTTGGGCAATTGAAAGTGGATTGTTCCAGATTGGTAACTATCCCTATCTGCCTCATAAAAATCATTCAGATCAAAGAGCTGCCGGTTATCATTGTCGACCTGGGCAGTAATATTGTGTCCAATACCCAGTCCGGAACTATTGATTCCCGAACTATCTTTTAAACGGACAATCAGTAATGGCATTTCGTTGCATACACCCCCGTTAATAAATTTTTCATCGTTTACCCATGCGCGTATGCTAGGGCCTTCCTTATCGTCTATGGCAAGTGGATTAATGCCTCCTATCACAATATTAGTATGAGTTCCATTGCCATCTTTGTCCCCGTTTTCTATATAATAATTAATTCGACCGGCGCCATAATTATATTGAATGTCTTTGGGTACAATGAAAGACACACTGAATAAGCCATTGGTTACTTTGGCCTTTCCTTTATACAAAATATTTTGCTGCGATGAAAAACTAGTAACCGGGCTTCCAGGGTCATTGCCTAAGGTATTAATGCTTTGTACTTTGTCGAAGATGGTCGTATATACGGTGCCGTTATAGCTAGATAAAAATTGCCCGTTGGCGTCTAGCACCCTTCCGGCTATACTGTACTTGCCCAGCGACAGTAAAGTGTCTGGTAACAATCCAACAGCCCTGTGATTGATAGAATCGGTTTGCACTTTGTACACAGGGTAGCCAAGGGTAAGAGCTGGATCGCCCAGCAAACTGAATTTTCTGTTATTTAATATATCGGGTGATTGTTGGTAGGTTAGGTTTTTGGCATTTTTAAAGGAACTGCCCAAAGAATTGTAACTACCATCATTTTTAACTGCCAGGGCTACTTGTAAATAATTGGCATTGATAATGCGATTGCTATAGGCAAATACTGGCCTGGTAGTGGTCAGCAATGCAATGGCGCCAGTCTTCGGCCTTAATAGTATATTTTCTCCGAGCGTGTTTTGAAAAGGGTTATCATAAGGAGCGAAATCGCAGGTGGCCGTGATAAAGAGTGGTAATTTATTTTCGTTTTTCCATCCATTCACAATGTCGGCATCCACTACAACTTCCTCTGCTAATCGGAGGCTATTGCCATGTCCATTGTAGTTCCATATCAGGTTGCCCGCATACATTTTATTGTCTATTGCGTTGTTGGCTGCAGGGTAACGGTTGCCCCCAGTATTGCTTTCTTGTTGATAGGCATCCAAATAGATTTTATTTTGATGAAACAAGGGAGCTTGCACCCCTGCAGTGGCTGCTACCGATTCGGCATCTTGTAAATGAAGATTGCCGTCCTCATCATCGGCAATAAAACTTATTTCATTGCGCCAGGCACCTAACGATGAAGAATACCCGATAATCTTGTCAACGATGGCTTTTGCTTCGGCTATATTGCGAGCAGGAATTCGTCCGATACCAATGTCTAATAAATTTAAGTGGGCAGGGTTGCCGATATCGTCTCCATCCTCTAGAAATCCAAAAAAATCGTCAGAAGTATAAGTGGACAATGGTTCTAAAGAATTGGGGCTTTCCCAGCAGGGAACCAAATTGGTATTATTGCCTATCCGGTTCAAATAATCAAAACTGGCATCTCCTAATAGCAATAAATAACGGGGCATTTTATTGGTATCACTGGTTGCTTTGTCAAAATACATTTTCACCCAATCGCGTAGGGCTACTGGGTCCTGGCTTCCGGATGAAAATTCCGTATACACTTGATCGGTAGTTACCACCTCTACACGTAGATTGTCTTGTTGTATATGATGATTGGCCAGTCGCTGGGCTTCTACTAACAGCGATGGATAGGTGATAATTAACAAATCTTTTACCGTGCTGTTGTGCAGGTTTTGATTGGCTATTTTTCCAATAGCCAAGGGCGATGAAAACGCAGCAGGGGAAAATGCCAGGTATTCGTGCAAAACATCACAGTGGTTTGTAAATTGTAGGTCGTTGCCCACCATTTGAACTGTCATAGCCAGCGGCTGGGTGACTGAACTTACATCCCAAACTTGCACATTGGCTGTTGCATTTTGAAGGGTAAATCGGCCAATATTACCCGCCGCTACCGACTGCCAGTCGCGGAAACTGAAACAGTTGACAGCTTGCATATTGAGATTGGCCCTGGCCTGAATTTCAAACCAATTGAGCCATCCCTGTGCAGTAGGCGTACCGGGTAAATAATTATATTGAATAACTAGGCTACTGCCGCTTTGATTGAAAACCGTGCTTTGTATAGCTGCAACCGCAAAGGGGTCATAGTTACCCGTACCTGTAAACGCTATATTGTGTTGTAAAACTTGTTGCCCATTGGCTTTTACATCAAAGCGGCTAAAGGTTCCAATGGTTCTACTTACTACAGAAGAAGTTAATTTGACTGGCCCATTGCCCAAGCCAGGAATGTCTACTGGAAAAGAGGTGCTCAACATTCTCCCAGGTAAATTGGCAAACTCTTCACCATACCATTCTCTACCACTATTTAAAAAATTGACTGTATCTAATTCATGAAAATACCGAGCATCATAGTTGGTAATTGAGATATTGGGGTTGGCTATGGAAGTACCAACGATTCGTTGGCCATTGATTGCACTGTTGATATTGATATAGTAAAAGGACTGATTACTATAAATATTTTTACGATGTTTAAATCCCGCATTACCAGTATCTGATATCCAGGAATCTGGGCCAGGGGCATAAAAAATAAAGTAATCTGTATTATTGAAAATACCATCTCCTCCATCCTGCACCTGAATGGCATTCTCTGTTAAATCATCCATTCTTGGCAGGGCATTGTTCTCCTCGAGCATTTGGCCAGTATTGCCATAAAGATGAATGCTATTGCTACTGAGATTATTGGTGTTGATTCCTAGACTGTTTAAAAAGGAGCGGTCAATTTTATATACGCCTTCTTTTGTAACAGCAATTTTATACCAGTCGCCAGCAGCTAATACCGAGTTAGGCTTATAGCTTCTTTGTGCATTTATTAACAAAGGGCTGCACAATAAAAATCCGAAACGGGCGATATGGTAGTATAATTTTTTCAGGCCATAACAAAAATAGGCGTAAGCAGTATAAAAATGAGCAACAAGTGGCCCTGTTTGCTATAAAGTATTTATATTGCAGCCCTGTGCAGACCCCTGTACAATAAAAAAGAAAACATTTCGTTAATCCATTTGCAAAACGAACGCACATGCAAAATTTTTTTTCAGGTAAAAATCTGATAATCCTGGCTGCCGCGGCCATTTCTTTGAGTTCATGTAAGAACGGCGGTCTATTTAAGAAGAAGTCGACTAAATCCTCTGTAACAGGATGGAATTATGATGACAAGAATATGGGCAATTACCATGTTTCAAAAATGAAGTATCCAAAAGCTGGTCCAGGTTTGGTATTTGTGCAAGGTGGTACTTTTACCATGGGTGCAAAAGACGAGGATGTAATGGGTGATTGGAATAATATTCCACGTCGAATTACGGTGCCTTCCTTTTTTATTGATGAAACAGAAGTAGCCAACGTTCACTATCGTGAATATTTATACTGGTTAGAAAATGTTTTCAGTGGCGATACAGCTATCTTAAAAAAAGCACTTCCTGATACCTTAGTATGGAGAGAAGAATTGGCCTATAATGAGCCTTATGTAGAATATTATTTCCGTTTCCCCTCTTATAATTATTATCCTGTAGTGGGTGTTTCTTGGAGGCAAGCACATGATTTTTGTATCTGGAGAACAGATAGGGTAAATGAATTGAGTCTGCAAAAAAAGGGATATCTGAAAAAAGATGCTATAAAAAAAGAATTAAAAGGAGCCGGTGCCGATGGTTCTTTCAATACAGAAGCTTATTTACTGAATCCAGATATGATTCAAGGCAAGGGCAAACCAAAGAATTCTAAAAACCTTCCAAAAGATGTAAATGGTAAACCACGTACTGTTGCAAGAATGGAAGATGGTATTCTTAATATGGGTTATCGCCTTCCTACAGAAGCAGAGTGGGAATATGCTGCTTATGGTATGTTGGATCAAAACCCTTCTCCTCGTAAAAAAGAAAAAGGCAGTGGTGAGGAATTAATGAGCAATCAACAAATTTATAGCTGGAGCAATAATCCCAATGGCTTAAGAGACAATCGTCGCGGTAGCTGGCAGGGTAAATTCTTGGCTAACTTCAAAAGAGGAAGTGGAGATAACATGGGTGTTGCTGGTGGTTTGAATGACCGTGCTGCTATCCCTGGTGATGTGAAAGCATTTTATCCCAATGCATTCGGTTTGTACAATATGAGTGGTAACGTGAGCGAGTGGGTACAAGACGTTTACAGACCAATGACTCCTTCTGATGGGCAAGACTTCAACTATTTCCGTGGAAACAAATTCCAGAAATACTATAAGAACGCTAGTGGTGAGTACGAAAGAGATAGCATGGGTCGCTTGAAAAAAACTGATATTTCTGATGATGAAGTAAAATCAAGATCTAATTATCAACGCAACAATGTTATCAACTACATGGATGGTGACAGCGCAAGCGGCGTATATTATGGTTATGGTGTTTCTTCTTTAATCAGTGATGAGAGCAGGGTAATTAAAGGCGGTAGCTGGAACGATAGACCTTATTGGTTGTCTCCAGGATCACGTCGCTTTATGGAAGAATGGCAATCGGCTAGTACAGTTGGTTTCCGTTGTGCTCAATCTTATTTAGGCCCTCCAGAAGGTCCTGGCTTTAAAGAAGGCAATATCTTCGGCAAGCGCAAGCAAAATGCTCGCAAAGGAAAAAAAGGTAAAAAATAATTTATATACTATTCAAAAAAAACCCTTCAAGTAATTGAAGGGTTTTTTGTTGGATGTAACTGCAATGAATAAACGATTTTATAAATGTAGTAACCCTACTTTGTTTAAAGTGTTCACCGGTTTATTATCCCAAAACAATTCAAAGTCTTCCAGCCCTGCCGCTTCGTAATTTGTTTTTACTTCAGCGAGGGTCCATTGATGGTCTTGCTCCACGGATAGTTGTGGTAATAGCTTGGCTAGCCATTGTCCTTTTTCTTTATCTACTTTAATTTCGATGTGTTCTTTCCTGTTTTCAAATGCCAATTGTGCCAATTCCCAATGCTGTCCTTTTTTACTCTTGGTAATCAATTGAAGCGAGGGAGCTTGCCCTAAATAAACAATTTTTGTATTGGGTTTATTGCTGATCAATGTTGGTTCTAATAAGGCATTCACAATAAAGTCGGGGTCTATTTTAGTACGTGGCACTTTTACCTCAAACCATTTGTGCAGGGGTTCCTCTAAGCCAATTGCATGCATGTAGTTAATCAGCGATTTCTTTAGTCCAAAACTAAAACTATCATGGTCGGTACCAGTAGGGTCCTCGTGAATAACATCGTTATCAGCAAAACTGGGAATAGAAGGTAGGATGGCTTTTACCCCAAATTTTTCGGGGTTTCTGCCAATGGGGCTATGGGCAGTCATGGTAAACTGATGCCAGAAACCGGAATGTAAAACGCCGGCTTTAAATAATTGCCTAACCATTTCCAGCGAATCGATGGTTTCTTGTGCAGTTTGAGTAGGAAAGCCATACATTAAATAGGCATGTACCATAATGCCAGCCTCCGTGAAATTGCGGTTTACTTTCGCCACCTGTGCTACTGTTACGCCTTTGTCAATCAGGGCCAGTAATCGATCAGAAGCTACTTCCAATCCTCCAGATACAGCAATACATCCTGCTGCTTTTAATAATAAACAAAGGTCTTTGCTGAAGTTTTTTTCAAAGCGGATATTGGTCCACCAGCTAACCGTCAGTTTTCTTTTGATGATTTCCAGGCTAAGGGCCTTCATTAAAGAGGGCGGAGCGGCTTCATCTACAAAATGAAAACCATTTACTCCTGTTTGAGCAATCAATGTTTCCATTCTATCACAGAGCATATTGGCGGCAATTGGCTCGTAATTTTTGATATAATCGAGGGAGATATCACAGAAAGTACATTTGCCCCAATAGCAACCATGCGCCATCGTTAGTTTGTTCCATCGGCCATCACTCCAAAGTCGGTGCATGGGATTCAATATTTCGATGGCAGAGATATAGTCATTCAATAAAAGGTCGCCGTAATCGGGAGTGCCAGTTTCAGCTTGTTTATAATCACGGCAATTGCTATTGTTGATGTATTGCACAGCCCCATCAGCGAGTAGAAAGCAGCGCTTTAATTCGCTGGCGGGAATTTTATTTTCAATATAGGCCAGTAGGTTCTCCAAGGGCGCTTCGCCATCGTCGAGCGTGATGAAATCGAAAAATTCAAAAACGCGTATATCCTTTACCGTTCGTAATTCGGTATTGGGGAATCCACCTCCCATACACAATTTAATAGAAGGATGGTTTTGTTTGACCCATTGGGCACAGCGAAAGGCGCTGAATAAATTACCTGGAAAGGGTACTGAAATAGCAACCAATAATGGTGCTGTATTAGCGATGTGTTGCGAAAGGCGCTCAATCATCAATTGGTCAATATAGCTAAGTGGTTGTTGCAATGCCTGGTATAGTTCATCGAAATGGTTGGCCGAGCGGCCCAATCTTTCGGCATAGCGACTGAAGCCAAAATGCGGATCAATAGTTTCCTTGATAAAATCACTGAGGTCTTCCAGGTATAGCGTTGCCAAATGCTTTGCTTTATCCTGTACACCCATGCTACCAAAAGCATGGGTCATCTCATCTGTTTGGGCAAACCGAGCAGCTTCGGGTAAAAAATTCCGATTGGCAATAAAATGTGCTAGTGTAGGATTTTTCCCTTGTAAGAATTGAATGACGGCATCAATACTATTGATATAATCTGCTTGTAACTGAATGATGCGTTGTACATTTTCGCTGTAATCAGCAGCCCGATTTGTTGCTTGTTGAAATAAATTTCGCAAGGAAGCTGCAGAAAAAACTGCCAGTGTTACTTCAATACCCAGATCGGATTGAAAGGAGCTGATTTTGCGTGTATTTAAAAAACCCTTCAGATACGCCGTAGCTGGATAGGGTGTATTCAGCTGCGTAAATGGAGGGGTCAATAATAATACGGTATTGGGCAATGGGATTGATTTGTTTTTGTAAAAATACAATAGCGCCGGCTATTTACTGCATTTTACTCCTTTCCTGCATAGTACTAGTTAGCAGTATTTCTTGAAAGCCTTTTTAATTGAAAAGAACTAACTTATTTTTGACTATGCAAATCGAAACAATCTATCAGCTGTACTTGCAATATCCCTCTATTCAAACGGATACTCGGAAATTAAAAGAAGGAGATTTATTTTTTGCTTTAAAGGGCCCCCAATTTAATGGAAACCAATTCGCCCTGCAAGCATTAGAAGCAGGTGCTGCATATGCGATTGTAGATGAAGTAGTAGCTGCTAACAATGATCGTATACTTGTTGTAAACGATGTATTGACAACTTTGCAAGCATTGGCTTTACACCATCGCCAACAATTTACTATTCCCTTTATTGCAATTACTGGTAGTAATGGCAAAACCACTACAAAAGAGTTACTACATGAAGTGCTACGCACAACTTATAAAACGTATACTACTATTGGTAATCTCAACAACCATATCGGTATTCCACTTACCATTCTTTCTATTAAAAAAGATGCCGAAATAGCTGTGATTGAAATGGGTGCTAATCACCAGCAGGAGATTGCCAGTTATTGCCAATATGCATTGCCTACGCATGGAATTATCAATAATTGCGGCAAGGCACACTTAGAAGGATTTGGCGGGGTAGAAGGCGTTCGCAAGGGCAAGGGGGAGCTCTATGATTTTTTACGCAGTAATGAGGGCACTGCCTTTGTGATGTGGGATTATGATTATCTGCAAACAATGAGCGCAGGCATTCCCCACCTATTTACCTATGGCACCCATGATGCCACTGTTACTGGAATTGTAAAGGATAGTAGTGGCTTGCTGGAAGTGGAAATGCAAGCTGGTACGCAAATCGGTATAATCAAAACGAAATTAGTAGGCGCCTATAATTTACCGAATGTGCTGGTAGCCGTTACCGTTGGTAAATATTTTAAAGTACCCGAAGAAAAAATAAAATCAGCACTTGAGCAATATACACCTGATAATAGCCGGAGTCAATTAATTTCAAAGGGGACAAATAAAATAATTCTTGATGCTTACAATGCAAATCCAAGCAGTATGACAGCTGCCATTGAAAATTTTGCAAAAATGGATGGACAGGATAAAGTATTACTCTTGGGCGGCATGATGGAATTAGGGGAGGAGAGTTTACAGGAACACGCCGCCATACTCGAGGTCATTGGAAAATACAACTGGAAGGCGGTGGTATTAGTAGGAGGTGATTATTCAAAAATTCAACATTCTTATATCAATTTCAACAATTCAGTAGAAGCAAAAGACTGGTTAGCAGCACAGCAATTTGAGCATACACAATTATTGGTGAAGGGAAGCAGAAGTATGAAAATGGAGTTAGTTTGTGCTTAATAGGCTATTATTTCTTTCTAAAATTTTCGAGTACCTGGTCCATGTGTTTTACAAAATCGGAAGGTCCATTTTTTTGTATATCATCATAGCCGTAACCCTTATCCGCTAATTTGCTTCCAGTATGATTTAGAAATACATAATTGGGTTGTGAAATGCCGCCAGTTAGTTTCATTGAAAGTTCCTTATAACGATCGCCAACCGTTTCTAATTTTTTATCTAGTAAAGGGGAAAATATTTTTTCTGCATCGGGCAATTCAGCCGTAAAGTCTTCGAAGAGGGAAGCTACCACAAATTTATTTTTCATTCGATCCATTACCTCTGGTTGTGTCCACACCCGATTTTCAAATTCTCTACAATTCGGACAAACAATGCCAGTGAAATCAATCATCAATGGCTTGCCTTGTTCTTTAGCTGCAGCCATGGCTTCATCATAATCAAAGAAAGTAACCAGTTCTGCATTTTTAGCAGCAGCCGATTCATTTCTTATTAAGTCATTATAATACTTGGTTGGTTGTATAGTATAAGTAGTTGCTTTGTCAACAGGTTTTGAACTGCTCATCGTAGCACCTGTATATTCCTGTGTACCATAGGGAGGAAGCAGTCCACTGATTTTATTCAAGGGAGCACCCCATAAGCCTGGTATCAGATAAATAGTAAATGCCAATGAAGCTAGTGCAAAGAAAAATCTTGGAATAGGGATATAGGCTTTGTCCCAATCGTTTTTGGGCAATTCGCTATCCTGTTTCATGCGAAAGCCGCCCAATAAATAAATGCTTAGAAAAGCAAATAAGGCAATCCAGAGTGATAGATAAATATCTCTTGAAAAAAAGTAAGTGCCCCATTGTACATCGGCATTGCTTAAGAATTTCATGGCCAAAGCCAATTCAAGAATACCTAAACTTACTTTCAAAGAATTCTGCCAGCCGCCGGGCTTGCTGATTTCTTTTAACCAAGAGGGAAAAAAGGCAAATAGGGTAAAGGGCAAGGCCAGCCCTAATCCGAAGCCTGTCATGCCAATAATAGCAGCCCACTTATTTGTTTTAGAAGCAATTCCCAAAAGGCTTGCAACAAAATTACCGGTGCAGCTAAATGATACCACCACTAAGGTTAATGCCATAAAGAAAATGCCGCTATAGCTACCGAAGCTTGATTTGCTATCGAGTTTGGTAGCCCAAGAGGCGGGCAAACTAATTTCAAATGCGCCGAGAAAGGAGATGCCAAAAATTACAAATAAGAGAAATACAAAAATATTAAAGCCCCAACTGGTGGAGATGGTATTCCAGGTAGACTGTGGTACGAATAATACAGAGAGAATACCCACAAGGGTATAGATGACTACAATGGAAAAGGAATAGAAGAGTGCACTTTTTCTGCCTTGTTCCGGTGTTTTGCTTCTTTTCAAAAACAAGCTAACAGTAACGGGTACCAGCGAATAAACGCAGGGAGTCAAAAATCCAATGAGGCCAGCGATGAGGCCAGCGATCAACCAGCCCAATATAGAGTGACCAGCTGCTTTGTTTGTATTACCAACACTGTTGGCTGGACTATCCTCTTCAATAAATTGTTTCGAAAAGGGTTCACTAAAAGTTTCTACTTGATCGCCTTTGAGGGTGTAGTAGTTGATATTTCCTTTGATGCGAAAGCTATCCCCTTTCGATACTAGAATTGCTTGTTTCCAAGTAACTGAATCGGTATATACTTGTACTTCGGCATTATTGAGGGCGGCCGATTTAATTAAAATGCTTGTATTATCACTAATAGGGATACCCGAAAGTTTTTTGACGCTATTGCTATCGAATTCAAAACTGGTTTTTACCCCTTCCAGTCCGGGATTTGCTGCCGTACTCAGCAATTGCACTTCTTTATTGATAAGTGCCTTGCATTGCAAATATTGTTTACCCCCTTCGTTGATGGTACTGAAAGTCCATTGCACTGGTTTTTCTTGTGCGAGGGCAGTAAAGCCAATAAAAGCAGTAAATAGGAGGAGTAGTTTTTTCATCAATTGGTATTGATACTTATTTTAAAGCGATATTAAAAGGTACTTCTGTTGGTGGTAGGCATTTGCTATCATCGCAAACCATGTAATATACTTTTCCGCTGATATTGGTTTTGATGGCAGCCTTTACAGTAACGATTTGTAGAAAATCTACATTATTGGAATAAAACAATACATCCACTCCAAAATTCTTATCATGAATTTTTTGGAGTTTGCCTTTTTCTGTGGGGGTGCCAGTATGGGTCACCAAAGCGTTTGGATTAAAAGTAAATTGGGTAGGTTCAGGTCCGCCATCGGGTGTTTTTTGAGAATAGATATGCCAGGGTTTTGAAAGATTGGCGCTCATTCTCAATTCATATTTATTTCCAGCTAGTTTTTTGGCAGAAAAGGTCCAGCTAACAGGATTGCCTGGCTGGGCAAAGCTGCTCAGGGCAAAGATGGTGGCGAATAGGAAAAATGTAATTTTTTGCATGGTTGACTATTTAGTACTAATCTGGCCTAAAATTAAACCTAATTTTTGGCTTTTAGGAGAAGTTCAATTTTCATGCAAATCTAGGTTTTGGCGACTTTAATTGCTGCAATTGGCAGATGATTAACAAGAAATTTGGTATAAGAAAAGAAAGAGGGCTATTTAAGAGGTAAGGCCTTCACTAAGCAGATAAAAATTTCGGTAGGCAGGTAGAAGAGTGTAAATTTGCACTCTTTTTTAAAGGAGACTTGTCCGAGTGGTTGAAGGAGCACGCCTGGAAAGTGTGTATACGGGAAACTGTATCGAGGGTTCGAATCCCTCAGTCTCCGCATCATTTCTAACAAGAAATAAGCTAAAACCCTGATTATCAATGATAATCGGGGTTTTTTTATGGAAAAATATGGCTCTGAAAACGACTTAAAACGCCATAAAACGACACATTTATTTTGCAACTTGTGACGTAATCCAAAAAAACACCAATTACGTCACAGTATGTCGCTCAATGTCGCGTCCTGTCTCGTTTTGACGTTTTGCAACTCGAGATTTTGTCATCAAATTTGTACTCAAAATGGGGGGCCATTTGATAAAATTATTATGTCGTCAAAAACAACTTTCAGATTGATGTTTTACATCAACAGATCCCGTCCTACAAAAAACGGAGAATGCCCCATTAACATGCGCATTACCATCAATGGTCAATCGCTCGCCATGTTCACAAAAAGATATGTTCAACCCGAAGTTTGGGATGGCAAACTTGGAATGTGCAAAGGAAAAACTTCAGAAGCTTTAGAAGTAAATCGTTACATGGAAGCGTTCAAAGCAAATGCGTATAACAAGTACGCAGACCTTAATGCCCTTTA